>JARRQO010000131.1:0-6353 GCA_037381685.1 Deltaproteobacteria bacterium | reverse complement strand
CCTGGGGATCGAAGTGCTGGCATCCCAACACCAGGGCCGCCGTGGTGCGGGTGCGCATGGTACACTCCACCACCAGCACCACCGGCGTGGTCAGGAACTTGGCCAGTTCTGCGGTGCTATAAGTGCCCTTAATGTCGAGGCCGTCATAAAGGCCGCGGTTGCCTTCGATCAGGAGTCCATCTGCCTGGTCGGCATGGCGGGCCACCGAGGCCAAAATCTGGTCCCCTTCCATGAGGAAGGGGTCCAGGTTATGACTGGGGCATCCCGCTGCCAGGCTGTGCCAGGCCGGGTCGATGTAGTCGGGCCCCTTTTTGAAAGGCACCAACTGACGCCCCTGGTCCCGCCAGGCGGCCAGAAGCCCCAGGGTCAAGGTGGTTTTGCCGGCCCCGCCTCGAAGAGCTGCCAGCAGCAGTCGGGGACAGGGCCGAGACATCAGATATTCTTGGCCGCGCCTTCTTCATGGGGGAGTTCGATGTAGCTGCCCCCAAAATAGGTATAGACGCAGCGGCCGCTGTCAATGAGGTCCTTGATGGCGAACTTGATTTCATTCTTGTTCTGATCAGGATGATCTTTGAGTACGGCCCTCTGCACGTCCATGGCCTTCAGGTTTTTCTTCCCCTGGGCCTTGGCCACCAAGTTGTAAATGTATTCCTGTAATTCTTCTTTAGAGAGTGCCATTTAATTCACCTGCTTAGAATTTAAAATGCATGGACGTCCGATAAGTGTCATAGGCCCACTTATAGTCGTCAATGTGCTGGAAGGTAAAGGGAATGTCGCATACCTCAAAGAACTTTTCCCAGCCGATGCGATTGATCCACTCGCCGACGCGTTCCCACTTGTTGGCGCCTTCGGCGTACTTGGTGACAATCTTGCGGACGGCAGCCACGGTCTCCGGCCACCGGGGCGGGTTGTTGGGCAGATACGGCACCCCTAACCGGGAGAACATGGGCGGATGCTTGGCATTGGACACCTTGCCGCCCACCAAGAGGGCAACGCCGCCTTTTTCCGCGTTGAACAGCGGCATGGCCGGGCACATGGTGTAGCAGTTGCCGCAGTACATGCAACGCTCTTCGTTTACCACCACGCTCTTGATGGACTTGTCCGGATGAGGCCGGATGGCCCCGGTGGGACAAGAGGCGATGGTGGTGGGAATCTCGCACAGGTGGCGCAGCTTGTCGTGAAAGATCCTGGGCGCGGTGCGATGAATCCCTAAGATGGCGATGTCGGAACAGTGCACCGCACCGCACATGTTGAGGCAGCAGGCCAAAGAGATGCGCAGCTGGGCCGGCAGCTGATGGCTGCCGAAATATTCAAACAAATCATCCATGACCGCCTTCACCACTCCCGAGGCGTCGATGGCCGGGGTGTGGCAGTGAATCCAGCCCTGGGTGTGAACGATGTTGGTGATGGAGTGACCGGTGCCGCCTTTGGGGATCCCCCGCTTGGCCAACTCGGCCTTCAGGGGCTCCAACTGGGATTTGTCGGATACCAGGAATTCAAAGTTATGGCGGCTGGTGGCGCGTAGAAAGCCGCCGCAGTATTTGTCAGCGATATCGCACAGGTCGCGCGCCTGAAGCGTGGTCAAAATCCGGGGGGAGGCAATGCGGACCGAATAGATTTCGGCGCCGCTTTCGGCTACATGCCGCAACACGCCTGGCTCCGGAATTTCATGATATTTCCACTTGCCGTAGTTCTCCTGGATGACGGGCGGCAAGAATTTATCATAATGTGGAGGGCCAATATCAGTAATACGTTCAGCCTTTTCTGCCATTGTTCCTTTTCCTCCTAACGTGATCGGCCTTCTGCCGATGTATGTTTCTCGGATGTTGATTCGTCTTAAATTTTAATGTAGGTTCTACCCGCTGCCTCGGCGTCGAAGTCCGCCTGATGCCAGAAGAAGAAGGGGTTGGCCCGCGGGGTTATGATGCTCTGAGGCACCGGCTCCAGACCCACCGCTTCCAGGAAGGCCCGCATGCCCAGGCGCAGGATGAGTTCGCCCACCCGCTCCCGGTTCTTGCCGTTTTCAGCCCACCATTCCATGATGTTGCCGGCGAGTTCTTTCAATTCATCAAAAGGCGGGGTCATCTCCATGAAGGGCACGATAACCCAGCTCATCTGAGCCCCTTCAGGATGGGGGCATGGGAGCCGAGCAGGATGGTGGCGCCGGTTTCGGTGCCGGGCCGCAGGGCCTGAGGCATCATGTTGATGCAGTGCATGCAGTGGTTGCAGTTGGCGTTGTCGATCTTCAGGGTGCTGCCATCCCAACTCATGCAGGCGGTGGGACACAGATCGGTGACGTCGGCCTTGACATCCAGCTTATCCACGTTGGCGCCGCCGCCCCTGGGCTTGAGTTCGCCCCCGGCATAAGCCTTCACCGCGGCCTGGTCAATGCGGATGTCGTCTTTCCAGACGCCGACGATGGAACAGTCGGCCCGGGCGGTAGCGGCTACGCAGTCATTGGGGCAGCCGGAGAATTTGAATTTGAATTTATAGGGAAAGGAGGGCCGATGCAGCTCGAACTGATACTCCTGGGTGATATCGTAGCAGGCCTCCAGGGTGTCATAACAGGACCATTCGCAACGGGCCGGGCCCACGCAGCAGGAAGGGCTGCGCATGGCGGAGCCGGAGCCACCGATGTCCCAACCCTTGCGAGCCAGGGCCTGAAAGCAGGGTTCCAAATTATCCGTCGTGGTACCCAGGAAGACCATATCGCCGGTGGCGCCGTGCATATTCAAGACGCCGCTGCCGTACTCATCCCAGATGTCGCAGAGTTCCCGTAACGCCGTGGTGCTGTAAAACCACGCGGAGGGGTGATTGATCCGCATGGTGTGGAAGTGTTCCAGGCCGGGAAATTCATCCGGCAGGTCGGAATAGCGACCGATGATGCCGGAGCCGTATCCCAACACGCCCACGATGCCGCCATGTTTCCAGTGAGTGACTTTGTCTCTATAAGACCTCTCTAATTGGCCTAACAGGTCGTCAATCTGAGTCTTCTTTTCGGCCATCCGCTTCAGATCTTTCACAAAGCTGGGGTACGGACCGGATTCAAGTTGATCCAATAACGGGGTTTTGTGCATGAAACATTCCTCCCTCGATTAAATGGTCCCCAAAGGGCTTATCCTTTTTTTCACAAAATCATTCATATATCATAATATCGCAAGGCATTTGTCAACTAAAAAATTTGTATCCTAAATTTCTTCAAGGATTTTTAGGGGCCCCAAATCCTGCAAAGACTCGGCGCAGCGAGAGGCCGGACCCATGACCAGGGTCACCAACTGATCGGGATAGAGATGATCCCGGGCCGCGGCAGCCGCGCTTTTCAGGTCGACCTTGCGGACTTGTTCACAATAGTTCTTTAAATAATCCGTCCCCAAATCAAAAAGATCGATGGACAGCACTTGCCGGGCAATGCCCCGGGAGGTTTCCAGTCCCAGGGGGAAATGCCCCACGTAGTAACTTTGTGCTTCTGCCAGTTCCTGAGCCGTGACCCCGTTGCGGTGGACTTCAGTGACCACCGCCTGAATTTCCCGCACCACCTGGGCGGTGTTGTCCGCCGGAGTAAAGGTGGAGACCGTGAAGGGACCCGGAGCCCGCCGGAAGGAAAAACTGCTGCGGATGCCGTAGGTGAAGCCCAAATCCGAGCGGATGCGGGTCATCAGGCGGGAGGAAAAGCCGCCCCCACCCAGGATATAGTTCACCAGTTTCAGGGGAAAATAATCCGCGTGGGTCCGGGGCAGGCCCAGGTGCCCCACCCGGATTTCGCTCTGGGTCAAATCCGGCCGGTCCAAAAGATAGATGCCGGGCGCGCCCAGGTTTTCCGGCGTCGCCGCATAGGGCGGGCTGGCCGGTCCCTGGCCCTGCCAGGAGCCCCAGACCCGGGCGGCTTCTTCCTGGACCCGCGCAAAGGTCCTCATGCCCACCACCACCAGGGTGGCCGTGGCCGGAGAAAACTCCCGCCGGTAGAAATTTTGAAGATCCGCCAAGCCTAAATGGTCCAGGGTGTGCAGGTCGCCTTGCACCGCATGGCCGTAAGGCGAGTCTCCGAAAAACAGGCGCAAATAGCGGAGATTGGCCATCTCCCGGGGATCATCCTGCTGGTGCACCAGCTCAGCCTGGCGCCGCTGTTGCAACAATGGGAACTCATCCTCAGGAAAGCTGGGGGTCTGGACCACTTCCGCCATAGTGTCCATCAGCTCCGAAAAATCCTCGGCCAGCCCTTCCAGGTTCAGGAGCGTCGCGTCCCAACCGCTTTTGGCATCCAGGGACGCGCCCTTGGATTCGATGTCTTCGGCCAGTTGCAACTGGGAACGCCGCTCAGTGCCCAAAGTAAGCAGTTCTGCGGTCCAGTCAGCCACGCCGGGTTTGTCCACCGGATCAGTTTCCGCGCCCCGCTTGGTCATGAAGGTCAGGCTCAGCCAGGGGGCCCGGTCATACTCCACGCCCAACAGCCGCATGCCGCCGGGCAAAGTGGCCTGGTAGATTTCGGGAAGATTGTATGCCATATGAACTCCAGGTTTCGGTTTTCGGTTTTCGGTAAGATTAATCCCCTCCCATTATTCACACCAACGGCCCCAACGCTTCGCTTTCTTCCGGGCTGACCGGCTTCAGCACCACCACGGTGCGGTTGTCTTCTTTGAGGTATGTCCGGGCTACCCGATGGATATCGTCTGTGGTGACCGCCTCGATGGAACTGAGAATCCGGTTGGCCAAACCCGCATCCCCGGTCTTCAGGTGTAACAGGCCCACTAACAACCCCCGGAAAAAGTTATGGGACAGCGAACGCACGGCCTGAGAGCGCAAGAGTTTTTTGGCCCGGGCCAGTTCCCCGGAGGTGACGCCCTCCTGTTGGAACCGCTCCAGGGAAGCCCAAAGTTCCTGCTCCAGCTTTGGCAAAGGCTGCCCCGGAGTCGCCACCGCGGTTATCGCCAGCAGATCCGGGTCCTGGGCCGAGAAGGGCAGGGGGGGCAGTTCCACCTCCAGGGCAATGGCCTTGCCCGGGCGCACGAACTCCTGGTGGAACCGGGAGGCCTTGCCGCCGGACAGGATAACCGACAACAGGTCCAGGGGGTACAGATCCGGGTGGTCCAGGCCCACGATGTGAAATCCGGCCACCAGGGCCTCCACCTGGGAGACCTTTTTCACGACGGCCCGGCGCTCCCCCCGCTGGGGCGGCTCTACGACTTTCGGCTCCGGGGCCGCAGGCGGGGCGGAAATCTGGCCGAAATATTGCTCCACCAGCTTCCGGGCCTGCTCCGGTTCCACGTCCCCGGCAATAATTATGGTGATCTTGCCGGGATGATAGTGGCTGCGGTAGTAGGCCAGACAATCATCCAGGGTCAGGCGGTGCAGGTCCTGGTCCCAGCCCACCACCGGCCAGTTATAGGGATGCTGGGTATAGGCGGTGGCGAACAACTGCTCTTCCACCAACCCGAAGGGGCTGTCCACCGCGCGCAGCTTCCGCTCGCTGATGACCACCTGGCGCTCCGGCTGGAAGTTCTCGTCGTCCAGCTTGAGGTTCAAGAGGCGGTCGGCCTCCAGCTGCAGGCCCAATTGCAGATGCTCCGTGGGCAGATTTTCAAAATACGAAGTGTGATCCCGGGTAGTGAACGCGTTGATTTCGCCGCCTTTGGACTGGAGTAGGCGGGAAAACTCCTCGGGCCCCATGGTTGCGGTGCCTCGAAACATCAGGTGCTCGAAAAGATGGGAAATGCCGGTAATGCCCGGAAGCTCGTAGCGGGAGCCCACCTTGTAGTGAATCTGCAAAGACACGATGGGCAGACGATGATCGGGCAGCACGAACAGGGTGAGGCCGTTGGCCAGGGTAAAGCGCTCCATAACGATCTCGGGCTGCCAGGCCGCGGGATCATACTTCCTGGATGGGGTCATTTAAAGGTCTCCTACAGAGCGTCATAATTAACTTAGAATAAATAATTATATCGCTTAAATCTTTAGTGGTTTATCATCCTCTACAATTATATCTGGAGAATCAGTCAATCTAATTAAAACTTATTTTATCACCGGCGGATAGCCGCTCCATTTCCGCAGCAAGGTATCATCCGCTTCCACCTTTAGCGGGATTTTCTGGCTGATGGGGATGGCCTGGGGCTTGGCGCCCGCCAGGACCCGGTTAGCCAGGTTCCCGATATCTTCTCCCAGGCGGCGGTAATCCACGGCCACCCAGAGCGCGCCGCCCCGGTGCGAACCTTCGGGATAGCTGCTGACCACCGGCACCCTCAGCTTCCGCCCCCAGGCCAGCACCAGGGGAGCATAACGGGCGGCGCTGGCCGTGGGCGGCAGGTAGATTACCCGGGCTCCCCGTTTGATCAGGCTTTCCAACCCGGGGCCGTCGGTGG
>JARRQO010000130.1:0-11446 GCA_037381685.1 Deltaproteobacteria bacterium | reverse complement strand
AGGGAAGTCAGCGACTTAAAGTCCAGGAGCAGGGTGACGGCTCAATTCCCGGGGGCCGGTTGAGAAATCTGTGACCGGCAATTTTTTGCCATAATGGCGGGGCCGCGACCGAAGAGTCCCACAACGAAGCTGGAACCCGGCAGTACTCCGGCGGCACTGAGCCGATGCCATGTCGTCAGGAGAGGATCAGGATCGATTAACTGTCTTACTTCTTCCTTTTCCGCATCCACCAGGGGAGATCGCCGGGGCCGGCCGCAGCCCGAAACTGGGCCAACTCCTCTTGAAGCCGGGTCACTTCGGCCGCCAGCGCTTGACCGGTGGCGACTTCAGCCTGGCATTGCTCTACATCCCGGCGTAGCCGGACTAATTCTTCTTGCACTCCCCCGACCACGCCCTGCAGGGAGGAGGCTTTTTCAGCGGCGGCTTTAATTCCGGCCCCCTCATTTTTAAGGGTCTTGAGGTCCATTTCCAGGGTCCCCAGGCGCTCCTGGACCTCGGCGAGCAACTCCGCAATTGGCTGCCCCCGGCCGATCTTTGCCGCTATCGAGAGATCTGGTACTACAGTATCCAGCGGATTTTCCTGGATCAGGGCATCCAGGGGGTTCTCACCGATGGTGCTGCGCTTGCTCATAGGTTTAACTCCCTTCTTGGCTGATAATCTCGTCGGCCAGGGCCCGATAGTCCGCGGCCCCGGCACTCTTGCCGTCGTAGGCGATGATGGGTTGACCGAAGGATGGACACTCGGCCAGCCGGACGTTTTCCCGGATGACGGTGCGGTAAACCAGGGCCCCGGAGCGCTGGCGCAATTGCTCCACCACCTCCCGGGCGTGACGGGTGCGGGAATCCACCCGGCAGGCCAGGATGCCGGAAATTTTCAAGTCCGGATTGAGGCGGTCACGAACAACCTCCACGGTATGGAGCAGTTGGGCCAGCCCACTTAAAGCCATGACGTGGGCCTCCACCGGCACCAGGAGTTCGGCCACCGCCACCAGGGCGTTGACCGTGAGCACCCCCAGAGTAGGCGGGCAGTCGATGATGGCGTAGTCCCAGCGGTCCGGTGGCAGACGCCCCAAGTTGCGGCGCATGATAGTTTCGGCCCCCACTTCCCCGGCCAGCATCTTTTCGGCTCCTACGAGCCAGGAAGACGACGGCACCAGGTCAACTCCGGCCACGCCGGCCTCCTGCACCAGATCCAGCATATTGCCATTGTCGGAAAAAATCCCCAGCACGTCTTGGCCGGCATTTTTAACCCCGAACCACGCAGTGGTAGAATGTTGCGGGTCCAGGTCAATGACCAACACCCGCCGGCCTTTCTCTCCCAGGGCTGCGGCGAGATTGACGCTGGTGGTGGTCTTGCCGCTTCCCCCCTTCTGGTTGGCAATGGCAAACGTTCTCATGACCCCCCTTCCTCCTTCAGGTCCTGGCCCAACTTCCGGCCTGAACGCGGTTAAAAATGCACAGCCCGAGCGCGGTCAAGACTCTCCTCGGGTCTTGAACACTCGGGCTGCAAGTTTCATTAGGGAACGGCCTCAAGTGGCGGCCTCCCGGTAATATTTTTTTCCACCCCCACCTTGCCACAAGCCGACGCGCCTGTCAACTTGAGGTCCGGTTGGAAGACGCAATTCAGGGCGTTTAATAATGCCTGTTAGTTCTCCTTAGGTATTAAGAGACGGGCCGTTTATCCGGTTTGCACTCGGAGAGATTTTGCTTGCGTGCATAAACAGCCCGGATTAATCTGAAGGGGCAAAAAGGAGAATCTGAAAAAATTTGCAGGAATTTAGTGTTGGCCTTCGGCGGGGGGAATTCTGGGTCCCGGATGAAGCGCTGGTTTAAGGATCAAGCGATGACCGCGTGGCTCAAGGTTCTGGCAATGGCTCTTCTCCTGGTTGCCAATGCCTGCGTTTCGGCCGGCACCCAGGCTATTAAAGATCCCGGCGTGATCTCCAAGATCGAAGCGGGCAAGTCTACCCGGGCGGATGTCAGGGCTCTGCTGGGATACCCCCTGGCCGCCACCCATAAGGACCAGGGGCTCGGGGAAGTCACCTGGCATTATTATTACGCCACCGCCTATCCCAACGCCAGCGCCTTTATTCCCGAGGTGAACGCCTTTACCCGCAATTTGAACGAAACCACCCGGGTGTTGTCCGTGACTTTCAACCAAAACGGCACCGTCAAAAGTCTGAAACAGGAAGAGATTCCCCTGCCGGCGCAACAAATCGACCTCAAGGGCAAAAACAGCTAAATGAACCGCCGCATCATCTCGTCAGTGACTTCGTCTACCCTGTCCGGCGTGATGCCATATCTCTGGCAAAGATCCTGCACCTGCGATAATTTATCAAGGTCTTCCAGGTCCCGCAACCCTGAGAGAAACCCCATGCGTCGACCTACCCGGTAGAGGAACTGGACTTCCGGGTCCAGATCCAAAAAGGCGCGCACCGTCCCGATCAGGCGCTCCTGGTCCTGGGGCAGGCGGCCGTCCACTTCCGGCAGGAGATTTAAGATGTGGTCGCTCCTGATGGTGCTGGTAATGCCTGAAAGCGCTACCAGAAACCGGAGCAGTTCCCGGGCCATCTCTATATCCGTGGCCTTCTCGAAGCGTCCGGCGGCATAATCCTCATAAAGGGGGGTGTCAGGCGGGATGGCCAGGGTGCGCAGCCGGATGAAATCCGGGTTGATGGCGTTTAGGGCCGCGGCGGTTTCTTCGGCGTGGGCTTCGAGGTGACGCCGTCCCCCCAAACCCGGCATGTAATACTCCGACAACTCCAGGCCCGCGTCTTTTACCTTGCGCCCCGCCAGAATGTGCCTCCATTGGGTGGTGCCTTTGCGCACCATCTTCAGGACCGCATCTGCCCCCGATTCCATGCCGATGTGAATCCGGGTGAGTCCTGCGTCTCTGAGGGCGGCTAGAGTTGCGGCAGCGACTGCTGCGACACTGTTGGAGCGGGCATACGAAGTCACCCGGGTGACTTCCGGAAAGCGCGCCTTCAGATGCTGGAGGATGATAAGCAAATTTTCAGGGGGCGCCGCCAGGCTGTTGGCGTCTTGGAGAAAGACCTGATGCATCCCGTATCGCCGCCAGTTTCTGGCCGCCATCCAGGCTCCGCGGTCGCCTCCCGCCAGGCCCAGCGCAGCCGGACCCGGGCCCTGCTGCCGGAGCTTTTGCACTGCCTCAAACACCGCGTCCAAATCTCGCAGCACGTGAGCCACCGGCCGGATAGAGAATGTCGCGCCCTTGTAAAGCGGGCAGAAAGTACAGCGGTTCCAGGGACAGTTGCGAGTCACCCGGACCAGGAGACTGTGGGCCTCGCTGGGGGGCCGGATGGGACCCTGTTCAAAACCCCGGTAGGCCATATCCTGAGCGTCACCCTGGCTGGTCATGGATTAATCTCTGCTCCAGCAGCCTCCCACCTGATTCTGCAAAGATGTAACGATTATTTATTATAACCCGAATTCTTTCGCCTCAGCGCCCTCAAGGTTTGCTCTCCTCAAGTCCAGCCGGTCATGAGCCGATCATATCTTCCGAAGGCGAATGGATTGACAGGGTCGATTCTCAGGGCAGATTTTCAGTGGAAAGGCTGAAGTCGGATTTAGCTTGTCATAATAAAGATAGTTCTACATAATAAACAGACTAATAACAAAAACGAGGCAAGTGATGGTAAAGTTAGCGGAATCTGAACCTCAGAGCAAAGCTCCCCTTTCCAAGAGCCATACCTTATATGTAAGAATACTCACAGCTTTCATCGCCTTAATACTTATTACGGTATTACCAATTATTATATATGGATATAATATTGATTCGAATATCATGCTAAGCATGGCTGATAATTTGATCCACCGGGTGACTGAGTCAGCCATTGAAGAAACTACAAATCATTTAATACCATCATCCAGAGTGGTGGAGTTCAGTGCCAAGATCGCCGAGGTCGGCGCCCTTCCTTTAACTTATAATCATCGCTTGGAAGAATATATCGTTGAAGTTTTAAAATTTTTTCCTCATACCTCGATGTTTTACTTGGGGGATCAACAAGGAAATTATCTAATGGCCCAGCGGCTCGGGGACGGCACCATTGCTACTTATGTTGTCAACCGGAAAACTTCTCCCCCCACTGCAATCTGGAAATATCGCAACGCATCATTCCGCGTGATCAAGACCATAAGATCCACTAAAGTAAAATATGACCCGCGTCACCGCCCCTGGTATGAAGGAGCCCAAAAATCCGGGTCCCTCTACTGGACAGATATGTATATCTTTTACCACGGCGGCAAAGCGGGAATTACCGCCGCTTATCCCGTAACCGGCCCCAACGGGAAGTTTTTCGGAGTTTTTGGTATGGATTTGGATTTGGATGAAATCTCGCATTTCCTGAAAAACTTGAAAATAGGCAAATCAGGGGTCGCTTTTATCTTCAACCAAACCAATGAGATAGTGGCGTATCCGGATCTCTCCCGCCTCGTCAAGGAAAAAGATGGGAAGTTACGTCCGGTGCATATCAAAGAATTGGGAGTTGCCAGCATCTCGGCGGCGTTTCGAAAGTGCCAGGAACAACGGAAAAACCGGTGCGTGTTTGAAACCGGGGGCATAAAGTATATCGCCTCATTTCAGGATTTTCCCAAATCATTTCAAGCCCGCTGGAAGGTTGGGGTGGTAGTCCCGGAGAATGATTTTATCGGCGCAGCCAAAAATGAAATGCAGATTTCATTGCTTATTTGTTTGTTTATCTTAATAATTTCCATTGCTCTGGCCATACTGATATCACGCGGTATTTCTAAGCCCATCCGGCTTCTCACCAAAGAAACCAATAACATCAAGAACTTTGACCTCGATGAGAAAATAAGCATAAAATCCTATATCCGAGAAATCCAATTGATGACTAATGCCATCGCGGCCATGAAGTCAGGGCTGCAAGCCTTCAGGCGATATGTCCCCGCCGAACTGGTGCGTCAGCTCATCTCCACCGGCGAGGAGGCTCGCCTGGGCGGCCAAAAAAGGGAGTTGACCGTTTTCTTTTCTGATATTTCGGGATTTACCACCATCGCGGAAGGCATCGCTCCGGAAGAGCTGATGCTCCATCTGTCGGAATACTTCGATGAACTTACCCAAATCTTAAGTGAACAGAAAGGTACTGTGGATAAATATATCGGTGATGGGATTATGGCCTTCTGGGGGGCTCCGGTCCCGGATGAGGACCACGCCTTTCATGCCTGCAACGCCGCGTTGAATTGTCAGGAAAGGCTCAAGGATCTCAATCGCAAATGGATCAGCGCGGGGAAAGCTCCGCTGGACACCCGCTTCGGCATCAGCACCGGTGAAACCGTGGTGGGCAACGTGGGCTCCAGCGAGCGGATCAATTATACGGTGATGGGTGATAATGTTAACCTGGCCAGCCGCCTGGAAGGGGTAAATAAACTATATGGGACCCACATAATCGTAAGCCGGCCGACCTATGCAGCCGTATCGGATAAATTTTGGTTCAGACCCTTGGATATCGTGGCCGTCAAAGGCAGGAGTGAAGGAACGGTAATTTACGAACTGATGATGCGCAGGGCAGGGAAAGATGAGGTTCGAATCGCTGATCTCTGTGCCGGGTTTGCCAGGGGGTTCGAAGCTTACCTGTCCCGGGATTGGGCAGGAGCCATCAAGATTTTTCAAGACCTGTCAACAAAATTTCCAGACGATGTCCCTACGAATATTTACCTTTCCCGGTGCCAACAGTACCTGGCCAACCCCCCGGAAGCGGACTGGCGGGGCATAGCCTACCTGGAGTCGAAATAGAGGCCAGTCGTAAAATCTACCCAATTCCTGGCAGCCGGGGCGCAGGGTAGCCTGGGAAATACCTTGACCTGTTCAAAATTTTTGACATAAATAAGGTAGGATTTTTCAGTAAACGATTCTCATGGGTGCCACAGCCGCAGCCTTTCTGACCAGTCTGCTTCCGCCGCTGCCCTTTCTGGTGGCCGGTTGTCTTCCTCTGTGGGTGGGGGCGTTGTTGGCGATGGTGTCGGGATTCCCTTTGCATGGGTGGGTCTTGGGAATGGCTACCCTGGCCGTGTCAGCCCTGATTTTAGCAGCCTTTGCCGCCCGGGAAACCTTTTGTCCGAGGGTAGGACGATGCCCGGCTTGGAGACTTGATTTTACCCGACAGCCGCAGGTCACGGCATATGCGGCCTTAGCGGTGGCAGGTCTTATGGGGCTGATTCTGCATTTTGGCTGGCGGACCGGCGCTTATACCATCCCTCTGGGAGCCGCCGGGGCCTGGGAGAGGCGGTTGGCGCCCTCTGCTTTGGCCTGCTGCCGGTGATCGCCGGCCTTTATCTCCAGTGCGGCCAGCTTTTGACCGAGGTCCTGCTTTATGGCCTGCCCCTGACTTTCACCGGCTTTAACCTGTTTTTGATTTACGGGTTCCCCAGCTCGGCGGACCCCTTACCCCCCCGCAACCTCGCGGCCCGGGTCCAGCCGATAACCACGGCGTTGCTTTATACGATCTTTAATGTTCTCACCATCATTGGTTTGGTGCTGATCCTGATTTTCCCGGCCTCGCCTCTGCCCTGGCGGTTCGGGCTGGCGCCCCTCGCCCTCCTGGCGGTGGTCAACCAGGAACTCGTTAAACGGAAAGCCTACCTGCAGGAAGGCAGGCTAAAGCTCCTGGCCCGGCTCACCTTGACGCTCCAGGTGGGGATGGGCCTGGTCTTTGTGCTGATGCTGGGGCAACGTCTTTAAGGCAGTATTAGAGGAGCAAGTCCAGCGGTCATGCAGCGACGAAAGAGCTTGAAGGGATCCAGGTGGGTTATGGCGGCGGTGGCCCTGGGCCTCATCCTGGCGCTGGCGCCGGGCTGCCAGATCAGCGCGGCCCAGATTTACATCCCCCTGGGCTACGGCTTGACCGGCCTGTGCATCGCCTTGCTCATGTCTCCCACGCCCGCCGCGGCTGTAGTGGGGTTTATCGCTGGAGGGCTGCTGGGAGCTGCAGTTTATAACAATTCCCTCAAACGGCAGATATCGGCGCCCTCGAGAACTGGACCAGCCGGTGGCCTTGAGTAAAACCCCCGGCCGAGGGTTGGCCACAGTATTGGAGGTCTTACGCCATGCGGCTGACCCTATCTCTGGAGAGCGCCTGGCGGCCCAATTGGGGCTGAGCCGGGCTGCGGTCTGGAAGCGGGTTAACCGCCTCAAGGCCCGGGGCTATGTCATCGAGGGCTCCCCCCGACGCGGCTATCGCCTCCTGGCCGTTCCCGACAAGCTCCTGCCCGAAGAGGTCCTGCTGGGGTTGAACACCCGGGTTCTCCATGGACCGGTGCATTACTTTGAAACCCTGGACTCTACCAATAACTTAGCCAAGGAACTGGCGGCCCGGGAAGCCCCGGAAGGCACTGTGGTGATTGCCGAGACCCAGTCCGGCGGCCGGGGCCGGCTGGGCCGGGAATGGAATTCCCCTCCTGGGGTGGGCCTTTACGTTTCCGTGGTGCTGCGGCCGTTGCTGCCGCCCCTGGAACTGCCCCGGATCACCCTGACCACTGCGGTGGCGGTGGTTCGGGCAGTCCGCCGGGTAGCAGGGATGGCGCCGGGGATTAAGTGGCCCAACGACCTGATCGTTAACGGGAAAAAGCTGGGGGGCATCCTCACTGAAATGGAAACGGAGAGTGACCGTATTCGCCACGTGGTAGTCGGTTTGGGATTGAATGTTAACAACCCGGATTTCCCGCCCGAGCTGGCGGGCACGGCCACATCCCTGGCTCGGACATTGGGGGGCACTTTTCCCCGGGTGGACCTCCTGAAGGCCTGGCTGGAGGAATTTGAGGACCTGTATAAGCGGTTTTTAAACCAGGAGTTTGCCGGGATTTTGGCGGAATGGAAGCGCCATACCGTGACCTTGGGGCGAACGGTCACCGTCCGGCAGGGACCCCGGGCGATCTCCGGTCACGCCGTAGATGTGGCTCCCGATGGGGCCCTGCTTCTGCGGATTCCTGAAGGGGAAACGGTGCGGGTGACTTCCGGTGAAATCGCCCCCGAACCCGCGCCGGGCTCAGGGGCTTGAATTATCACAGGAATCAGGACTCTTTTTCTTTTTTCAGGTCTTCGATTTCGGATTTCAGCTGATCGACTTCCGTCTTATATTTTTCCACTTCAGCTTCACTTGCCTTGGGAGGTTCATAAGCCGGGGTTTCCGGTTTCTTAAAGAGCTTATCTTTGGTTTCTTCGAAGCCTAAATAAACCGCCAGAGCACCACCCAGAAGAAGTATCAAGGGAAGGCCCCCAGCCAGCAGGCTTAGGAACTCCCGCCACCATAAACCAAGGCCGATCAATCCCAGCGCCACTGCGACCAGTCCGCCTACCAAAGCCGTCATGCCCAAACCTCCTTACCCAAAATTAGGATTACCAGCTCCTCGCTGGGTTGGTACTACCATACTGCGCATAGCATTTGATTGTTACCAGAAAGGATAAGATTAATCAAGGGAGATTTCAAGGGAGGTTGGGTGACTTAAGAGAATTATCTAATAAAAATAAAATGTTATGCGATCTGATGACTTGACAAAAATCGGTCTATCCTTATAATGTAAATAAAATTATCCCCAGAAAATGGTGAGCACGATTATGGCGGAAATGGATTATTATCAGATATTGGGAGTGAGCCGGGATGCCACTGCCGATGAAATCAAGAAGGCCTACCGTAAGTTGGCCATGAAATATCATCCCGATAAAGTCAAAGGGGATAAAAAGCAGGCCGAAGAGAAATTCAAGCAGATCAGCGAAGCTTATGCGGTCCTGAGCAACCCCGAGAAGAAAAAAGAATACGATGAGTTCGGCTCCCAGGCCTTTAGGAATAAATTTTCCCAGGAAGACATCTTCCGGGGATTCGATTTCAGCGAAATCTTTGATTTCGGCATCTCGGATAACATTTTCAGCCGCATCTTTGGCGGGCTGGGCGGCGGCGGCCAGCCCCGGGGCCGGACCCGGGTTTTCCGCTATGGCGGGCCCGAAGGCTATTATGGGCCGGTTCAGGCTCCTAAGGGTCAGGATCTCCAGGTGGAAATGCCCATCACCCTCCATGAGATGGCCTTTGGCACGGAAAAACTGGTGAGCTTCAGCCACAACGGCCAGGTGGAAAAGATTTCGGTAAAGATCCCCGCCGGCTCCCTGCCGGGCAAAAAGCTGCGCCTGACCGGCAAGGGCAATCCCAGTCCCATGGGAGGCCAGCCCGGCGATCTCTATGTCAGGCTCAAAGAGGTGGAACACCCGGTCTTCAAGCGGGAAGGCAACGATCTTTATGTAGACCGGCGGATTAAGCTTACGGAAGCCGCTTTAGGCACTAAAGTGACGGTCCCCACCCTGGACGGCAAGACCATGAGTCTCAGGGTGCCGCCGGGCACCCAGAGCCATACCAAAATGCGCCTCAAGAATTACGGCATTCCCACGGCCAACGGCAAGACCCGGGGAGACCAGCTCGTGCGCGTCATTGTGGAAACCCCCACCAATCTTACCAAAAAACAGAAAACCCTCATGGAAGAGCTGTCCAAAGAGGGGCTGTAGGTAGTAATTAGCGGGTTAACACTTAGCAAGCAGTATTTAGAAACTGCTAACCGCCACCTGCCAATTGCTGACTGCCAATTGCTAACCGGAGGTATACATGCCTGTAGAACTGGCCCCCAAGATTTACTGGGTGGGCGTGAATGACTGGACTATCCGGGACTTTCACGGCTACCTTACCGAAGATGGTTCCACCTACAACGCCTACTTGCTTGTCGACGACCACATAACCCTCATCGACACGGTCAAAAAGGAATTTGTGCCTGAGATGCTGGCCCGGGTGGCCGAAATCGTGGAGCCGGCCCAGATCGACTACATCGTTTCCAACCACGTAGAAATGGATCATTCCGGGGGCTTGCCCGAAGTCATCGCACGGGTGCAACCGGAAAAAATCTTCTGCTCGCCCCTGGGCAAAACCGGGCTGAGCCGGCATTATAAAAGGGAATGGCCCTTTGCAGAGGTCAAGACCGGCAGCGAACTGGCCACGGGGAAATATCATCTCACCTTTCTGGAAACCCCCATGCTCCACTGGCCGGATTCCATGATGACCTTTCTCAAAGAGGAGCAGATTCTGTTTTCCAGCGACGGCTTCGGGGCCCACCACGCCTCCAGCGACCGCTTCGATGACCACCTGCCCGAACTGCCACTGTCCTATGTCAGGCAGCTCAAAAAATATTATGCCAATATCCTGATGCCCTTCGGCGCCCTGGTGACCCAGCTTCTTGCCAAGATCGGCCAGTTGGGGCTGGAATTCAAGATCATCGCCCCGGACCACGGTCTGATCTATCGCAAACATATCGACTGGGTCCTGTCGTCCTATCAACGCTGGGGCGCAGGCACCGTGGACCGCAAGGGCCTGGTGATTTACGACACCATGTGGCACAGCACCGAACAGCTGGCCCACGCCTTCACCCAGGGCCTCATCGATGCCGGGGCGGAAACCCAGATGCACCACCTCCGGCTCACCCATCCCAGCGATATCATTACCGAGGTCCTGGAGGCCGGCCTGCTCCTCTTCGGCTCTCCCACCCTCAACAACCAGATGTTTCCCACCATGGCCATGTTTTTGAACTACCTGAAGGGCCTGGCTCCCAAAAAGAAAGCCGCCGCGGCCTTCGGATCCTTCGGCTGGAGCGGCCAGGCCGTGGGCCTGATCAACCAGGAGATCGAGGCCATGAAACTCCACCTGGCCCACGAAGGCTTCAAGGTCAAATACATTCCCGACGAGGCCGAACTGGCCGCGGCCCGGGCCCTGGGGGAAAAACTGGCCCGGGAGAATTTTCCGGAATGATGATTTTGGGGAAGGGGGCTAAGGGCGCGAGCCCCTACCCCCTCCCCCCAATCCCTTAAGCAAATGTAGGGGCGACCTGTGTGTCCGCCCTTTTCCCATGCCAAGCCCGGGTTCGGCGGTAGGGTGCGCACTGCGCACCAACGTCCTCTTATTTCCGTCATTCCTTATGAGCCTGGAAAGGTCTTTACCTTTCTTACAGTGTTTTTGGTTATAGAAGCGTCTTGACGTTTTAGCGTTAAAAAGTTAAAATTTCAATATGAAAACTTCGTCGAAAAGAGCCACGATCTACTTCGATCCCGAACTTCACCGGGCTTTGCGGCTTAAGGCCGTAGAGACGGACCAATCGGTTTCCGATCTGGTCAATCAGGCGGTAAAGGTCAGTTTGTCTGAGGATATGGAAGACCTGGCCGCCTTCGAGGCGCGCCAAGATGAGCCCAACCTGCCTTTTGAGGAAGTTCTGAAGGATTTGCGGCAGCGTGGCAAAATTTAGGCACTTTATCAAACCTTCGGCGGTCAAAGACATCGAAGCCATACCGTTGAAGCGGGACCGCCAGCGCCTCATCGAACGCATCCGCAAGCTGGCCGAGAACCCCCGTCCCGTCGGCAGCGAGAAAATCTCCGGGCAGGATAAG
>JARRQO010000129.1:11372-13656 GCA_037381685.1 Deltaproteobacteria bacterium | reverse complement strand
GGTTCCCCGGCAGGACAAAGAAGGCCAGGTTGAGCTTTTCCAGGTCCTGAGCCACTTCCCGCAAGCCTTTAAGCATAAACCCGTACTGCCGCAGCGTCGCCCCCAGAAACGTCGGCGCCAGGCAAAACACCACTCCCAAGGGCCGGCCTCGCGAGAGGGCCAGTTCCTGGGCATACAACAGGGCCCAGTTGTCCCGCACCCTTTGGTCCCGGCTCATCCAGTAGACCACCGGGCCCGGCCCCGGACGGGTTTGATTTAATGGGCGCCTGCGGGCCTGATGCACCATGAGTTTACTCATTTCCCTGAACGCCGTTAATCGGCCTTAATGACGCCGGGATCTTGGTCAAATATGGGCCTTTAAATCAACAAAGTCCATCCATTGCTCGCGATAATTTTACGCTGACATTCGGCAAAGGCCAAAAGAATTGCTATCATAATGATTAGAGATTCGATATTTCTGTGCACCTTATTTGGGAATGCCAGCTCTATGGGAAACGCGGTTACTCTTATTGACTATAAGGCCACGGCGATTCTGGATGTGGAGGTTACCTGGCCTAGCGAGGTCGCACGCCATGCGGAAACCTTTTACGTCCCTCTCAATGTCTGGCGGGAACTGGACCTGTTGCCGCCCGCCATTGGCCGGGGGCTTATGGGCCGGCCCGTCGGGACCCGGCTACAAGCAAGCTATGAGCCTGGAGCACTGGTGCCGGTTTATGATACGGCCGAGAGTGCCCAGTTTCCCCGCGATAGTTTCGCCTCGGGACAGAGAACCCCGCGGCAAGGCCGGTTTTATCCCAGGGCCTTCTTAACCGGCTTTGCCGGCAATCCCCTGCCCTTTCGCTGCGCCGATGTCCATGGCAGTCATTTTACGGCTGACTTCAATCATCCCCTGGCGGGCAAAATGCTTAGCCTCGCAATTACCGTCCAGTCAGTAACACCCAAGCGCTATGAAAAAGGGGGTGAATGCCAGGACTGGCTTGACCAAATTCTAGGGAACGGACCAGGCATGCAAGCCCGCCGGCCCGGCAAGCCCACGGATTTTTTTGCTGATAACCCTTTTGCCCGGGACGACGAACAAGACGATGTCTGGTTTTATGGGGAGCCCCGCCTGGTCAATCACCTCGATGCCCAGGCCAGGGCAACAATTCAGTCACTTTACGCCCGAATGCTGACGCCGGGGATGAAGGTTCTGGATCTGATGAGCAGTTGGCAGTCACACCTTCCCGACCAATTGCCTCTGACCTCCGTGGTGGGGGTAGGATTGAACGAGGCCGAACTGCAGCATAACTCCCGGTTAACCCGGCATTTGATCCACGATCTCAACCAGGACCCCCGTATGCCTTTTCCCGACCGGGAGTTTGATGCCGTAATCTGCAGTTTGTCGGTGGAATATCTGACTCGGCCAGAAGAAGTCTTCCAGGAGGTCGCCCGAATTCTGCGCCCGGGAGGCCGGCTTATCCATACCTTCTCCAACCGTTGGTTTCCACCCAAGGTTATCAAAATCTGGCCGGAGTTGCATGAATTCGAACGCTTGGGATTAGTCCTGGAATATTTTTTGCGGTCAGGGTCCTTCGGCAGCCTGGAAACCTTTTCCTGCCGAGGCTGGCCGCGTCCGGCCAGCGACCGTTATTTTCCCCAGGTTAGGCTGTCGGACCCGGTGTATGCCGTGTGGGGGGAGATTCAAAAATAAGGCGGCCCGGCTTCGCCGGCGCCACTTGCGAGGAGGTGGCTATGCATAAGTTTATCAGATACTTGGGTGAGAGATGCGATCGGTGCTCCCTGTGCAATTACGCCCGGGAAAACCCGGACACCTGGGTGGGCAAGATCATGGCCTGGCACGGCACGTGGTGCCCCGCCTGGAAGGCCCAGCAGCAATTGGCAAAGGAAAGACAGGAACAATCTTCCAGCTCTGAAGGTTAACTGCCATTAGCTTTCCCCGACCTCGGTTAGGGTCGCATTTTAGGGGGGTGGCGCCTTTATGGGAACATTTCTCCTCATCCTTATCATAGCTTTCCTGGCGTGGGACCTCACCTGGTGGCTCCTGGGGGTCCGGCCGCTGTTTCCCTGGCAACTCCGCAAGCGCCTGCAAGATACGGTTCCCCCGGTCTTGCTGGACGTGCGTACGCCCCAGGAATATAGCTGGTTTCACCTGCCCGGCGCCCTAAACCGTCCCGATCTGCTCCTGGATGACCGGGACCTGCCTCCGATAGACTCCGGTCAGGATGTGGTAGTCATGTGCATGACCGGCCACCGCTCTCCCTTTGTCTCTCGCGCCCTGCAAAAG
>JARRQO010000129.1:0-11362 GCA_037381685.1 Deltaproteobacteria bacterium | reverse complement strand
GCGAGGAATTTCCCGGGTCTACAATCTTACCTGGGGCATGGTGGGATGGAAGATTTATGAGTGGCTTTCACAAATACGGGGCCGGGCAGCATAACTCATTAAAAATGGAAAAACCTTCTCTAAGTACTGGCCCCGGCCCATCCACCGGCCCCCCAGAAACCTTCAGCTAATCAAAAAGTTGCCGGGCCAGGTGCTCATCCAGGGTTCTGAGGACGGCATACTCCTCCACCGCGGCCACCAGATCACCCATGCGGCGGTAGGCCACGGCCAGGTGATAGTGAGCCTGGGCCGCTTCGGGGTTCAGCCGCATGGCCTCCCGATACACGGCCACCGCCTCCGTATAGCACCCCAGTCGCATATAGGATTCGCCTAACTCGTAGCGGATCTCCAGGTTCCCGGGGTCGGCCTGCACGGCCTGTTGGAGGGTTTCCAACCGATCCTGGCAACGGCTGAGGCCGGGCTTGGCCAGGAGCAAATCGGCCCGCAGGCTTCCGGCATCGGGTTTGATCTGCAAATTCCGGCTTAAAAACTGCAAGGCCGCGGGATAGTAATCCAGGGGCCCGAACGACGCCGAAGCCGCGCCGGACCCGTGGGCAAAAACTAACCAGCTGAAGGCCTGCGCCGCCTCCTGCCAGCGGCCCAAAAGTCCCGACACCACCCCCAGCAGGTATTGGCCTTCAAGCAGATCGGCTTGGTAGTCCACCGCCTGGCGCAGGGTTACGGCCAGCTCTTCCCAGGCCTCCGGCCGGTGCGCCAGGGGCCCGGCCCCATCCGCCCGGCCCGGCTCGAAAAGTTGCGCCGCCTGCTGAAAGGCCTGCGCCGCTTCCTGCCAACGGCCCAGAAGACTTAAGGCCACCCCCAAGCCGGCCTGGGCCACCTCATCCTGGGAATTGAGGCTCACAGCCCGGTTAAAGGCGCCCAGGGCTTCATCCCAGCGCCCCCACTGGCCGTACAGGGCTCCCAGCGCCCGCTGCAACTCAGAGTCTTCCGGGGCCAGGGCCAGGGCTTGCCGCAAGGCCGCAATGCCCTCGGACCACCGTCCCATCTGGCCGTACACCAGGCCCACAGCGGCCCGGAACCGGATTGCGTCAGGGTTCAGCTCCAGAGCCCGCTCCAGGGTTTGGAGGGCCTCCGGGCACTGATGAAGCTGGGCGTAGGCCAGCCCTAGTTGATAGGCCGCCTCG
Source organism: Deltaproteobacteria bacterium (assembly GCA_037381685.1). Taxonomy (GTDB): domain Bacteria; phylum Desulfobacterota; class Desulfobaccia; order Desulfobaccales; family 0-14-0-80-60-11; genus 0-14-0-80-60-11. The sequence continues at coordinate 10,178 of JARRQO010000129.1, read as the reverse complement.
TCATCTATCGGGTTCAGCTCCAGGGCCCGGGTAAAGGCCTGGATGGCCTGGGGCCACTGTTCCAGCCGGGCCGCGGCCGCGCCCAGGTTATAGTGCAGGTCCGCCTTCCCAGGCCTTAGAACCAGTGCCCGGTTAAAGGCCTCCACGGCATCTTCCCAACGGCCCGCGGCGCCATAGACCACCCCCAGGTTCGCATAAGCCTGGCTCAACCCGGGCTCGAGCCGCACGGCCTCTTTTAGAAAAATTAGGGCTTCCTGGTGTCGGCCCCTGCGGTTATAGGCCACGCCCAGGTTGCCATAGGCTTCGGCCAAATCGGGCTTGCACCGGATAGCCTGCTTATAGCTGGCCATGGCCTTATCCCATTGTCCCATCTCGCTATAGGCCAGACCCATCAGGTAATGAGCCTCCGCGCCCTGGGGGGTGCCTGGCTGACCCTGGGCCAGGTAAAACGCGGGCAGCATTTCCTCAGGACCCGGGTCCGGACCCCCAACCTGCGCTTCTTCCAAAGGAGGACCGGTATCCTCCGCCATGCCGGCCGGCGCCGGGGACATCTCCGCCGGGGGAGCCTCAAGCAGATTCCCGGCTGCGGCCGGGGGCCGCACCTGTCCCGGCGCGCTTTCCGGCAGGCCGGCTTCCACCTCGGCAATAGGTTCCTCGCGACCTGCCTCCCCGCGGGCCGTAATTCGGTTCAAGGCCCAGGCCGCCACTTGACAAACCCCTTCCCCGGAATTCTGCAGCGCCTTTTCCAGCGGTTCGAGGGCCGCGCTATCCTTGATCTCCCCCAGGGCTTCCGCGGCCCGATAGCGCACCCCTTCGTCCGCGTCCTGCAAGGCCGCGCTCAGGGGCGCCACCGCCCGGACGTCTTTAAAAATCCCCAGGGCCCAGGCAGCCCAGAACCGCACGTTGCGATGCTGATCCTGCAAGGCCCCGATCAGCGGCGTCACCGCCAACGGGTCTTTGACCTCGCCCAGACTCCGGGCCGCCTGGGCCCGCACCTCTGCTTCCGCCGCCGCCAAAGCCGCGATCAAAGACCGCGCCGAATTCACCCCGGAGGCCGCAGCCTCCATGGGGTCGGCTCCGCTCGGCTTCGCCCTGGCCTTCCCGGACCGCGCCTCCCAAAAAACCAGACCCACCACCAGGGTCCCCCACCAAACCCCCGGACCACCACCGGCAGCCAGAAACTGCAGCCACTCAATCCATCCCGGGGAAAACACCGTCATCCTCAACCTCTCCCGCCGCCTCGGACCAGCAGGCGGCTTGATCTGATCTGTTCGATCATGTCCTAAACGTGGCGCCCCCGGAAATATTCGCCTGTCCGCGTCATATTAAAGATTTATCGGCAATAATTTATTGCTGGCCCCGCCGGGTTCCACCCAACACCGGACCCTTTTGGCCGCAGGCTCTAAAAATGCTCCACACCTGCCTTTTGTTATCTTTCTTCCTGACCGATCTAATCTGGTAACACCCAAAGGTTGAATCAAGTTGGCACGACATAGTGCTTTGGTCCTACCGATGACGCTAATTACCAAAACCCGGCCTCAGGCCTTGGGTTTAATCATGAACCGGACATCCATTGCGGGGCTTTCTCTAATTCATTATCGCACCTGTTTTTCGGAAAAATTGCGAAGAAACCATATTTGGTTATAAAATTTAATTTAAACTATAAATAAATTATAGCTAATAATACTATTATACTATATAGTGGAGATAGATTTTTATTACATTATCTGAATCATTGTGCTATGTTGAACTTGATTATTAATAATTATGTCTATTTTTCCATAATAATTCCGGCCCTGGACCCGTTGGTGAAGTATAAAATTCTTTATTCCGGCAGATTGACCGCTGGCCGTGCCGGCAGTCCCCTGGGTAACCGCCGATGAGCCTTACACTCCTTTTGGCCGACGAGCACCCGGTAATGCGCCAGGGTCTACGATCCTTGCTGGAGAAAGACCCAAAGGTTACCGTCGTCGCCGAGGCCCGGGACAGCTACACCACAGTCCGCTTGGCTCGGGACCTCAACCCCGACTTGGTGGTGTTGGATGTCTCCTTGGGCGACCTCCGTGGCGTTGACGCCACCAGGGCAATCCTGGCTGCCTCCCCCAGGACCAAGCTAATCGCCTTATCCGTTCATTCCGACCGCCGTCTGGTCTTGAATCTCCTTAAGGCCGGAGCCTCGGCCTTCCTGTTAAAAGATCGGGTCTTTGAGGACCTGGTCCCGGCCCTCCGCTTGGTCCTGGCCCACAAGATCTATCTCAGTCCCGGAATCTCCGATTTGGTCCTCAAAGATTATGTCGAAGCCCTGCGGGACTCTGAGGCCCGCTTCCGCACGGTGTTTGAGCATGCCCCTTTCGGTATCGCCTTGACCGATCTGGGCGGCCGCCTCCTGCAAGTCAGCCCGGCGCTATGCCACATGCTGGGCTACAGCGCCAAAGAACTCCACCACATGCTCCTGCCCAAGTTTTCCCACCCCGACGACGCCGATTGCTGCCTGGCGCTTTTCCAGGAACTGGCCCAGGGACGCCGCCGGGGCTTTAAAAAGGATAACCGCTACCTCCGCAAGGACGGCCGCCTGGTATGGGGGCACCTCACCGTATCCGTGGTCCGATTCCTGGCGGAGCAGTCCCGCTTCGCCATCGTCATTGTGGAAGACATCAATGACCGGAAAAGATCGGAAGAGGAGATTCGCACCTACCAGGAGCAGTTGCGGGCCCTGGCCTCGGAAATCTCCCTGGTGGAAGAGCGGGAACGGCGTCGCTTGGCCACGGATTTACACGACCACATCGGCCAGACTCTGGCGTTGGCCCAGATCAAGTTAGGAGAGATCAAGGAATCAGCCGAAAGCCCTGCCATGGCCGAATCCTTGGATGAAATTCGGCTCCTGGTGGAACAGGCCATCAAATCCAGCCGGCAGTTGACCTTCGAGTTAAGTCCCCCGATTCTTTATGATCTGGGGCTCGAATCCGCAGTGGAGTGGTTCGGGGACTACCTCCAGGAACAGCACGGCCTCCAGGTCATCGTGCAACCGGACGATCATTATAAACCCCTGGCCCACGAAACCATGGTCTTGCTCTTCCAGATGGTGCGGGAACTCATGCTCAACGCTGCCAAACACGCCCGAGCCCGCCAGGTCAAAGTCTCGATCCGGCGGGAAAACGACAATTTGCTCATTGCTGTGACCGACGACGGCCTGGGGATTGACCGCCAGCAACTCGCCCCTTCTCAAAAAAGGCCCCGGGGTTTCGGGCTCTTTAGCGTCAAAGAGCGGTCTCTCACCGTGCCGGTGTGGCAGAATAACCAACCTGAAGCGAGGAAAGCGACGTGGGCATAACCATCCTGGTGGCCGATGACCACAAGATTTTACGGCAAGGATTGCGGACTTTGCTGGCCAAGGAACCGGACCTGCAGGTGGTGGCCGAGGCCGAAGATGGGCGGAACGCGGTACGCCTGGTCCGGGAATTGTCTCCCCAGGTGGTGATCATGGACGTGGGCATGCCCGATCTCAACGGCATTGAAGCTACTCGCCAGATCTTGCAGGAGTCTCCCGAAACCAAGATCATCGCTTTGTCCATGCACTCCGACCGGCGCTTCGTCACCAACATGATCAAGGCCGGCGCCTCCGGCTACCTGCTCAAGGATTCGGCCTTTGAGGAACTGGCCACTGCCATCCGCGTGGTCATGGCCCACAAGACTTACCTGAGCCACGAGATCGCCCATGTGGTGGTGAAAGATTATGTCCAGAAAGGCTCCAAGGATGATCCGTCGGCGTTCTCGGTCCTGAGCCCCCGGGAACGGGTGTTCATCTGGCCGGCGCAGCCCGCATCGGGGGTGTTCTGGAACCGCCACAAAGTACACCCCCAAACTAAAGACCCTGATTTCCCGGATCGCCTCGATCCTAGTTAAGCCAGGTTAAAACAACTCGCCAAGGGGGGGCCGGCTTGGGTGTGTTCGCGTCTCGCTATTGGATTACTGGGAGAAAAAGCCGATAGATGGGGAGTAAATTAATAGGGACGGGGTCTTTAAGCAACTTGAAACCTTGGGCACGTAGGATCACTTAAACTGCGGGGTGCGGCAGCAACCGGGCAATCTGCTCGCAAGCTCTTATTATCTCTTCGTATTCCGAGCACCAGGTTAAATCCGGCACATGGGAACGGAAGTAAAACTCATGGTCATCTGGCCCCGCGCCATGAAACCGTAGCGGCGTAATCTCAACCATACCTTTCAGTAGCCGGTACTCCGAAATAATCGCCCCATAGCCGTTGTTAAACCGGATAACCACCTGATCACCGCTCTGGTGGGAGCGGCGGTGCCACGAGACCACGGTCTGGCGCAATGGCGCCAGGAAGCGCCTCGAAGCAAGCCGATAGCAGGGCCGTTTCGCCTGGAAGGCATCAAGGGTGAGCTGGGGCATATCTGGAGCAAATAAGGTGTCCAGGTACAAGTTAGGTTCAGGCATTGTTTCTCCTTTTAAAGTAACTTTTTATTGCCAAATTCAATTTAGTAGTATGAAATTAGGAAAACGTTAAATGACAATTAATTTTTCATTATTTTTTTCCCTACTGTTGCCGGTCCTCCCCTAGTCCGCTTTATTCGTGAAGGGGATGAGATGCTCTTTTTCAGGCGTTTTTATAAAGCGGAGATGGCCGCGATGGGGGCTAAGATGAGCTGGAAAGAGCCCCAAAGGGTTATTTTCGGGTAAATATACTGCCAGAGGCAGCCACGGGGCTGATTAGGCATACCTCACCGCTCCCACGGCTGACAGCACCACGAGGCGGTTTTTGCTAAGAGCCGATTGCTGGTGATTAAGCCGATTACGCAGCGCAGTTCCTGTTGCCCTTCCAGATAGCGATAGAGCGCCGGAATGGCAAAGCCGGCATCGGTTCGAAACAGGATCAGGGCGCCAGGGTAGGCCTTTTTCAGTTACTTGATCAACCTCTGAAGCATCCTGGGCCCAATTCTCCCATTTTGAAGGATTTTGTTGGGGAATTAAAGCAAAGAGGTCAGCCAATCTCGGCTAACCCTTTGATTTTCTTTGGCGTCCCCAACCGGATTTGAACCGGTGTTGCCGGCGTGAAAGGCCGAGTATTATCACTTACCAAAAATTACCAATCAATTCCAAGACTACCATAATACTCAGCAAAATCAAGCTATATAAATTTCTTGACATACAACCGATTACCAGTTAATTCTATTTCAAGGTTGGAAATAGGGTTGGAAATTGAAGTTGCCGGCTTAAGAATTCATGTGACCGGCTTTTAAGAGACGGGGAGTATGAAGCGCCATAAGACCAGCTATCCGGGCGTCTTCTATCGGGAGGCCGAGCGCATAGGCGGCAAGGGCCTGGAACGTGTCTATTACATCGTTTTCAAGAAAGACGGCAAAGTCATTGAAGAGAAAGTGGGCCGGCAGTTTAAGGACGCCATGACTCCTTCCCGGGCCGACCGCATCAGAGCAGAGCGGATAGAAGGCAAGCGTTTGTCACGGAAGGAGATCCGGCAGAAAGCCACTGAAACTAAATGGACAATCAGCCAGCTTTGGCAGGAATACAGTGCCAAAAAGCCTATCAGTAAAAGCCTTACGACCGATAGAAGCCGTTTTCAGAAATTTATTGAGCCGGCATTGGGAAATAAGCAGCCTGCAGAGCTTTCACCCATGGACCTGGACCGGCTTCGGATCAGAACGGCGAAAAACCACAAACCCCAAACCGTTAAACACGTTATAGCCTTGCTGGTGCGAATCATTAACCATGGTACCCGGCTGGGACTATGCCCTGGTCTAAATTTCAAGCCTCCCACGATTAAAGTGCACAACCTTAAAACGGAAGACCTTACTCCGGAGCAGTTAACTGCACTACTCGAAGCCATGGCCCAGGAGCCGGATCTTCAAGCAGCTAATTTTATGAAGCTGGCCTTTTTCACCGGTATGCGCCGGGGGGAGCTTTTTAAATTGAGATGGGAAGACGTTGATTTTGACCGGGGCTTCATTCAAATCCGAGGGCCCAAGGGGGGCAGAGATCAGTCCATTCCATTGAACCAGGCAGCCCGAGAGTTACTGCAGACCCACCCAAGAGATGATGATTCCCCCTTCGTATTCCCTGGGCGTGGTGGAAGACAAAGAAGCCGCCCACCTAAACGTATTGATGAAATCAAGAAACGGGCTGGCCTTCCTAAAGATTTCCGGCCGTTGCATGGCCTCAGGCATACTTACGCCTCCATGTTAGCCTCAAGTGGACAGGTGGACCTCTACACCCTGCAAAAGCTGCTGACTCACAAGAGCGCAGCAATGACACAGCGTTATAGTCATTTGCGCGATGAGGCCATGCGCCGGGCAGCAGACGTGGCGGGTAATTTAATAGGCCAGGCTTTGAATGGAGTGATCCCCCAGGTAGTCAACTTGGATGACAAGAAGGAATAATCGAGTTTTCCAGGGATAGGGAGCGCGACCCGACGAGGCCGGGATCCCGACCGGCTTTCCCTGGAAAAACTTTCGTGGCGCCATGGGAGGCGACTAATGAAGAACAAAAGTGATAGTAATTATCTCTTTAAAACAAAAAGAGAATGGGCTAAATATCGTTGGGAATTCATGCGTCGTGACCCAGCTTTTACTTCTGCCTATGATAATTTGTTAAGACTATGGAGCCTCTATAATGATGGCAGCGTTTCAAAAGAGGATGTTAATAAGGCTACAAAAGAATTTAGCATAGAATTTGAAATACCTTACCCTATAGCTTTTATTGATCATAAGAAATCTTTTGAAGAATTAGTACAAGAAAAAGGTGAAGATTCGTTAACAGTTTGCTTCCTATATCGTTATAGTGGTACTGCTGTGTCAATAGTTTCACGTTATGAAGGAGAGGTTCCCAAAGACCATCTTATGATAGATATTAATCTTAGTATTGTAAATTCAATCGATGCTTTAAAAAAATTAGTTAACTGGCATGTGGATAAGTATTGGAAAGAATGTTTTCTCCCGAAATATCCTGATCGGTCTACTCTCATAAAGAAAACAAATTTCGATATGATTATTCAGGTTGGGGATTTAAAAAAACAGATGAAAAGAATCAGTTTGGGGAAGTTGGCTAAAATAGTTTTTCCGGATGATCCTGATGGGAAGAGAAAAGTCCAACAACATTATGCGCGTTATGAAGAGCTAATTAATGGTGGATGGAGAATGTTCAGATACCCTTAAGGGGGTGAGAATTCTTCCCGCAAATAATCTCTTTTTCTCAATGAAATAATATTTCATTTTCTTCTAAAAATTATCATCTTCCCGTGCTTTACCAGAAGAGTTTAGGCTGTTCGCTAAAGAACAGCCTATTTTTTTGGAGGACTTTATGGAGGAAGATCGTTATGTCAAAGAGCAGAAAGCCAGCGACCTCACTGATATTCCCCTCCAAACGCTGCGTAATCTCAGATGCAGGGGTGAGGGTCCTAGCTACGTGAAGTTTGGCAGAAGCGTGAGGTATAGGGTGAAAGATCTGATCGAATTTATGGAATCGCATCGGATCGAGACGGCCCCACTGTGATGATCCGGCGTACATTTCTCAATTTGACTCTCTCTACCTTAGAGTTGGGAACTTACTTCCCCTTTTCAGGGTCTTGTCGCTTTCCATTGATCGGGTGATGGTGGCCCTGGAGGGGCAATGAACAGCATGCAAGACTTGAAAAAGCAAGTGCTGGATCGGCTTGACATTGCCGGATTCTACCAAAAGGAGCTTCCGAGCCTGAAGAACGGCCAGGGCGACGAGGCCACTGCATTTTGCCCGTTTCATGATGATCAGAATACGCCCAACCTCTCCGTCAATCAGAAAAACGGGCTTTTCCACTGCTTCGCCTGCGGTGCTCAGGGTAGTGTCTTTGACTTTTACATGCGCCGACATGGGGTGGAGTTCAAAGAGGCCCTTACCGCTTTGGGCCAACTAGCCGGGGTGGAAATGGATCGATCCAATAGCGACCGCCACTCTCAAGGTAAATTTCTCAGCCTTAGTCTTAGGGATTTCGCCCTGCAAAAGCGGTTGCCGGAAGAATTTTTGAAGGCCCAGGGGGTCAAGGAGACTCGCTTCCCCGATGGTGTCCTAGCCACCGATTTCCATTACCTGGATGCCGCCGGCAAGCTCAAAGCCGTCCGACATCGCTTCGCCAATAATGATGAGAAGAAATTTCGCTACCGCAAAGGTGATAAAGCCCTGCTTTACGGTCTGCAAAAATTGGCCAAAATCAAGGAAACCGGCTGGTGTTTGTTGGTGGAAGGTGAGACCGATTCCCTGACTTGTTGGCTTCATTGTCTGCCGGCCCTGGGTATCCCGGGCAAGAAAACCTGGCGGCGGGTACGAGGCAAAAACGCCTTGGAGATCTTGCAGGCGGTCCAGGTCTTTCTTTGGGAAGAACCTGACGCCGGGGTGCGCTCACCTAAAAATCCTCATGAGGTTCTCCTAAGGGAAGAGGTTGCCAAGGACCTCCCCCACCTACTGGTAATCCCGGCGCCCGAAGATTTCAAAGACCTATCAGAGGCCCACTGCCACGGAGAAGATGTCAAGGCCCTCGTAGCTGAACTGAAGAAGAAGGCCCGGCCCGTGGTCCCGGAACCCAGAGAAGCCCCCAAGGCTCCCCCACAGACTGCCAGCTCCAAGTTCTTGAATCCTCAGGCCGCAACTGCTCAGGCCAAGGCGATTCCCCAGGTCCAGTTCGTCTCCGGTCGGGAGCTTGAGGCTCTGAGCTTCCCGGACCCGGTGTGGATCATCCCTAATACCCTGGGAGAAGGTTACATTATCTTGGCTGGTCGGCCGAAGCTTGGGAAATCATGGTTGGGGTTGTGTATCGCCGTCGCCGTGGCGACTGGCGGGTTTGCCCTGGGCAAAGCCGAGCTCCGGGCTACCCAGGGGGAGGTCCTCTATCTCGGCTTGGAAGATAAGCTGCGTCGGCTTCAAAAGCGTCTAAGAAAAATTCTTGGTGATTGCCCTTTCCCCGATGACCTCATCATAGCAGAGAACTGGCCCCGTCTAGACAAAGGAGGCTTGGAGGCCCTGCAGGACTTCCTGAAAGAACACGACAACTGTCGCCTGGTGGTGATCGACACTTTGGCCAAGGTCCGGCCCCCACGGAAGAAGAACAGTGATCCATACGAACACGACATGTTGCTGGGAGGGGCCCTGCAAAGTCTGGCTCACCAATTCAGGGTTTCGCTCCTCGTGGTCACCCATACTCGAAAAAATGAGGCCGAGGACGCTCTAGATGAAGTGACTGGAACTACCGGAATAACCGGGTCTGCAGATGCCATCATGGTCTTGAAGCGGGGCCGGGGCAAGTCGGATGGGACCCTGACTCTTGCCGGCCGCGATATCGAAGAACAAGCGCTCGCTCTGAAATTCCATCCATATGAGGGGATATGGGAGCTTATGGGCGATGCCGCAGAGTATGCGATGAGCCAACAGCGCCAGGAGATTCTAAAAGTTTTGAGGGAAAACGGGCCGCGAACTATAAAAGAAGTATCTGAGATTATTGATAAAAAATATGCGAACGTGAAAAGACTTTTACTGAAAATGGCAAACCAGCAAGAAGTGAAATCTATAAACGGGAAGTATGAAATCATTCAAAAATAAAAAATACGGTTCCCCTGGTTCCTTCGGTTCCTTCGGTTCCTTTAGTTCCTTCGGTACCCTCGGTTCCTTATGCCAAGACAGCTTTTGGGTACCAAGGGAACCATCAGGCGGTTCCCTTTAATATTGCTCAACCACACAGGTTTGAAGGCTATGGGAACCGGGGAACCGAAGGAACCGGAGATCGACTTTTTTATGCTTTTTTAAGGAACCGGGCAAAAGTACCCCCGGTACCATAAAAGGAGCTGTCTATGAGGATCATCCAAATCGACAACAAGACCCACATAAGCCCCTTGAGCCAGATTCCAGGGCCCCTGATTGTCCAGGTCAAATCTAGGCTGACCTTCCCGAACCCTCAGAGGCAGGAAAACGAAAGGCGTGGCTTCTGCAATTGGGACACACCTGAGTCAATCCAAGGCTATGAGATTGATGGTGACCAGATGATTGTACCCAGGGGGTTCTCCAGACAGTTGCTCTTGATCTTCAGAAGGGCCGGGGTGCCCTACCGTATAGACAACCGGCGCCGGGAAAAAAGACAGCAAGGGTATTTGACTACCTTGACGTGAACTGCGGTGTCCTGATG
>JARRQO010000128.1:0-6429 GCA_037381685.1 Deltaproteobacteria bacterium | reverse complement strand
ACAAAGGCAATTACGGCTGGGATTGCAGTTAAGATACAGAGAAACTTCATATTTTTCTCCTGTGGTTTTGGTGCCCCCGGCCAGACTCGAACTGGCGACACCGGGATTAGGAATCCCTTGCTCTATCCATTACTGAGCTACGGGGGCGCTGAGATTTTTGGCGTATTCGGTTCCGTGTCGTTTCCAGATCAAGGACACCCGGAAATGTAGGATTCTTCCTTACCGAAATTTTTGAGCTTTAAAATTAGGTGGTGTCAGACATCTGGGATGACAGGGTCAATTAAAACGCTTAGGGGTATAATATGCCAACTTATTCACAGACGCAATAGTGGAGGACTGGGTTAAAAATCCGCCGTCGAACAGGCACGTCCGACAGGTAACCCTAGGTTAACGAATCCCTCCATAAAAATCGCCCTCAACTCGCAATTTTTACCGGGAGGGCTTACGGCTGATCCTAAGCCATCTGAATCATTCCTCATAAATTATACCACCACCAAATTAAAGTGAAATCGAGCCGTTTTCCGGTGGAGAGAGATTCCACCGGTTAGTGCTAATTTAGATGGGTACTGGAGCCAAGACCGAGTTGGCTTCCTTGAAAGAGCCAGGGGCCTATGGTATGATGCGACGATTTTGCAGCAGACTTGGGGGAGTCGGCGTTGAGGCGATATTGGGTCCTGGCCCTGGGGTTGTTGATTTGTGTGCTCGGCGTGGGGAGCGCGGCGGCGGTCACGGAGATGGAGATGTTCCAGCACGAACGCTTCCAGGGGGGACCTTGGCGGATTCGCGCCGAAAAACTTACCTACGATGCCGCCAACCATATTTATACCGCGGAAGGCAACGTGCAGATTCGCCAAGGGGAGCGGCGGCTGGTCGCAGACCAAGTGGAGGTCAATGAAGTTACCAAAATCGCCCGGGTCAAAGGCCATGTGGTCTTGGTCCTGGGAGGTGATATCTTCTCCGGCCAAGAGGGTCAATTTAACCTGGCCACCCGCTGCGGAGAAATGCAAGGGGCACGACTCTTCCTGAAAAAGAATCACTTTCACGTGGACAGCCCCCTGCTGCGCAAGACCGGCGAACACACCTATTACGCCGCGCAGGCCCAGGTAACTACCTGCGATGCGGACTCGCCCGTATGGAGCTTTTCGGCCCGCAAGCTCTCTGTGGTTGTGGAGGGCTATGCCACTGCCCGGCACGGCCTGATTCGGCTGGCCGGGATCCCGGTGCTTTACTTGCCGGCGGCGGTCCTGCCGGTGTTGACCACCCGGCAAAGCGGCTTTCTCATTCCCTCCTATGGGCAGCACCGGGCGGGGGGATCGGTGGTAGAAGCCCCATTTTACTGGGCCATTAACAATTATTCCGACGCCACCTTTTATCAGACCGTGCTCTCTAACCGGGGCTACATGCAGGGGGTGGAATTTCGCCGTCGGGGGCACAGAGATGCGGCGCTGAATTTACGCTTTTTCTATATTAATGACAGCTATGCGCCTTACAACGAAAACACGACCAACCGCCGCTATTGGGCCACCGGGATGATCAACCAGCCCCTGGGAAACTGGGAAGCCCGAGGGACCCTGGACCGGGTTAGCGATTCCAATTATCTTGCTGACTTCAATTTTGGTTACATGGGCCTCAACCGCTATTCCCGAGACTTGCTCAAGGAGTTTGGCCGGGATCTGGAGCAGGAAGAGGTGAACACCCGGGTTTCCAGCTTCCTGCTGGCCCGCAATTTTTCTGTAGCCAATTTTACCCTTTATACCCGCTATTATGAGAAATTGATCAACGCCGATCCCAATCTGTTTAATCGGGTGCCAGGAGTCTCCCTTGAATCCGTGCCCCTGAATTTAGGCGGGTTGCCGCTTTATTTAGGATTGACCTCTTCGTATAATTACTTTTACCAGAACCATGGCATGACCGGGGACCGCTTGGATTTGCACCCCCAACTCTGGCTGCAAGGGCAACCCTTGGCAGGGATTTCCTTCAGTTCCCGGGTGGGTTTCAGGGAGACCCTGTTCCGGGTGGATCACGCCGTGGTCGACGGACCGCCGGCGCAATATATCCCGCGTAATTTATACGATTCCAGGGTGACCCTGTCCGGGGCCTGGGCCCGGGATTATGGCCGCGGGTCTGGATCTACTTACTTTTTCAGACATATCGTGCGTCCTGAAGTGACTTATTGGAATATCCCCCGCTATAATCCCAAGCGCTATCCCGACTTTGATCCCTTCGACCAGGGCTGGGTGGCCCAGGTGGACCGCAACCTGCCGGTGCGACAGGGGGATGATCCCATCGGAGGGGTCAATGCGCTCACCTATGGACTTTACAACAACATCCTGTGGCGCAGTCAGAATGAGCAAGGGCAGACCACGGTGCGTGATTTGTTGTGGCTCCGGGTGAGCCAAAGCGCCTTTTTTAATAAATCCAGTATGGGCCTGGATGGCACCTCCGTATCTCACCATCCGTATTCCGATTTTTGGGGGGAATTGCGGTTTTTTCCCATACGGCAAATCGCCCTGGGGTCCAACGTGGGCGTCTCACCTTACCAGGAAGGCTTTGAACGAGCGGATTTTAAGGTGACCTTCTTGGATCCGCAGAGTCAGAATTATCTGAACGTGAACTATATCTATGTCAAGAATTTTGCTAAACAAATCAATGTGGAGACCTATCTCAATCTCTTTCGTTCCATGAAAACTTGGGTGACCTATGGGCATACCTTTGAGACCGACAACAAACTGGAAAGAAGATATGGAGTGGTGCTGCAACGCCAGTGTTGGGGGGTAGTCCTGTCGTACACTGACCGGCCCAATGACCAGAGGATCGGATTTACCGTGTTCATTCCGGGGTTGGGAGAACGGATGAAGCGCTCGCCGGTTAAGTTTCCCAGTGAAAGTGCGAATCAAGCCGGTCCTGACCTGTTTTAGGCAAAATCGGAATCAAAACGCGGAGGAGGAAACTTAATTCATGAAACTGGCGATGATCGGCACAGGTTATGTGGGTCTGGTGAGCGCAGCCTGCTTTGCTGAAATGGGCAACGAAGTAATCTGTGTAGACGCGGATGCGGCCAAGGTGGAGGCCCTGGAGCAGGGGCGCATCCCCATCTACGAACCGGGGCTTGATGCCTACATTAAGCGTAATCACCAGGAAAACCGCTTGGTTTTCACCACCGAACTGGGGCCGGCGGTCCAAAAGAGCCTGATTTGCTTCATTGCCGTGGGAACCCCCCCGGACCGGGACGGTTCCGCCGACCTGTCCATGGTGCTAAAGGTAGCCCGGGATATCGGCCGCCAGATAAACGGCTACAAGGTGGTCGTGGAAAAATCCACGGTGCCGGTGGGCACGGCCCGCCTGGTGCGGCAGGTCATCCAGGAAGAAATGCGATCCCGGGGCGCCGGCTTTGAATTCGATGTGGTTTCCAACCCGGAATTCCTTAAGGAAGGCTCCGCAATCGATGACTTTATGAAGCCGGACCGGGTGGTAGTGGGGTGCGACGAGGTCCGGGTGGCGGAATTAATGAAGGAGCTTTACGCGCCATTTACGCGCACCAACCGGCCCATTATCATCATGGATGTGGTGAGTGCCGAGCTTACCAAGTATGCCGCCAACGCCTTTCTGGCCACGAAGATTTCCTTTATCAATGAGTTAGCCAATATTTGCAGCCGCACCGGCGCCAACATCAACAAAGTGCGCCAGGGCATTGGCTCTGACCCCCGCATCGGTGCCCTTTTTCTGTTTCCCGGCCTGGGATACGGTGGTTCTTGTTTTCCCAAGGATATGCAGGCCTTAATCCATACAGCCCAATCGCTCAGCTATACTCCCCGTCTGCTGGAGGCTGCGGAGGCCATCAACCAGGACCAGCGTCAAATCTTCGTGGAGGTGATCCGTACTCACTTTCAAGACGATCTCAAGGGACGGGTCTTTGCAGTCTGGGGCCTGTCCTTCAAGCCCCAGACGGATGACATCCGGGAGGCCCCGGCTTTAACGATTATCTCCCGCCTGTTGGAAGCAGGCGCCCGGATTCAGGCTTATGACCCGGAGGCCATGGGCGTGACCCGCCAGTACTTCCGGGACAATAAGGACGTGTCTTTTGCATCATCCACCTACGAGGCCCTGAAAGGCGCTGACGCCCTGCTTATTTGCACCGAATGGAGCAAATTCCGGGAGCCTGATTTCGAGCGCATGCATTCTTTAATGAAGACCCCGGTGATTTTCGATGGCCGCAACCTCTATAATCCGATCAAATTGGCCAACCTGGGGTTCAAATATTACTATATTGGCCAAAAGATCGAAGCTTAATGCCGCGATTCATAAATTCACTTACGTACTTTTCTCCTTAGCGTCTTTGCGCCTTTGCGAGAGATATTTTTTTATCTCGCCAAGACGCCAAGGTGCAAAGGGCGCAAAATACGTTACCGTAATTATAAAATGTTGTACTTAGTTGCACCCACGGGCCGGCGCTGATTCATCTTTGAACCTTGGACTTGAGACTTTTGTGAAAGTCTTGTGTAGGACAGCCGCCCTCGGCTGTCCATCCTTCATGAAGCCATAAGTCCTAGCGCCTGCGCCGCACCTTGATTAAAATTGTCAGCCCTTGGGACTTTCGCAGAGGTATTGACCTCGAACTTTTTGTAGCAGGGTAAATGGTGCGCAGGATGTACCCCATGGAGAACTTTTCATAATAGCTAGGAAAAAATTAAGTCATGCCTCCTGAATCTCACGATAAGCGTGAAATTGCGGCCGAGCGTCTTGGCCGACTGAACCTGGAGGAATTTTCCGCGCTCCGGGTGTTGGTGGCCGGAGATTTCATGCTGGATGAGTATCTCTGGGGCAAAGTGGAGCGCATTTCACCGGAGGCCCCAGTGGCAGTGGTGGAGGTGGAGCGGGAGACCCACACCCTGGGTGGCGCCGGCAACGTGGTCAATAACCTGGTGGCTTTGGGGGCCCAGGTGGAGGTCCTGGGACTGGTGGGGGAGGACAACCCCGGACGCTTGCTGAAGCAGGAAATGATTCGTCTGGGAGTAGAGGTAAACGGTCTGTTTACGGACCGTGAGCGCCGTACTTCCCGGAAGACCAGGGTCATCGGGGCCTCCCAGCAGGTGGTGCGCATCGATCGGGAAACCCGCACCCCGGCCCCGTCGGCCTTTGAGCAGGCCGCTCAGGGTTTTCTGGAGGCTCGGCTGCCCGAGTTTAACGCCCTGGTTCTATCCGATTACGCCAAAGGGGTGCTCACTTCGCCAATCCTGCAGAAACTGATCGCCCAGGGCCGCCGGCAAGGCTCTCCGGTGGTGGTGGACCCCAAGGGCGCGGACTACTCGGTATACGCCGGGGCTACGGTAATTACTCCCAACCGCAAAGAGGCGGAGAGGGCCATTGGCGCGTCTCTGGACTCCTGGGAAGACCTGGGGCGAGCGGGAGCCCGGCTACGGGACCGTCTGTCGCTGGATTACCTGCTCATCACTCTGGGCGCGGAAGGCATGCTCCTGATTAGCCGGGGGGCGCCCGACACCCACATTCCCACCCGGGCCCGGGAAGTGTTTGACGTTTCCGGAGCCGGCGACACGGTGGCGGCGCTCATGGCCCTGGGTCTGGCCGGCTGGGGTGACCCGGTGCTGGCGGCCACCCTGGCCAATATCGCCGCGGGGGTGGTGGTGGGCAAGGTGGGCACCGCGCCCATTTTCAGGACCGAACTGGCCCGGGAGCTGGGCCGGGACGGAACCCGGTTGGAAGAAAAAATCAGGCCGGCCTCCGAACTGCGCCTGCTGTTGTCCCAACTCCAGGCCCAAGGTAAAACGGTGGTGTTCACCAATGGCTGTTTCGACCTGCTGCACGGCGGCCACATCAAATTCCTGGAAGCTTCCCGGCGACTGGGAGACCTGTTGGTGGTGGCGGTGGATTCCGATGCCTCGGTGCGGGCGGTGAAAGGAGAAGGCAGGCCGGTTATCGGGGAGGAGCAGAGGCTGCGCATCCTGGCGGCCCTGGAGTCCGTTGACTTTGTCACCCTCTTCACCAGCGAGGGCCTGGCTGAACTCCTGGCTACGCTCAAGCCCGACGTCCTTACTAAGGGGAGCAATTATCCCGAAGAGCAAGTGGCGGGCCGGGAGGTTGTCGCCGGCTACGGCGGCCGGGTGGCCCTGGTGCCCATCACCGAGCCCACCTCGGTTTCGGATCTCATCCAGCGCATCCGCCAAGGTGAATAACTTCGCGCAGGATAAGATCCGGTTCACATAATCTCGGGTTCTAGTTCCTGGCCTTTGGGAAGCTTTCTCTTATGCCTTTGATACCCGCGGGGGAACCGCCGCGGCAGGGATTCCAGGTACCGCTGTTTCACCCAGCCTACGGCGCTGCTGGAAGGTTGGCGAACCTTGAGCCAGCCCAAAGGGTTCTCTGCCAGTTTTTGTAACTGGTTGTTGAACTTGAGGGTTTTTATGACTTTGG
>JARRQO010000127.1:0-6441 GCA_037381685.1 Deltaproteobacteria bacterium | reverse complement strand
TTGGCCACCACCATTTTTTTCAAGGCCCGGACCTGCTTTTCGGCCTTGTATTCCTGGATAAAACCGATAATGGCGTTCAGCAGCAACACTGCCCCAATTACTCCGGTGTCCTTGTATTCTTGTAAGAAAAAGGTCACCACCGCGGCAATCAGGAGAATATAGATCAAGGGGCTCTTAAATTGATGGAGCAGAATTTTTAGCCAGCTGATTTTCTCGGCTTCGGCCAGTTTGTTCGGCCCAAACTTTTTTAGGCGCTCTTTAGCCTCGGCCTCGGTGAGACCTTGCGCCGAAGTGTCAAGTTCTGTGAAAACTTGATGTAACTCAAGTTGGTACCAGTCCATGTTCACCTCGTATTTCTGGTTTCCGGGCTACGGGTAAGCTGGGATATAAGAAAAAATTAAGCTTGATAACTTGAAGAGATCAATCAATAGATTTTATCCTCTTGGCATGAGCTGCTCCTAGAGCCTTTCCACGTCTTCCCGGCAGCACAGTTCCGTCCCTGGGGTCATGACCGCTGCCGCGCTCGCGGCCACACCGAAGCAGATAGCCTCCCTCCAGGATTTGCACCGGGCCAGGGCGAGAACAATGCCGGCCACAGTGCTGTCGCCGGCCTGAAATTTTGTAGAGGACCGGGCCTGAGTCTCCACCTGATAAAGCAAACGGCTCAGGCCGGAGGCGGGGACTGGTCCTCCGGGGGCTCTGCCGCGGCGGGGCTAGCTCTCCCCGGCTTTTCGGGCCGGACGCGCTCCCCCTCGGAGGCGTCCGGCGTCCTTTCCCGGAACACCAGGTAGCTAAACAGATAGACATTGACCAAAAGCAGAATGGTCAGACCCACCAGGTAACCCCGGCCCGACACCTCAATGGCCTGAAGGAGAAACCTGGCCGCCACGAAACAGAGGAACAGCCGCAGAAAAAAGCTGAACGCGGTGCTTATCATGGCTGCATCCTATCCAAAGCGGCTTGAAATGGCAAGAACAGAGGAGCCTGGCTCAGCCGCTGAGCCCCGCTTTCCCAAGGCAAGATTTTAAGGAATTCTGGAAAATCTTGCTAACCGACCTTATTATGTTTATAAATCGAGCTTCTGGCAAAATATTCGGCAGGCGAAAGCACGCGGTCACCCAGGCTTGCCCCCGAATATTTTGGGCTCGATTAAAAAGAAATTCTGATCTGGAAAGGAACGGCCATGCCGCGCGACCTTCCCGTGGGCAACGGCAAACTGTTGGTCTGCTTTGATCAAGACTACTGCATCCGGGAGCTCTATTTCCCCCACGTGGGCCTGGAAAATCACGTGGGCGGCAAATTCTGCCGCCTGGGGGTGTGGCTGGACGGCCGCTTCTCCTGGGTGGGCCCGGACTGGGAACGGGAGCTGCGTTACCTGCCGGACACCCTGGTCACTGACGTCCGGCTCTCCCACCAGGGCCTGGGCCTAGCCCTCGAATGCCATGATGCCGTGGACTTCCATGAAGACATCTTTCTTAAAGAAATCGTCCTGACCAACGTCTCCCCGCATACCCGGGAAATTCGCCTCTTTTTCAGCCTCGATTTGGGCATTTACGGCAACGAACTGGGGGACACTGCGGGCTACGATCCCAAGACCGGCGCGGTTATCCACTATAAAGGGGCCCGCTACTTTCTGGCCGGGGGCGCCGCCATGGAGGGAGAAGGGCTAAGCCAATATGCCGTGGGCCAGAAAGCCTTCGAGGGCCTGGAAGGCACCTTCAGGGACGCCGAAGACGGCGTGCTCTCCGGCAATCCCATCGCCCAGGGTTCGGTGGATTCGGTCATCGGCTTAACGCTGACCCTGCCGCCCTATGAATCGGGCCAGGCTTACTATTGGCTGGCCGCGGGTCAAAGCTGGGAAGACGTCCTGCGCCTGGACTCCCTGGTCAAACACAAGCACCCCCGGGGGCACCTCAAACGCACCGCCGACTACTGGCGCCTCTGGGTCCGCAAGGAATCCCCGGGCCTGGAGCAACTGCCGGAGCCGGTGGCCGCATTGTACCGGCGCAGCCTCTTGGTGATGCGGACCCAGATCGATTGGCAGGGCGGCATCCTGGCCGCCAATGACTCCGACGTGGTCTATTTCAACCGGGACACTTACTCCTACATCTGGCCCCGGGACGGCGCCCTGGTGGCCTACGCCCTGGATCAGGCCGGCCACCCCGCGGCCGCCCGCAACTTCTTCCAATTCATCTCCGGGCTCCTGCAGCCGGAGGGCTGTCTGCTGCACAAGTTCAATCCCGACGGCACCCTGGCCTCCTCCTGGCACCCCTGGTACTACGAGGGCCAGGCCCAATTGCCCATCCAGGAGGACTCCACCGCCCTGGTGGTCTGGGCCCTGTGGCAGCACTTTGTCTTGTACCGCGACCTGGATTTCATCAAGCCCCTGTACCGGCCCCTGGTGAAAAAAACTGCGGATTTCATGTGTCAATACCGGGACGCCGAAACCGGCCTCCCGGCCCCCTCCTACGATCTCTGGGAGGAACGCCGGGGCATCTTGAGCTTCACGGTGGGCGCAGTGTTCGGCGGGCTCACTGCGGCCTCCCTGTTCTGCAAGGTCTTTGGCGAGGACCACCAGGCCGCCTATTATCAGCAGATCGCCGCGGAAATCCGGGACGCCGCCTCCAGCCACCTCTGGCGCCCGGAACTAAACCGCTTCTGCCGCATGATCCACCGTAATCTTGAGGGCGCGTGGGCCGTGGACCCCACCTGCGACGCCAGCTTCTGGGGCCTGTTTGCCTTCGGCCTCTATCATGCCGACGACCCCCGCATGGTTGCCACCATGGCGGCCCTGCGGGAAAAATTATGGGTCAACACCCCCGTCGGCGGCCTGGCCCGTTACGAAAACGACGCCTATCACCGCGTCACCCCCGAAGTCCCGGGCAACCCCTGGTTCGTCTGCACTCTGTGGCTGGCTGACTATCTCCTCGACAAGGACGGCGACGACGCCGATCTGGCCCAGGCCCTGGACCTGCTGTCCTGGGCGGCCGCCCACGCCCTGCCTTCCGGAATCCTCCCGGAGCAAATCAACCCCCTGACCGGCGAGCCCCTCTCCGTGTCGCCCTTGACCTGGAGCCACGGCACTTATATTGCCACCACCCACCGTCTCCTGCGCCGCCTGGCCCGGACCCGGGCCGCAGCCGGGGCCGCCGTCACCCCCTACCTGCGCCAGGAGGACTGGATCGAACGCCTCTATAACCAGACCTGCGATTCCATCCACGGCATTTGCAAGGTTTAGGCTGATCTGACCATGACCCAGGCCACCGTGATTTTTCCCCACCAGTTGTTTGAACCCCATCCGGCGCTGCGTCGCGACCGCCCGGTGTACCTGGTGGAAGATCAGCTCTTTTTCTCAGATTGCCTCAATCCCATCAGGTTTCATAAACAGAAATTGCTCTTCCACCGGGCTAGCCTGGCGGCTTACGGCAACCTTCTGAACCAACGCGGTTACCAATTGCATTACCTCAAATTTGCCCGCGAAGAACGGATGACCTACCTGTTCAACATCTTGCAGAAAGATGGCATCGATGAGCTTTATGCCGTCGATCCGGTGGATGCAACCTTGGAAAGCAGGCTGCGGAAGGAGGCGCAGACCGCCGCCATCAACCTCCGCTTTCTGGAAACTCCTGGGTTTCTCTGCACCCCGAAGGAACTGCGGGAATATTTCGGGACACAACCAAAGTTTCATCAGACCAGGTTTTACCAGGAGCAGCGCCGGCGGCGTCATATTCTCATGGAAGGCGGCAAGCCAGTGGGCGGACGCTGGACCTTCGACACCTCAAACCGGCAGCGGTTGCCTCGCCAAATTCAGATTCCCGCCATCCCTGCTGTACCAGACGACACCCCTGACCTTACTGCAGCCGTACAATGGGTATCCTCCCGGTTTCCCGACCATCCCGGGGCGCTAAAAAATTTTATTTATCCGGTCACTCATGCGGGGGCCCAACACTGGCTGGATGATTTTCTCCAGCACCGCTTAAGTCGGTTCGGTGACTATCAGGATTCTATCTCAGCCCAAGAACCCTTTCTGTTTCATTCCGTGCTTTCCCCCCTGCTCAATGTTGGCCTGCTGACGCCCCGGCATGTGATAGAGTCCACTCTGGCTTTTGCCCAGGAGCACCCGATCCCCCTCAATAGCCTTGAAGGGTTTATCCGGCAGATCGTGGGGTGGCGGGAATACGTCCGGGCAGTATACTTGCTCATCGGCGACCGGCAGCGCCATATGAATTTTTGGGATCATCGCCGCCCCCTCTCCCGCGCCCTTTACACCGGCGCCACCGGCATTGACCCTGTAGACACGATCATCCACAGGCTGATCAAGAGCGCCTATGTCCACCATATTGAGCGCCTCATGGTACTGGGAAATTTCTTGCTGCTCTGCGAGATCGACCCCCGGGAGGTCTATCGTTGGTTTATGGAGATGTTCATTGATGCCTATGACTGGGTAATGGTGCCCAATGTTTACGGCATGAGCCAGTTTGCCGACGGCGGCCTGATCATGACCAAGCCTTACCTCAGCTCCAGCCATTATCTCCTGAAGATGAGTGATCATCCGGCGGGGCCCTGGTGCCGGGTTTGGGATGGCTTATACTGGCGGTTCGTCAGTCGCCACCAGGATTATTTTGCCCGTAACCCCCGGCTCAAACCCATGGTGGGAATGTTGGCGCGGATGGACCGAACGAGATTGGACGACATCCTGGATGCCGCCGAAGAATTCCTGGCAAATCTGGCTTGAATCCCCGGCCCCGTCCGCCGTTTGGCTTGAGTTATCGCCTGAAACTCATTGCTGCGACGAAACCTGGACCTCCCTCACCTCCTGAAACCGGCTCACCACGATGTACTTATCCACCCTGACCCGAAGCAGGGCGCAGTCGAGCGCAGCCACGAAGTCTTTGAGGTTGGGATGCTTGGCCAGGTAGATTTCCAGGAACCGCTGGCGTTCCGCCCCTTGCAATTCCCGGGCTTTTCCCAGCGCGGTGAAAGCCGCGGCCTCGGCAAAGTCGGCGACCTCATTTTTGCGGTTATCCACCAGCACCGCCACCCGGGGGTCGGCCATCAAATTGGCGAACTTGCGCGTCGCCCGGGTGGTGGCGAAAATGAGGTATTGCGCATCAGCAGTAGCCGCGAGGGCAATGAGATTGCTGTAAGGCTGGCCGTGGTTCTGAGTGGCTAACACCGCCAGCTTCTGCGACTCCAACAGGTTTTTGATTACCGCAAAAATTTCTGCCGTCTCGCTCATCCGCTTCTCCCGGCCTGCCAGGGGCCCAAGGCTTTTCGTCCGCGAAGTCGTTACTACCGGTTTTCCTTAATGTAGGCCTCCACCTTGAACTTGGACCGGCAGCCCTTATAACTCATGTACCTGATCTTCCCGAACACCGGCCGCTCGCGCCAGGCCCGGTCATGGACCCCGCCGATGCTCCAGGCGATGCCCGCGTAGCCGTTGGGGTCCCGGCCGTCCAACTCATATTTATCATTCAGATATATAGCCGCGTCCTGGGCTTCTTCCGGCGAGGCGGTCCACTCCAGGATTTTCTTGGCCCAGTACATGCGCAGATAGCCGTGCATCTTGCCCCGCCGCACCATTTCCCGTTGGGCCGCGTTCCACAGTTCATCATGAGTCTGAGCCGCTTCCAGCGCCTCCGGCGAATACAGGTATTCCCGCCGGTCGGCCCGGTGCTGGTTCAGGGTCTTTTGGGCCCAGTCCGGGAACCCGGCAAAGCTATCATAGTGAGGCTGGTACAAGCAATAGTTGTCCGACAGCTCCCGGCGCACTATAAGTTCTTCGCAAAAGGCTTCCCGGGAGGCATCCTGGCCCTGACGATCTTCAACTTCCAGGGCTACCCGCTGCGGCGCCAGCTGGCCGAAGTGGAGATAAGGCGACAGGTCCGATTGACCGTCTTGGGTGGGATCGTTGCGCCTGGCCTCATAAACCGGCAGTCGGTGCTCCAAAAAATGTTCCAGCCGGGCGCGGGCCGCTGCCTCTCCCGGCGTCAGCCAACTCACCTCCGGCACGCTCCTATCTATTTTTAAAGTACCGGCCAGGTCCTCCCAGGGGATTTCCGGCTTCTCCCCCTGCCACCCGATGGGGTGCCGGATAAGCGCCGGGAACTCTTCCAAAAATTCCGGCAACAGCTTTTTCAGCTTGGGTCTAATGGTGTAGGCCCCGTATTCCGCCTTGGGTGAAGCCAGCCAGCAGGGCACGATGTTGTGCGCGTCCACTTCCTCTACAGCAACGCCCAGGTTCTGCGCCGCAGCACTGCGCCATTCCCGCACCAGGCGCAACGGCGAAAAATCGGCCACCACGGCCCCCACTCGCTGGCTCTCCACGAACCGGGCCAACTCCTGGGGCGGGTTCCCCGGCAGGACAAAGAAGGCCAGGTTGAGCTTTTCCAGGTCCCGGGCCACTTCCCGCAGGCCTTTAAGCATAAACCCGTACTGCCG
>JARRQO010000126.1:1934-11521 GCA_037381685.1 Deltaproteobacteria bacterium | reverse complement strand
ATTGCCTGGTGTCGGCCGTAGCTCTGGTGCTGTTGCCCTTGATTATCGCTGCAGGCAACGTGGTCCTGCTGTTCATCTTCGTGGGCATTGCTTACTGGCAGTACGGTGGCGGCCTGGCTCTGATGCCTTCTTACACTGCCGACTTCTTTGGCCCCAAAAACCTGGGTATGAACTACGGCTTGGTGTTCCTGGGTTGGGGCGGCGGCTTCTGGATGACCCGTCTGGCCGGTTCCATCAGAGACTGGACCGGCTCCCTGACCTGGGCCTTCATCATCTCGGCGTGTTTCCTGGTTATCTCCGTGGTTGTTTCCCGTTTCACCAAGCGGCCGATGCATGTGACGGAGTAGGTCTAACTTTTATCCCGGTTTGATTTGGTGGGCTCTGTAACTGACGCGCATAAGCAACATCAGTAAAACTGGGTGCTTATCTGAGAAGGCAGGGGCTATTAACCCTGCCTTCTCTCTTGTTAAGGAAGGATCAAGGTAAAGATAATGTCCATGGGTAGCGCCTGGCCCGTGCCTTATTTCCTGGACCCGCAGAATCTGGCGGTGGACGCGGTAGTGTCCTTTTGCGTGTCGGTGCTGCTGGCGGTGATGATCAATAACGAGGCCCAGGCTTTTGTCAGTTCCTCTTTGGGGGACAGCCGGATCGGGGCCAAAGACCGATTCCACTTTAACGCCTTTCTGCATTTAAGTATTCTGGGAACCATCTGTTACTTGGTGGCTGGTTTCGGATGGCCCCGAACCCTCGATATCGATCGCACCAAGTTTGCCCACCCCCGGCTTTATATGATAGCCTCCCGGTTGGCCGGGCCGCTGGCCAACTTTTTCCTGGCCGGGATCGGCGGCAGCTTCGTGGCCTTCATGAATTTCATGGATTGGAACCCCCGGGTTTTTTTGATGGTGATCGGGGTTAACATCACCACCGCGGTCTATAGTCTGCTGCCGATACCGCCTCTGGCTGTGGGCTCCCTGATCTGTGAGCTGTTTCCCTCCGATGAGGGCCTCGCCAGGACAATCCTGGTGCAGGCCGGACCCTACCTCATCCTCGCCCTGGCCCTGCTGGATCGCCTCACGTACCAAGGTGTCCTCAGTCCTTACTTTGATCCTTTGATTAAGACGGTGTACTCTTATTGCACCAGTATCGTGTAACATTACTATTTTCGTATAATACGATATAATACGATATAATAGGGCAAATTCCCTGGGGGAGGGATTTGCCATGAAACCGCGCTACCGGGTGACGATAACCGAGCAAGAACGCCAGGAACTCGCGGCCTTGAAAACGGGTCGGACCAGTGCGACACGGTTCCTTTACGCACGTGCCTTACTCCTGTGCGATGCAGGGCCACGCGGGCCTGCCTGGAAGGTAGCAGATGTTGCTGAGGCTCTGGGCGTTACGCCTCGCACCATTGAACACCTGAAGAAGCGGTTCGTGGAAGAAGGGCTGCCTGCGGCGCTGGAGCGGAAACCATCGGAAAAGCCTCCGCGCCAGGTAACCTTCGATGGGGCTTTCGAGGCCCGCCTGATTGCCTTGGCCTGCTCGGAAACGCCCGAGGGCCGGCGGCGATGGACCGTACGATTGCTGGCGGAGAAGGCAGTCGAGTTGCATTTGGCTCCAAGTGTCTCGCATATGACCGTGCAGCGCATACTTAAAAAAACGAACTTAAGCCTCATCTCTAAAAGTACCGGAAAATCCCGCCGGAGGGGAGCGCGGCGTGCGTAGCTCATATGGAAGATGTTCTGCAGGCTTATCATTTGCCCTACGATCCCGACTATCCGCAGGTCTGTATGGATGAAACCTGCAAACAGTTAACCGGAGAAGTCCAGGCCCCCCTGGCTTGTGCGCCGGGAAGACCGGGGCGGCTCGACCATGAATACGTCGGCCACGGCGTGGCCCAGATTTTTCTCGCAGTAGAGCCGTTGACCGGCAAGCGAAAATAAATTGGCGCTTCTCTACCGCCGATGCCAGGATAAGTTAAGACACCTTTATCCGAAGCTATAAATGTTACATGGTACTAGTTCGCCGGGTTATAAAAAACCCGGTGGCACAGGCTTTCCAGCCTGTGCAAACACACCCCGCTTTTCGGGGTTATGCACTTTACCTATATATTTAAATAATTCTAAAAGTTCATGAGTAAAGCAGACAAGAACTGTATGCCGGTACAGGAACATCCTGAAATCAAACGCCATTACCCCGACCAGCCCCTGGTGGGGGTGGGCGCCGTGGTTTTCAAGGGAGATGAGGTGTTGTTGGTGCGCCGGGGGCAGGAACCGGCCCGGGACTCCTGGAGCCTGCCCGGCGGCCTGGTGGAGTTGGGGGAGACTATGGCCGCCGCCATCTGCCGGGAACTGGCGGAAGAAACCGGCATCACCGTGCGCCTTCTAAGCCACGCCGCGGTGCTGGAGCGCATCTTCCCCGACGCAGACGGCCGCATCGCCTATCACTATGTTCTGGTGGACTTTCTCTGCGACTACCTGGACGGCGAACTTAATCCCGGCTCTGATATCACCGCGGCCCGGTTCGTGCCCTTAGGGGAAATCTCCGGGTTTGACCTGGCCCCCCACACTGCGGCCGTCATCCGCCGGGCCCGGGACCAGAGGCGGCAAGGCGCCGGTTTGCCTCTCATCTAATGGGCGGACACTTGGGCCGTAGGCCAAAAAAAGCGCCGCACGTCCCGACTTTGCCGCGCTAACCCAAATAATCCGCCGGGCTACAAAAACCTTGGTAGCACCGGCCTACAGCCTGGGCGGCGCCTGCTTTCGCCTGCGGCGACGCTATTTCCCACAAGGTATTTTTGGTATTGCCTATAAATTCTCAGATAAGCTTGCTCACCGCCTGCAAGACCTCTTCGTAATCAGGTTCGTTGGCCACTTCCTGGACCAGTTGGGTGTAGCGCGCCACTCCTTCCTTGTCCACCACGAACACCGCCCGAGCCAGGAGGCGCAGTTCCTTGATCAACACCCCATAGGCCAGCCCGAAGGCCGCCTCCCGATGGTCCGAATAGGTCGTGAGCCGGTCCACCCCCGCGGCGCCGCACCAGCGCTTCTGGGCAAAGGGCAGGTCCATGCTGATGGTCAGAATTTCCACCTCCGGCCCCAGCCTGGCGGCCTCTTCGTTGAACCGCCGGGTTTCTATATCGCAGGTGGACGTGTCCAGAGACGGCACCGAACAGATCACGGCCACCTTGCCCTTAAGCGACGAAAACTTAAAGGGGCTCAAGTCAGTGGCGATAACCTCAAAATCCGGAGCCGGCTCCCCCGCCTTCACCTCCTGGCCCACCAGGGTCAGGGGATTGCCTTTCATGGTGATGGTTCTGCCAGATGCCATTTTGGGTTCCTCCTTTCCATGTTTGCAAAGTATGACTGGAAAAAAGGCGTGTCAAGACAGGCAAAATTATGAAGGCGGATTAAAACCCGCCCTCTTTTTTGGGCCCGAAAGCCCTGAGCTGCTCGCTGTTTACCGCTTACTGCTCACTTCCCCATGACTCGGGGCAACTCCGTTAGGGCTTTTTGGATCATCTCATCGGGGTCCAGCTCGACATTTTGCAGCTTGCCTTCCAGGAAGGCGTCATAGGCCGCCAGATCAAAGTGGCCGTGACCCGAAAAATTGAACACAATGCACTTGGCTCGGTTCGTCTCTTTGCATACCAAAGCCTCGTCAACCGCGGCTTTGATGGCGTGCGCGGTTTCCGGCGCCGGGACAATACCCTCAGTTTCGGCAAAGAGGCGGGCGGCTTCAAAGACCGGGTTCTGAGGATAGGCCCGGGCCTCGATGATTTTTTCGTGCACCAGTTGACAGAGCAGCGGCGCGTCGCCGTGGTAGCGCAGTCCCCCGGCGTGGATGCCCGGAGGCACAAAGGAATG
Organism: Deltaproteobacteria bacterium; assembly: GCA_037381685.1. GTDB lineage: Bacteria > Desulfobacterota > Desulfobaccia > Desulfobaccales > 0-14-0-80-60-11 > 0-14-0-80-60-11. Next base: position 7,655 of record JARRQO010000126.1, on the reverse strand, counting down.
CCCCAGGGTGTACATCATGATCAGGGGGGTCAAGCCGGTGGTGTCGCCGAAGTCATAAGAATAGGCCCCCTTGGTCAGGGTGGGGCAGGCGGTGGGCTCCACGGCCACCACCCTAAAGTCTTTGCCGGCCAGTTTGTCCGGGATGAAGGGGAAACAGAAGCCCGCGAAGTTGCTGCCGCCGCCGACGCAGCCGATGAGCATATCCGGCGACTCCCCCGCCAGGGCCAGTTGCTTTTGGGTTTCCAGGCCCACGATGGTCTGGTGCAGCATCACGTGGTTCAATACGCTTCCCAGGGCATAGTTGGTGTCGGCGTGGCTGGCGGCGTCCTCCACCGCCTCGGAGATGGCCATACCCAGGCTGCCGGAGGTCTCCGGGTTTTTGGCCAGAATTTCGCGGCCGGCCTGGGTGCGGTCCGTGGGCGAGGGGTAGACGCTGGCTCCCCAGATGTGCATGAGGGACCGGCGGTAGGGTTTCTGCTGGTAGCTCACCTTGACCATATAGACGGTGCATTCCAGGCAGAAGAAATTGCAGGCCAGGGCCAGGGCGCAGCCCCACTGGCCGGCCCCGGTCTCGGTGGCCAGGCGGGTGATGCCTTCCACTTTATTATAGTAGGCCTGGGCCACCGCGGTGTTGGGCTTGTGGCTGCCCGCGGGGCTCACGGACTCATTCTTGTAGTAAATCCGGGCCGGGGTCTGGAGGGCTGCCTCCAGGTTCCGGGCCCGGTGCAGGGGGCTGGGCCGCCATAACTGATAGATGCGCAAAACCTCGTCGGGGATGGCGATCCAGCGCTCCGGGCTGACCTCCTGGGCGATCAAGGCCCGGGGAAAGATAGCCGCCAAATCGTCCGGGGTAATGGGATTGCCGGTGGCCGGGTGTAGATAGGGCGGCATGGGAGAGGGCAGGTCGGGAATGATGTTGTACCACTCCTGGGGCATCTCGCTTTCGCTCAGATGTATCTTGTAAGAGTCCATAATAGGGGAAGTGCTCCTTTGCGAAAAAAGATTGCGGCCGGCTAACCAAAATCTTCCGGGTTGAAGGGGCTGGCGCAATGGGGAAATCGCCTTGGGTATGTTAACCTGGCCGATATATTTTACCACAGGAAGGTGTTCTTCTCCAGATTTTCCCTCTCGGGACAGGAGATGCCCTTGTTTAATTTATTTAATTCAAAGGGCTTAACCCACCGGAACTGCTTCCTCAGTTTTTCCCCGGCTCCCGTAGGTGCGGGCATATACCTGGGTAAATTCGGCCCCCAGAAGAAAGATTTGCGCCGAGTAATAGATCCACAACAAAATTACCACCAGGGAACCCGCGGCCCCGTAAGCCGAGCCGACGCTGCTGCGGCCGAGATAAAGGCCCAGGCCGTACTTGCCTGCGGAAAACAGCATGGCCGTGACCAGAGCCCCGATCCAGATGTCCCGCCAGGCAATGGCTGCATCCGGCAGCAGCTTGTAGATCAGGGCGAATAACACGGTGATCACCAGGAACGAAATAACGGCTTCAGCAATGAGAAAAGCTACCGCAGGAATAGCTATAACGGTGGTCAGGGTGGCGGCCATGGCGTGAACCGCAGTGGACAGGATCACGGATAAAAACAACAGGACCCCGATGAGCAGCAGCAAGGCCAGACCCAGCAATCGCGTGAGGACCAGTTTGGCCAACCCCGACCTCTCCGGTCCCACCTTCCAGATGAGGTTCAACGTCTGGGTCAGCATCACGAAAACGCTGGTGGCGCCTAGCAGCAGTATGATGACGCCGATTATGGCGGCCAGCCCTTCGGACCCTTGAGGATAGGCAGCCTTGAGCAGACCGTCGATGTAGCCGCTGGCGGATGGTCCCATGGATTGTTGCAGATAGTTCATGATGGTCGTGCGGCTGGTTTGTTTGCCGAGGAAAAAGCCGGTAACCGCCATGATGATGATTAACAGCGGCGCCAGGGAAAAGACGGCGTAATACGCCAGAGCGGCCCCCTGGGTCATGACCTTGTCTTGGGACCAGTCGTGGTAAGTCTCCTTGATAAGGTGCCAGGCTCCCAGGCCTGTCCTACGCGCCTGCCTTGCCATCTCGTTTGCCATTTTAGTCCTCCCGTCCCAACCGTGGTGGGTGAAATTGCCGACTTTCTTGAGGAGTCCGCCCGCACTAAGAAATCCCCGGAACGACAAAACCCGGGCGCTTAAGGGCAGCTTCCGGGCTTTGGTTGACCAGACCTGAGATTTGGGGGCTACATTCCTCTGGCTTTGTTAAAAAGTAAGAGCTTGGGCGCTGAAGTCAAGGGATATCTTGTCGGTTCAAAAAGATAGCTCCAGTTTTGTCCTGAACTTTTGCCGCCTTTTGTCTCTGGGGGGAGAAGAAATAATTACAGATCATATTGCATATGCGAAATGAATATCTATCTAAAAAGAGAAATCACTTCCGTCATTCAGGCAGGAAGAGGAGTAACTTATGCTGGAAATTTTACCGGAAAGCCGTTCGGGCCAGGGGTTACAGATAGTCCCGGTATGGTGCGCCGCGAGCAATCTACCTTAGCGCTGGCGCTCGTGGTCTTTGATAAAGCCGATGATGTCCCCGGTGTCGGTGCCGGGGCCGAAAATGGCAGCGATGCCCGCAGTCTTCAAGGGCGCAACATCTTCCTCGGGGATGATGCCGCCGCCCATGACCAAAACATCGCCGAGGCCCTTTTCCTTCACCAGATCCAAGACCTTGGGGAACAGGTAGTTGTGGGCCCCCGAAAGCACGCTCATGGCGATGATGTCGGCGTCCTCCTGGAGGGCCGCAGCCACGATCTGCTCCGGGGTTTGCCTGAGGCCGGTGTATATCACCTCCATGCCGGCATCCCGCAAGGCCGCGCAGATGACCTTGATGCCCCGATCATGCCCGTCCAACCCTGGCTTGGCGGCCAATACCCTGATTTTTCTTTCTTGCGGCATTTTAATTTCTCCCTCTCTTTTGTGCACTGGCATAGAAAACTTTGAACTTTTAACCTTGAACCTTGAACTCTCACACCAGCGCCGGGGCTTCGTATTCGCCGAAAACCTCTCGCAGGGTGTCGCAGATTTCGCCCAGGGTGGCCAGGGCTTTGACCGCCTTGAGGATGGGGGTCATGAGCGCCTCGGTGCCTTGGGCCGCGGCCTTGAGTTCGGCCAGGGCCTGGGTGACCGCGGCGTTGTCTCGGGTGTTTTTCAATTCCTGAAGACGGATCTGCTGCTTTTCTCCCACCTCCGGGTCCAACTTGAGGAGGCCCGTGGGCTTTTCTTCCTGGGTTTGGAAGCGGTTTAAGCCCACGATGATGCGCTGGCCTTTTTCCACCTCCTGCTGGAACTTATAGGCGCTGGCCGCGATCTCTTTTTGGATGAAGCCTTTTTCGATGGCCGCCACCGCGCCGCCCATGCGGTCGTTCTGGTCGATGTATTCCTGGGCCCGGACCTCCACCGCGTCAGTGAGGTTTTCCAGATAATAGGAGCCCGCCAGGGGGTCGACGGTATCACAGACATTGGTTTCGTGGGCCACCACCTGCTGGGTGCGCAGGGCCACCTGGACCGCGGTTTCAGAGGGCAGGGCCAGGGCCTCGTCAAAGGAGTTGGTGTGCAGGGACTGGGTGCCGCCCAGCACCGCGCTCAGGGCCTGGAAGGCCACCCGCATGATGTTGTTCAGGGGCTGCTGGGCCGTGAGACTGCAGCCCGCGGTCTGGGTATGGAAGCGGAGCATCTGGGACCGCGGTTCGGCGGCGCCGAAGCGCTCCTTCATGATCTTGGCCCACAGGCGCCGCGCGGCCCGGAATTTGGCGACTTCTTCCAGAAAATCGGAGTGGGAATTGAAGAAAAAGGAGAGCCGGGGCCCGAATTCATCCACCTTCATGCCCGCGGCAATGGCCGCCTCCACGTAAGCGATGCCGTTGGCCAGGGTGAAGGCGACTTCCTGCACCGCAGTGGAGCCGGCTTCCCGGATGTGGTAGCCGCTGATGCTGATGGTGTTCCACTGGGGGACTTCCGCGGTGCAGAAGGCGAAGATGTCGGTGATGAGGCGCATGGAGGGCCGGGGGGCGAAGATGTAAGTGCCCCGGGCCGGATATTCCTTGAGGATGTCGTTTTGCACGGTGCCCCGCAGCTTGTTAAAAGGGACGCCTTGCTTTTCGGCCACGGCCAGATACATGGCCAGGATGACCGCACAGGGGGAATTGATGGTCATGGAAGTGGACACCTGGTCCAGCGGGATGCCCTGAAACAGACGTTCCATGTCCCAGAGGGAGTCGATAGCCACCCCGACCTTGCCCACTTCCCCCTGGGCCAGGGGGTGGTCGGAATCATAGCCGATCTGGGTGGGCAGGTCAAAAGCCACCGACAGCCCGGTCTGGCCGGACTTTAGGAGGAAGTGATAGCGTTCGTTGGTTTCCTCCGCGGTGGCGAAGCCGGCATACTGGCGCATGGTCCAGAAGCGGCCGCGGTAGGCCGTGGGCTGCACCGCCCGGGTATAGGGATAGGCCCCAGGCATACCCAACTGCTTCAGGTAATCGAAATCTGCCATGTCCAACGGGGTGTAGACCCGATTGACGGGGATGCCGGAGGTATTGACAAAATCCGCCTTGCGCTCCGGCATTTTTTGCAGCGTCTTGGCCACCCGTTCATCATATTTGGCCTTGGCTTGTTTGAGGCCTTCCAACTGTTCTTTATCAGACATGCGCTGTCCTCCTGATCCGGTTTTCCGAATTCGTCAAAAATATACACATCCAGAATTTAAATGCCGGGCTGGTGGCATTCAAAAGTCATCTGGTATAAAAAAATCAGTTTTTGGAAATTGTCTGAAACTTTACTTTAGCGTGAAATTTTTTAAAAGGCAAAAGTTCAGCCTCAGGGTTAGTGTCATGTTTCAGAAATAACTTTAATAAATCAGGGCTGCAAATTCCCCCTCCCTTGGTGGGAGGGGGCTAGAGGGAGAGGGAAATAAGAGACTGTAATAATAAACAATTTTATTACCCCCACCCTAACCTTCCCCCATCAAGGGGGAGGGAATGAGGACCTTCTTTCTTTTTAAACATTTTTTTGAAACGCGACTATAGGGAATACTGACCCATCCCAGCTTATCCGAGGCGCCGGCCGCTGCCTATCGGAGATTTCCTGAATTTCTTGTCAAAAATTTTCTTACAAAGCAGTCGCTCATGCGCCTTTGGCTCTTTCAGCCATGCAAAATAGTAAGTTCTTTCATGGAGCGCAATCCGCACTCAACCTCGAACCTTGAACTTTGAACCTGAGACCTCTGCGAAAGTCTCATCATCTGTCATTCTGAGGAAGTGCCGCGACCGAAGAATCTATTCAGTAAAGGGACATGCGAGATCCTTCGCGACGCTCAGGATGACAAAATGGCTTTGGTGCCGAAGCCTCAACCTTGAACTTTTCGTAACAGGGATTCCTAACCCGAATAATCCGCCGGGCTGCAAAAAACTTGGTGGCACAGGCTTTCCAGTCTGTGCAAAAACCCCCCTGCCTTTGGGGGTAATTATTTTATCTTTATATTTCGATATGTTGTCGTATAATTCCAAAAATTCATGAATAAAGAGGACTAAGCCCAGCCCACCCGGGCAAAGTTGCGGCTGGACCTCCGGCGCAAGTTTTCCAGGTTGCAAGCTTGACATGGAAAAATTATTTGATAAATTAAAAGTCAGTTTAGCATGTCAGACTGAAAGCAGGGCCGCAAGTCCTGGACGGGAATCGGACAGGGATGTAAAGTCC
>JARRQO010000126.1:0-1908 GCA_037381685.1 Deltaproteobacteria bacterium | reverse complement strand
CGCCCCATAGGTTGGAGGTTTTGTCGATGAAAGAAACAGGTAGGGTAAAATGGTTTAATGACGCCAAGGGCTACGGCTTCATCAGCCGGGATGGCGGGGCGGACGTGTTTGTCCATCACAGCGCCATCCAGAGTGAGGGTTTCCGCTCCTTGACGGAAGATGAGGAAGTGGAGTTCGAGGTGGTCCAGGGTCCCAAGGGAGATCAGGCCCAAAACGTTGTAAAACTCTAAGCTATCAAGCCTGAGGCTCAGAACTCCGGCGGTCTTCGGGCTTCCGGAGTTTTAACATTTTAAGCCAAAATGGGGCCCAACTCCCCGTGCCCGGGCAAGAAGGCAGGAAAATGGGGCACCTTGAAGGGGGGACAGCCAGTCCACCCGGCAAATTGCATTTTGAGCTCAAGGGAGGGAAACATTGGCAAAAAATCGTTATGGTTGGCAAAAACGCGCCAAGGAATTAGCCCGTAAGCAGAAAAAATAAGAAAAGCTGAAACGCCGCCAGAACCGGGCCTCGGCTCCGGAGCCGGAAGAGACCCCGGAAGTGTCGGAAGACGCCGTCCCCGAATCCGCGGAAACCGACCATCAGGGCGGTCCCTTCCCGCAAGACTGAAAAAAATATGCCCCTTTGCCGGGGGCAAATCCTGCGTTACCTTTTAAAAAATCTGGGCCGCACGGGCGCCTGCGGCCTTTTAGGCTTCCGGTTCGAGGCCGAAGAAATCCATGTAGAATTGAAAACGGCGCCTTTCTTCGCCGGGATTCAACCCGAACTCTTCCAGGGAATAGCGGTGCACCCCCCCTTTGTTTTTGGGGTTGGCCTGCATAAAACGCCGCATGGCCAACTCCGCCGCCGGGGTCAGTTCCAGGTCGAAATGTTCATAGATGCGCCGCACCATGCCTAGGGGGTCCCGCAGCAGTTCCGCATAGCGGACATCAAGAAGCTGTTTCTGAAACCTCCCCGGCCTTTGGCGGTACTGCACCGCCAAGCCGGCGCCTTCCTCCCAGCGCTGCTGCACCTCCTGGGCCAGCGCCACCTTATCCACGCAATCGCTAAAACCCCGGCGCAACACCTCGGTAAAGCTGGCGCACGACGGCAGGACCTTAAGCGGATCCCGGTGGGTCAGGATAATTCTCGCATCAGGATAGACCTGAAACAAGTCCTCTAAGGCCAGCAAGTGGCTGGGGGCCTTGAGCACCCATCTTTGGCCCGGGGTCTGCCACTGCAAATGCTGCAAGAAGCGCTGGTGAAACTCGTATTCCGGGCGCTTGTCCTGACTGTCATGCCAGGCCCGGTAGGTGGGCACATGGTACATGGACTCAAAGGTGTAACTCCTAAAGTCGTGGCTGGTAATGGCGATGCATTCTTGCGGCAGCCGGGCGTCAATCATATGGACCGTTTTGAAATCCGGCATTAAGAAGTCAATCAGCCTCAACTGCCGGGACGTGGTGGTAATGCGGGAATCAGAGGCATAAGAGGCCGTCTCAGGTGGGGGGGAGGGATACATCACTTCCCACACCTGGGGGGCGCGATGGGCTGGGTCCTGGGCCAGCAGGGCATGTAAAAAAGTAGTGCCGCTGCGGGGCAGTCCGGTGATGAACAGCGGACGGCGGATGACTTCGTCGGCAATGGCCGGATGCCGCCGGCGGTCCGCCATTAGGTGGAGCCGGCTCTTCAGCATCCGCACCGTGTCGCCGTGAACGCAGATACGGCCGATAAAGTTGAATTTGGCCTCGGTTTCAAAGGCCTGGAGCAGGAGGCGGAAGGGCTGAAGAAACGAGGTGTCTCCAAAGTCGTCCAGGCCGGTCGCTTCCGTGGCCTTGTTCAGCAAGATGTTTTCGTCCAGCCGTAACCACGAAAATCCATTTTGCAAAAACCGGCGGCCACCTGCATTGACCAGGCGCAGGAGCATCGAAC
>JARRQO010000125.1:0-6499 GCA_037381685.1 Deltaproteobacteria bacterium | reverse complement strand
TCATTGGGCCAGGGCCTGTCCATTGCCAACGGGTTGGCATTGTCGGCCCGCTTAAACGGCTATGGCAGCCGGGTTTACGTCCTTTTGGGCGACGGCGAGATCCAGGAGGGGCAGATTTGGGAAGCGGCCATGACTGCGTCCCACTACGGTTTGGACAACCTGGTGGGTATTTTGGATCGCAACCGCCTGCAGATTGACGGTCATACCGTGGACGTCATGAGCATTGAGCCCGTCGCCGAGAAGTGGCGGGGTTTCGGTTGGCACACGATTGAGGTGGACGGCCACGATATCGGGCGCCTGCGTGAGGCCTTCAAGGCCTGTAAACAGGCCAAAGGAGTACCCAGCATGATCATCGCCCACACCATCAAAGGCAAGGGCGTGTCCATTTTCGAAGGCCAGAAAAAGTATCACGGGGTCGCCCCTACCCCCGAGGAATATCACCAGGCCTTGCAGGAGTTGGCGGGATAATCTTGATATTTTTGCGCCTTGGCGTCTTTGCGAGAGATATTCAATTATCTTCCAAGACGCCGTAATGACAGGTTACTAAGAACGCCAATAATCAAATTGAGGGGAAAATTGCCAGCCAAAGAAAGCACCCGAGTCGAATACGGCAAGACCCTGGCCCAGTTGGGCCAAGAGAATTCCCAGATCGTGGTGCTGGACGCCGACCTGTCCGGCTCCACCCAGACCCACCATTTCGCCAAGGTGTTTCAGGACCGGTTTTTTAACGTGGGGATTGCTGAACAGGACCTGATGGGCACCGCCGCGGGTCTGGCCCTGGGCGGAAAAATCCCCTTTGCCAGCACGTTCGCCATGTTTGCCACCGGCCGGGCCTGGGAGCAGATCCGCCAGACCATCGCCTATGGCAATCTTAACGTTAAGATTGTGGCCTCCCACGGCGGCGTGACCGTGGGGGAAGACGGCGGCTCCCACCAGGCCTTGGAAGATCTGGCCTTGATGCGCATCTTGCCCAACCTGGTGGTGCTGGCGCCGGCCGACGGCCCGGAAACCCGGGCCATGACCCGGTGGGCCGCCCACTATCAGGGGCCGGTGTACATGCGCACCGGCCGCATGGCAGTGCCGGTGATTTATGACGACAACTATACCTTTGAGTTGGGCCGGGGCAGCCTGCTGCGGGAAGGTCAGGATGTGACCCTGATGGGAATCGGGATCATGGTTCAGACCTGTTTGGACGCCGCAACTATGATGGCCGCTGAGGGCATCGAGGCCCGGGTGCTCAACTTGGGTTGCGTAAAACCCCTGGATTGGGAGTTGGTGGTGGGCTCCGCGGCGCGTACCGGCGCCATAGTCACCGCCGAAGAACACATGGTCATAGGCGGCCTGGGGAGCGCCGTAAGTGAAATTCTCGCAGAGTACTGCCCCACGCCCCTAAAGCGCGTCGGCCTGAGAGACACCTTTGGGATGTCAGGCCCGCCCTCGGTTCTCTTAAAACACTACGGCTTGACCGCTGAAGATATCCAAGAAGCGGCTAGGCAGGTCATGGCGCGGAAGGCCAACCAACTGGCCCCGCCGATAACCGACTTGAAAGCCTCTAGTCTGGCAGGGAGGTAACATTCGTACCGTGAAGCACCTTAACGCATTGAAAACTTCGGGCTCCGGGTTCCGGACTTACCGCTGGTTAATAGTAATCCTGGTATTTCTGGGATTGACCGCCTACTTCTTGCTGCCGGTTTGGGCCGCGTCCTCCAAGTACGACTCCCTGCGACTGTACACCGAGGCCCTGTTCGAAATCACCCAGAAATATGTCTGGCCCAAATCCGAAAAAACTTTGATTTACGGTTCCCTCCGGGGAATGATGAACTCTTTGGACCCGGACTCGTCTTTTTTCACGGCCAAGGAGTACCAAAATTTTCTTCATGGGAAAAAGACTCCTACGGCCGAAGCGGGCCTGGTATTGATCGTCAAGAACAACCTCCTGACCGTGGCAAGCGTCATAGATGACAGCCCTGCGGCCAAAGCCGGCCTGAAGCCGGGGGACCATATTTTGAAAATCAATGGGCATACGGTGCGCAATCTGACCACCCAAGAGGCTACCCGGCGCTTCCAGGGCGCGCCGAATACCAAAATCAAGTTGCAGGTGTATCGTAACAATGCGGTCAAACCGTTGGATCTGACTGTCACCCTTAAACCTCTGGGAGTGCAAACCGTCACCACCCATTACCTGGACCATGACGTGGCCTATGTGCGCATCAGTTACTTCAACACCAAAACTCCCCTGGAGCTGGCCAAGGCATTTGAGAAAATCGAGCGTCGTCAACCCCCGGTCCAGGGTATTGTTCTGGACCTGCGTAATAATGCCAGGGGCACCATGGAGGAGGCGGTGCGCAGCGCTTCCCTGCTTCTGGGCGATCAGCAGATCCTTATAGCCAAGGGACGCTCCCCTAAAAGCGAAGAATCATTTCGAGGTAAAAACCGGGCTCTGATCTTCAAGAAGTTGCCCCCCATGGTGGTATTGGTGGACCATGGCACTGCCCGGGCCGCGGAGATCATGGCTGGGGCCCTCCGGGACCAGGCCCGCGCCACTCTCTTGGGAGAAAAAACCTTGGGTCTGTGCGGCCTCACTAAGGTGTTTCCCCTGGAGGACGGCTCTGCCCTGGTGATGACCGTGGCTCAATGTTATACTCCCCACGGCCAAAAAATTCAGGGAAAAGGCCTGGAACCCACAGTCCCCGGGATAAAGGTCAAGGCCAAAAAAAGTGAAAACAAGGTAACCGCCAAGGTGGTGACGCCAGAACAAGATCCCTGGGTTCAGCAGGCGGTGGAGCTGATAAGCTCCGGGAAACCGCAGACGGCTATAAACAAAAAGGCTTCATAAATTTATATCTTGGGGACATGCCGAGACTGGGTGATTAGGTTCACCCGCCAGGTTTGGCCCCAAGCATCAGGATGATTCAAGCATATGATAGTACGGAAATCTTGGCTGTGGGGTGGCGTGGCCTTATTATTGGGGTTGGCTCTCGGGTGGAGTTTCTCCGGACCGGCAGTTGTCTTTGGACAGAACCCCAACTCTTCGGGCTCCATAAGGAACTTGCAAGCATCGCTTTCGCCTACGCCGGTGAGCGACACCAAGTTAAAGGTCTTCGCCCAAGGCCTGTCTATTATCGAACAAAATTATCCCGAGCCCAAGACGACAAAAGACTTGGTCTACGGGGCCATCCGGGGCGCAGTGGGGACCCTGGATCCTCATTCTTCCTTCATGACCCCGGACGAGTTCAAGGAATTGCAGATCGAAACCAAGGGGAAGTTCAGCGGCATTGGCATCGAAATTACCCTGAAAGATCACATCTTAACGGTGGTCTCGCCCATTGAAGGCACCCCGGCCTATCAGGCCGGTTTGAAAGCCGGCGACCAGATTGTCAAGATCAACGGCAAAATCACCAAGCATATCACCCTGATGGAAGCCGTAAAACTGATCCGCGGCCCCAAAGGCAGCAAAGTAAACCTTACCATCAACCGGGAAGGTTTTGAGCATCCCAAAGTTGTGGTGATCACCAGGCAAATTATTCCGATCCATAGCGTCAAGGCTCGGATTCTGGGCGACGGCATCGGGTATATCAGGATAACCAACTTTCAGGATTCCACCAATCACGATCTTGAGGCCTTCCTTAAGAAGATGAAAAAGCGTTTGGTGCCCTTTAAAGGTCTGATCCTGGATTTGCGCAATGACCCCGGAGGGTTGCTGGAACAGGCGGTGCGCGTCTCGGATGATTTTTTGAAATCAGGCCTGATCGTTTATACCGAAGGGCGCAGCCGCCACCAGAATATGCGGTTTTACGCCCGGCCCGACCAAGAAGGCAAGGAGCCTTCGATTCCTATGGTCGTGCTCATCAATGCGGGCAGCGCCTCCGCCTCCGAGATCGTCGCCGGGGCCCTCAAAGACCAAAAGCGGGCCCTGATCGTAGGGACCAAGAGCTTCGGCAAGGGCTCGGTTCAAACCATAATTCCCCTGGATGACGGCTCTGCCCTGCGTCTGACCACCGCGCTTTATTTTACTCCCAGCGGGGTTACTATTAATGAAAAAGGGATTAAACCCGATCTGGTGGTGGAAGAAAAGCGGCCCCAAAATGAGTCCCTGCAAAAATTGCGGGACGAACTTCTTACCCGGCACATGCGTCGGGAAGGTCTGACCGATAAACCCTGGAATCAGCCCATCACGCCGAAGGAGTTGGATAAGGACGCCCAATTGAAAAAAGCCGTGGAGTTACTCCGGAATTGGCCTCCTCCTAAAAATCTGGCTCAGTACCTCGCCCCCCAAAGATAACCATGGTTCCGGCCGAGCAACCCCTGGTGGCCATCATCGGCCGGGCCAATGTGGGGAAGTCCACTCTCTTCAACCGCCTTACCCGCTCTTCCCAGGCCCTGGTGGCTAACCTCCCAGGGGTCACCCGGGATCGCCATTACGGCAGCCTGACCTTCGATGACCATATCATCTTGCTGGTGGACACCGGCGGCCTGGTGGGAGGGGAAGAAGATCTTTCCGGCTTGGTGCGGCACCAGGCCAGCGCCGCGGTCGCAGAAGCCGACGCCATTTTATTGGTGATGGATGGCCGGCAAGGTCCTCAACCAGGCGATGCCGAGGTAGTCGACTATCTCAGACGCACCGGCAAGCCTGTTTTGCTGGTGGTGAACAAGATCGACCATCCCGGCCTTCAAGCCCAGACGGCGGAGTTCTATCGCTTCGGATTGGACGCGGTTTTCCCTGTGTCTTCCACCCACGGTCTGGGTCTGGCATCTTTGCTTGCAGCCCTAAAAGAGGTGCTGCCGCCGCCCCGGGAATTGCCTCCCCCGGTCCCGGGCATCCGGGTGTCTATCCTCGGCCGGCCCAACGTGGGGAAATCCTCTCTGATCAACTATTTTTTAGGGGAGGAGCGCCTCTTGGTCAGCCCTCAACCCGGCACCACCCGGGACGCCATCGACTCCCTCTTTACGTGGGAGGGGGTGAACTACGTCCTGGTGGATACTGCGGGCCTGCGCCGCCCCAGCCACGTGGACCAGGGCTTGGAACGCCAGATGGTCATGAAGAGCCTCAAGGCCCTGTACCGGACCGAGGTGGCGGTGCTCATGTTGGACGCGACCGAAGGCCTCACCGGCCAGGATCTGCGGATTATCGGGCTCATCGAGGACCAGGGCAAGGGCTGCCTGGTGCTGGTAAACAAGTGGGATCTGGTGCGCCATGACCCCAGAGAGGCCAAAACCCTCCTGGAAAAAGCCGCCTCAGGGCTTGAGTTCATGGCCTATGCCCCGGTTTTGCCGGTCGCGGTCCTCACCGGCTATAATTTAAAGCGCATCTTTCCCCTTATCAAGACGATCCATGCCCAGAGCGACACCCGAATTGGCACCGGGGCCCTCAACCGGCTTCTGGCCGAGATCACCGGCCGGGTGCCACCGCCTCGCTACCGGGGCCGCCCTCTCAAATTTTATTATCTCACCCAGGCCGAGGTGCAGCCTCCCACCTTCATTGCCTTCGTCAACCAGCCCCAAGGGGTGCCGGATCACTACCGCCGCTATCTAGTAAAACAACTGCGAGAAAAGCTGGACCTCACCTACGCCCCCATGCGGCTGTTTTTGAAAAGACGGCAGAAATCTAAGTGATAGGGCGCCATGCAGTTAAGGGAAAAGTGAACCCTTCAGGTCTTGCAATGCCGAATTGCTTTGATCCCAACTTGCCGACAAACGGCAATTTTCTTATAGCAAGGCCTTCTAGTGTTGTGTCCCAGAATTACTCTACAAAAATCTTTGTAGTTTTGCCAAGATCGACTTTTTGGTGGCAGTCCACCTGAAAGGCTGGGATTTAGCATTATAATGGACCACAAAATTTTCAATCTTGGCAACCAACTCCTTCACGCTGCGGAAGGTGCCGCGGCGAATGGCGCGCTGAGTGATGAGGTTGAACCAGATTTCCACCTGGTTGAGCCACGAAGAATAAGTGGGGGTGTAGTGTACATGATATCGGGGCCGAGCCGCCAGCCAACGCCATACCCTCTCGTGCTTGTGGGTGGCATAGTTGTCCACCACCAGGTGAATATCCAGGTCCTCCGGGACATTTTCATCAATATGACGCAGAAACTGCAGAAACTCCTGATGGCGATGACGGGCCTTGCACTGGGTCAGCACCTGCCCCGAGGCAATGTCCAGGGCGGCGAAGAGGGTGGTGGTGCCGTGGCGCACGTAGTCAGGGGTAACTCCCTCCACGTATCCCAAGCCCAGGGGCAAGACAGGCTGGGTGCGGTCCAGGGCCTGAATCTGGCTCTTCTCGTCGACGCACAAAACCATGGCCTTGTCGGGAGGATTGAGGTACAGCCCCACGATATCCCGAACTTTCTCCACAAAGCAAGGGTCAGTGGAGAGCTTGAAATGCGTCTGGCGATGGGGTTGGAGGCCGAAGGCCCGCCAACTGCGATGCAAGTGGACTTGGAGACCTGGCTTTCCGCAGCCAGACCTAGGACCGTCCAGGTAAGCCCACGGATAACGCCTTCAT
>JARRQO010000124.1:0-6509 GCA_037381685.1 Deltaproteobacteria bacterium | reverse complement strand
CGCCGGTTTCGCCATCGTATACCTCCCGTTTGTTGTCTGGACCCAAGCATTCAACCTGTTTTCCTTACTCCACCTCTCCAAAAGAAATTTCAGGACCTATCTCGCCAATCTTTATTTTACCAGGACCTCACGCCAGGTCCCTTCTTCCATCATCGGGTTAAAGAGCATGTAGTAAGGCCCGCGATCCAGGTGAGCCAGCACCCCCTGGTTGTGGATCTGACGCAGTTCATAATTGACCAAGGCCTTGCCCAGTCCCTGGTGGGCGTGGTCCGGACTTTCCCATTCCATGTGGACATAATATTGAGTGGGTTTCTGGGCCGGGATAGGGGGCAGGTCTCCGACTTGATCACCATAATTGGTGTTATAGCGCGGCGGGTGAGCGCCTAACGTCGGCTGGATCATGCCCTCGGGATCGAATTGAAAAGAGCCGATGGCGCTGACGGCAATTTGCTTGAGGAGCATCCAGCCAATCATGCCAGGGGCTTTAACTTTTAACCACTGCAGGGTCTCTTGGGCACCCTTTTCAAATTCTGCCTCGTGCCCGTCCATAATCCAGTGATCGCCCAGGACCACGCAGCGCTGGGCGGCAAGGGCCACTTTGGGAACCGCCTTTTGGGCCGCAAAGGCGCTGCCCAATTCACGGGGCACGTCAGACATCCCGATGACCGGCGGCAGATCAGCGGCGACGATTTCATAAAGGGGTTCCCAAGGTCCTTCCACTATCATGCTCAGGCAGTGGTGGCAGAGCTCATAGACGATGTCGAAACAATCGTGATGCATTTGCTCATGGGAACGGGCATCTTGCCAAACGGTATACTGGAACATGCGGATCGGATTGAGGGTCTCGTGCATATCCAAGGCCCCGCCCCCATAACGCCCCGCCATGGGATGGATGCCGGTCTGAAGCAGCATTAAAAAACCGAGGAAACCTGGATGGCTGGCGGTGGCAATGCATACCTTGGGACCCACTTTTTGCATCAGCTCGTAGCTTTCCGGCCGATTGGCAATTTTGCTCATATTAATGGCAATAATTGGATTTGGCATAATATCCCTCCTCCTGAAGCCCGGGTGCTGGTCGGTCCGGCAAATATTGCCAGCTTTTATCTTGGTTTTTTATTAACCAATGTCAATATAAAATTAACATTAAATGCTATTTTAGCAAGGTCCCTCTCTAATTTTTACCGCCAGGGTGCAGGGGGGAAATGCAGTCAAAGGCCTGGGGCATTCTTTGCCCCTTGTAAGCCTCTTTTTCAAACCGGGAAAATAGACCAAGGCTTACCAGAATCACAGTCAGAGTTTTGCCAAAGTCTTAGCCCACCATGAGGGATGCTGGTGGCGTTGCAGAAAAATATTTAAAGAAGAGAAGGTACTCCTGAGATGCACCCAAAAGTGAGACATTTTTTATGAGAGGGTTGGTTTAAATGGAGTTGTCCCTTTTTATTGCAGCCGAGAACGAAGAACCGCTGGGTGTTGTCATAATTCTGCAATTTTTGTCTTGCCTTGATCGTGTGTAGATGGTATCATGTCTAAAAGAGTTTGCGTAGATAAAAACTGACATTTTTCAACGAGTTAAAAACCGGAGGAAAAATCATGGCAGAGTTAGATGTAACCAAATGTTCCATAGACCCCTCGGTCCAGGAGATGTTGAAGAAGGCCCAGGCGGAAGGTATTGAAACCATTTTTGATCGGGCCCAGAGCATGAAGCCCTGTCCCATCGGGGCCGAAGGCGCCTGTTGCCGCATCTGCTCCCAGGGTCCCTGCCGGGTGCCGCCCCCCAAGAAGGCCAAAGAGGGCGAGCCCCAGAAGAAGCAGGCCACGGGCCTGTGCGGGGCCACCGCCGAGACCATCGTGGCCCGGAACTTTGCCCGCATGGTTTGCGGCGGGGCCGCGGCCCACAACGACCATTCCCGGGGCGTGGCCAAGCTGTTCAAGGAAGTGGCGCACGGGGAAGCGCCCGGCTATAAGGTCAAGGATGTCCCCAAGTTGAAACAGATCGCCCGGGTTTACGGGGTGCCCCTGAGCGAGGGCGAAGGCGAGGAAGCCAAGGCCCGCACCACGGAGGCCATTGCCCAGGAACTGGCGGACCTGATCATGGCGGAGTTCGGCCAGCAGGACGGCGAACTGGTCTTTGCGGCCAAGCGCCCCCCCAAGAAGCGGGTGGAGCTCTGGCGCAACCTGGGCGTGATGCCCCGGGGCTGCGACATCGAGATCGTGGAACTGATGCACCGCACCCACATCGGGGTGGACCAGGAATACCACAACATCATCAAGCAATGCCACCGCACCGCCATTTCCGACGGCTGGGGCGGCTCCATGATCTCCACCGATCTCCAGGACGTGATGTTCGGCTGCCCGGTGCCGGTGGCCGGCGAGATCAACCTGGGGGTCCTGAAAGAGGACATGGTCAACATCATCATCCACGGGCACGAACCGGTGCTGCCCGAGATGATCTACGTGGCCTCCCAGGAACCGGAGATGGTCACCTACGCCCAAAACAAGGGGGCCAAGGGCGTGCAGCTGGCCGGCATGTGCTGCAGCGCCAATGAGCTGTTGATGCGCCACGGCATTCCGGTGGCCGGCAACTTCCTGCAGCAGGAAGTGGCCATCACCACCGGCGCGGTGGATGCCATGGTGGTGGACGTGCAGTGCCAGATGCAGTCTTTGGCCAACGTGGCCAAGTGCTACCACACCAAGCTGATCACCACCGACCCCCGGGCCCGCATCGAAGGGGAGACCGAACATATCCCCATGGACGAGCACAATGCCATAGGGGTGGCCCGGAAGATCATCCGGGAAGCCATCGACAACTACGCCAACCGCAAGGCCCCGGTGCTGATTCCCGACATCAAACACCCCACCGTGGTGGGCTTTTCCTACGAGACCATCCAGTACCTGCTGGGCGGCTCCATCCGGGGGTCGTACTACACCCTGAACGACAACATCATTAACGGCCGGGTGCGGGGCGTGGCCGGGGTGGTGGGCTGCAACAACTGCCGGGTCATGCACGACAACTCCCACCTCACCATGATCAGGGAACTGCTGAAAAACGACGTCATCGTGCTGACCACGGGGTGTTCGGCCATGACCGCGGGGAAATTCGGGCTCTTGACCCCGGAATCGGCCAAAGACCACTGCGGCCCGGGGCTGGCGGAGGTCTGTGAAACCGTGGGCATCCCGCCGGTGCTGCACATGGGCTCCTGCGTGGACAACTCCCGCATCCTGATGGCGGCCACCGCCTGCGTCAAGGCCGGCGGCCTGGGCACGGACATCAGCGACCTGCCCGCCGCGGGCGCGGCGCCCGAGTGGATGAGTGAGAAGGCCATCTCCATCGGCCATTACTTCGTGGTCTCCGGGGTCTACACCGTGTTTGGCGGCAGCTTCCCCACCACCGGCTCGGCGACTTTGACCGACTACCTCTTTAAGGGCCTGGAAGGGGAGATCGGCGGCATGTGGGATCTGGAGCTCGATCCGGAGCTGGCGGCCAAGAAGATGGTGGCCCACATCGACAAGAAGCGGGCCGCCCTGGGCATCGACAAGGCCCGGGAACGGGTGCTCTACGACATGGCCATGCGCCGGGAAATGGAAGAAAAAGCCCTGGCGGAAGAGGGCTGAGAACGCGGTTGTTGAAAAATAAGCAGGGCCGGGGGGCCGGCACAAGCGGTTCCCCACCCTGCCTTTGCCCACTTTTTCCTCACCGCGAGGGGAAAAGTGGGCTGTGCTTACCTGAAGATATAGGCGTCTAGAGCACCTCCTGTTTTCCTTCCCTTTTACAAACTGTAAAAAATAACGACAGCTAATCCTGCCGGGGCTCAAAAACGATTATCCCCTATTCTTACATAAGGCTTGTTAAATCAGCGGGTTAGTAATTCAGGGATTTGATTTGGGCTTGGCACGGCGGTTGCTCATCCGTTACCCAACGAGGGTGTCCTCTGGGGCCGATATGTGCAAGATCTTGATTGCGGATCGCAACCGGCATGTGCGGGATTTGTTGCGTCGGGAGTTGGCCGCCGAAGGCTACCGGGTGGAGGTGGCCGCCGATGGCCGGGAGGTCTTGAGCCGGATCAACGGCGATGATCCCCCTAACCTCCTCATCCTGGATCTGGAAATCCCCTACCTGGATGAACCGGAAATCTGCGCCAGGTTAAAGGATTGCCAGCCGCCGTTGCCCCTGGTGATTCACACCCTGCTCCCCCAACCTCTTACCAGCCGGGCCTTCCCCTTGGCGGCGGCATTCCTGGAAAAAAAGGGGGATACTGATTTGTTAAAAGCCGTGGTGGCCGAAGTGCTCGGCAAATATTATCCCCAGGGCTTTTCGGCCCAGGAAGCCCTCGGCGGAAGACCCAGGCCGCCAGGCTGAACTTTCCCGGACCGGGCCTCTTGGCGCCCCGGAGTTTTTCCCGGTTTCAAGCTCAGATACAAACCCTCTTAGGCGTTTTCAATTTCTCATTTGTGGCGGATTTGCTAAACTGGCAGAAATTGCCGTTCTGATCTGGATCGGTAAAATCTTGGCTCTTTGAGATGGAGGACGCGGTATGAACGGAAGCAGGACCAACTGGTGTGGCGGTCTGATTCTGGCTGTCTGCCTCATTGCGGGATTAATTCTGGGCTCCGGGTTCAGCGCCCGGGCGGAAAGGAGTCATCCATTGGTCGAGTTGGAAACCAGTATGGGAAACATTACTCTGGAGTTGTATCCGGACAAGGCCCCGGTCACGGTGGCCAATTTTCTGGAATACGTCAAGGCCGGGTTTTACAACGGCACTATTTTTCACCGGGTCATCAACGGCTTCATGATTCAGGGCGGCGGTCTGGATGCCCAGATGCATAATAAGCCCACCCGGGCGCCCATTAAAAATGAAGCCGACAACGGCCTGGCCAATGAGCCTTACACCATCGCCATGGCCAGGACCAACAACCCGGATTCGGCCACGGCTCAATTTTTCATCAATGTGGCCAACAATGCCTTCCTCAATCACACCGCCAAAACTCCGCGGGGCTGGGGATACGCGGTCTTCGGCAAGGTGGTCAAGGGCCGGGAGGTCGTGGACAAAATCAAGGCGGTACCCACCACCACCCGCGATTCCTATGAGAATGTCCCGGTTGAGCCGGTAACTATCATCAAGGCGATCGTGGTGCAGCAATAGCCCGGGAATTATCCGCCCTTACGGTAAGGTTATTCTTTTTCCCCCTCCTCGGGACAGGAAGCTGGGGACACACGTGAAGGAGACGCGGTTTCTGCTCCGGCTGGATGGTCAGGGTGGGGCTGATCGCCCAAACCGGGTGATTCCAGGTTCCAGACGGGTCTTACATGAGAACCATAGCGGTTGGCATAGACCTGGGTGATTTCTGCGCCGATGAAAAACACTTGGGAGGAATAATAGACCCACATCAGGATAATGGCCAGGGAACTGGCGGCCCCGTAGGCGGAAGTGATGCTGCTGCGGCCGAGATACATGCCGAATAGTAATTTGCCCAGGGTAAAGAGAATGGCGGTGATGGCCGACCCGATCCAGACATCGGTCCAGGCGATCTCCACGTCCGGCAGGACCTTGTAGACCAGGGCGAAAAGCAGGGTGATGAGCAAGATGGAAATGACAACGTCGGCCATCTGCATAATAAATGGCGTTAGCGGCAGGACATGCCGAAAAAATCCGGTCACGATTGACAGGGCCACGCTGAGCAGCAAAGATAACATCAACAGAAAGCCGATCAACAGGATCATGACGAACGACAGCAGCCGCTCTTTCACCAGGTTCCAGATAGGGGCGTTGGGATTGGTCTTGGCTCCCCAGACTATATTGAGGGCCTGCTTGAGCATGACCAGGGCGCTGGTGGAGCCCAAGAGGATTACTACGACGCCGATGATGGTGGCCCAGAAGCCGGAACCCGGCCGATATGCGGCATGGATCATCGTCTTGACGGCGTTGGCGCCTTGAGCTCCGATCATCTCCTGGACCCGCTTGATAATTTCTATCTGTACGGTTTGCTCGCCCAGGATAAATCCAAAGATCGCGATAACCACAATCAGCAGGGGCGCCATGGAAAAAGTGGTATAAAAGGCCAGGGCCGCCCCCAGGGTCATGGCATTGTCTTTATTCCATTGGGTAAACGTTTCCACCAAAAAATCCCAGACCGCCTTGGGGTTGAAAAAATGTTTTTTGGAGGGCGGGGCTGGCGCTTTGGCAGACATAAAAGGGGTCCCTCTCGGTTTTCTTTAAACGCCGGACCAAATCTGGGTTGGAACCTTAAAAAGATGGAGGAGCACCAAGAAGAAATAGAGCTGGTTAATAAGCGCCGGAACTCTAGCAATGAAAATCGCTAAGTTGTTAAGTAATACGAGGGCCCATTGAAGTCAAGGGGAGATGATTTGCTTGAGACAAGCGGGCCTGGCGATCTCTGCAGGGCCGCTTCACGAGCCAAGCTGTAAGCCTAGTATCGCGTTTCAGGAAAATGTTTAAAAAAGAGAAGTCCTCATTCCCTTCCTCTTGATGGTTAGGTTGGGGTGATAAAAT
>JARRQO010000123.1:0-11531 GCA_037381685.1 Deltaproteobacteria bacterium | reverse complement strand
GAACAGGTCCAGCGCCGGTCCAAGGGAGATCTTAAGTAAACCTATATTGAGTTGCCCCATAACCACCTCCGAGCTCAAACAGCCCTTTTCCGGCAAAAGTCCTGCTAGCCGCCGGAACACCGGCATCCTTTCATTTGACAGACCCTGAAGGCAATGTCATATTCCTTCGAAAGGAGCAAATTATGGACCCGAAGCATGCTGCCTTGCTGCGCCAACTTCCCCAGGTGGACGACCTGCTGCGCCACCCGGAACTGGCTCGGGTGATCGAACCGCTGCCCCGGGCCTTGGCCGTCGCAGTATTGCGCCAGGTTCTGGCGGACCAGCGCCGGATCATCAGCGCCGCTCCCATCGAGGCGCTGCCCCCAGAGCTGGATGAGGCTGGCTTGATCTGGAAGCTTTCGCAGGCCCTGGCTGCGGCGGCCAAACCCTCCTTGCGCCGGGTGATCAACGCCACCGGGGTGATCATCCACACCAACCTGGGCCGCTCTCCCCTGGGGGAGGCCTGCCTGGCACAGTTGCTGGAGGTGGCCAGCCGCTACAACACTTTGGAATATGATCTGGATCAGGGAGCGCGAGGTTCCCGCCAGGATCACCTGGAAGGTCTCCTGAAAGAACTGACCGGCGCGGACGCGGTCTTGGTGGTCAACAATAATGCGGCAGGGGTGCTCCTGGCTCTCAATACCCTGGCCCGAGGCAAAGAGGTAATTATCTCCCGGGGCCAGTTGGTGGAGATCGGCGGCTCTTTTCGGATGCCGGAAATCATGGCAGCCAGCGGCGCCATCCTCCGGGAAGTGGGCACCACCAACAAGACCCATCTCAAAGATTTTGAAAAAGCCATTACCTCGGAAACCGCCATGTTACTCAAGGTCCATCCCAGTAATTACCGCATCATGGGGTTTACCCACGAAGTACCCCTGGGGGAGATGGTAACCCTGGCTCGCCGCTACAATCTTTTGGTGGTGGAGGACCTGGGGAGCGGCTGTCTGGTGGATCTGGGCAAGTATGGCGTGGAACATGAACCAACGGCGCCAGAGATCTTAGAGGCTGGAGCCGATTTGGTACTGTTTTCCGGGGACAAGCTCCTGGGCGGACCCCAGGCCGGATTGGTTTTAGGCCAGAGAGATGTGATAGAAGTCTTGCGAAACAATCCCCTGACCCGAGCCCTGCGTCCGGACAAGATGACCCTTGCTGCCCTGGAAGCCACGTTGCGCCTCTATCTGGACGAACCCCAGGCCCTAAAGAACATCCCCACCCTGCGCCTGTTGACCCGGCCGGTGGCGGAACTCGAGCATCAGGCTCGGGCTTTGGCTAAAAAGATGAAGCGTCGATTCGGGACCCGACTCCAGGTAAAAGTGATAGAAAGCGAAGGCCGAGCGGGGGGCGGGTCTTTGCCCCAGGCCCCCCTGCTCAGCCGGGCCCTGGCTATCGCGATTCCCGCCTGGTCCGCCCAAGATCTGGAAGCCCGCCTGCGCCGGGCCAGTACGCCGGTCATCGGCCGAGTGGAACATGGGGTGGTACTGCTGGACCTGCGCGCTTTGCTGCCGGGGGACCAGGAAGTCCTCTTAACCATGCTGGCAGAAGTTTTGTCTGAGGTAAAATAGCGAGGGCGGGAGCCGATGCCGTCCCGCCCTCATATTAGGATCCTTAAATCAATCGGTGATGGTTGTCTGGGTGATTATGGTTTAACTCGGTCAACTGCCGCCCTGGACCGCATGTTGGGTCACCCCACACTGGCTACATCTAATTTTGAGAGGGCCCCCAGTCCCATGAAGTGGCGTCTCAACCTGTCGGCTACGTTTTCCCCCATTGAAGGATAACTTGCTGACCGAACCGGCTTGACCCGGCGAAGTTCAATTTTGCCTGAGCTTGGCGATACCCGAAACCAGGTCATGCTTTTCGGTGGGGCTCTTAACACCTCTCCGGGTTTCGGCGGGGGGAGCCGGCGGAAACCCGGTTTTCGTCCCCTCAGGCATTTCCGGGAGACACGGTCGGGATGCTCTAAAGCTGCCTCACTATTTAACTGAATCTTTCAATTGTTTTCCGGGCTTAAATTTCACCACTTTGGTGGCGGGAATCTTGATGGGACTGCCGGTCTGAGGATTCCGGCCTTCTCGGGCCTTGCGCTCCGTCACCATAAAGGTGCCGAAACCGGCCAGAGCCAAACGGCCCTCGGATTTGAGCGCTTCCGTAACAATCCGGATCAAACTGTTAATAGCTTTTTCCGCGTCCACCTTTCTTACCTGAGCCTCTGCCGCCACCTGCGCGATCAATTCTGCCTTGGTCATAATTTCTCTCCCTTTCTCCTGGTTACCGGGTTAATTAATTAATCCCTGACGACGCGCCTGTGTACTGGAAAAATGGTGTTCGACGCCCATCCCCCCTTTAAGTTGTTTTTCGCCTCCTCCAAGGGAGGTGACCAGTTGTTTTGAGATCCCCGCTCCTTCTAAGTTTTTAGATTCCCCTTGATAGCACAAAATCCCGCAGGATGACAATAGTAAATATCAAAAAAACCTTTGTTTAATCTCACTTTTCTCAATAAAATCATTCTCCCTTGGACACTGCGTTGACATCATTATTTTGCTAAAATCATACATTTTATACATAAGTGTTTGATAATATAGGCATTATTATAAAAAGGCTTTTTGGGTTGCCGTGTCATCGACCCAAAGAATCAATACTTTAATTAAGCTGTAAAAGAAGTAGAAATAGTGCGGAGAAGGAAAAGGTTATCTGGTTACCTGACGTAACAGTAGCAGGGCAAGGGTGCCGAAGACCAGATGAGGTGCTATGACGGCCAGCAAAGGAGGCAGGTTGCCCGCCTGGCCGAAGGAGTCGCAAAACCCGAAAAACAGCCAATAGCCGAACATAAGCCCCAGGCCCGTTGCCACCATGGAGGTAATGTGGATCTGCTCATGGCGTAAGGCCAGCCCCAGGCCCAGTATTACCAGAATCAGGGGCGTCAGCGCCAGAGAAAAACGGCTATAGAGATCTACCCGGTAGGGAGTGGATTTATACCCATCCCGGTCCAGACGCTTTACGTAGCGATAGAGCTCGTTGACATCCATTTCCGTGACTTTCTTTTCCAGTTCGGCAAAGTCCTTGGGGTGTTCCGTGAGCATCAGGTCCCGCTGCTGGAATTTCTCCCCGCTGACCTCGCCGCCGGGGCCAAAATTCTGAATATAGCCCTGGTAGAGGCGCCAGTGGTTATGCTGCCATTGGGCCCGGGTTGCGGCCACGATCTCCACCAAGTGAAAGTGGCGATCAAACAGATAAATTTTTACCCCTTCCATGCTTTGGATATCTTTCCGAAACATGACGATGTTATATATGGCCCGATCGCCCTTGTACCAGAAGTTTTCCATGGTGTGCAGGTTACGGGGCGGCTTTTTTTCCACCTGGGTTTGCCAGAACAGGTTGAGTCGGCCCTGACTCCAGGGGATCACGAAAAGATTGAGGGCCAGGAGAAGCAGAACCACCACACCGGAGTAAATGAGCGTCGGTATGGTCAGGGACAGGATATTCAGGCCCGAAGTTCTGATGGCCATGGTCTCGTGGGTCCGGGACATCAGGCCGAAGGTCAACACGACGCCCAGCAGGACCGCGGCGGGCAGAACCTGGCCGACGGCGAAAGGCAGCTTCAGGACGATATACACGAAAAGGTCTCCCGCGCCCAGATGGGCCCGGACCAGACGGTCAATCTTTTCAAAAAAATCCACCACGATGAACAGCGTCACGAAGCTCAGCAGGCTCAAAGCCATGAGCTTTAGAAATTCCCGGCCCACATAGGTTTCCAGGATGGGAGAACGGAACGACGCAGGGGTACCCATCCTTTTTTTATAACAGAAATTGGTGTAAGTTTCATATGCATGTCTTGACCGAGTAGCTGAAGTGGCCGGGAGGGGACCGGGGGTGGGCGGGCGCAATGAGGGAGTTTCTTCTCAAGGCCGGCTAGCCTTGCCAGAAACCAGTAAACTCTTTATTATTGTATATAAAAGGTATTCCCAAACGCGAAAGGAGAAGGGTCATGCCCACTTATGAATACGTCTGCATTAAATGCGGGGAACAGTTTACGCGCGTCATGAGCCTGAAGGAATTCGAGTCCAGCCAGGTCACCTGCCCCAAGTGCAACTCCGCGGAAGTGAAGCAGCAAATGAGCGAGTTTATCCCCAAGACTTCCAGGAAGAGTTGAATCGGCAAAGGAAAAGTTAAGATTATCAAAGATTACTGCTGCCACTGCCGGGTGGTGATACCGGCTGCGGCCAAAAAGACGCTCACTGCCCCATCCCGGGTGAAGCGGCAGGGGATGGGCCAGGGGTTCCGGGGGGCGCGCCAATCGCCAGGATCGCCATAGACGATCACCTGCTGGGGTTTAAGACGCTCAAGGACGGAGTTGCGTTCTTTAGGGTCCCCCAGTTTTGCAGGAATGACCAGGACCTCCGGGGGCTCCGCCATGACCGGCAGGTCGTGGGCTTTCAGGCTCCGGGCCGGGGGGATCAGCAGGATCCGGCGGCCTTGATAGGCGGCTTCCAGGGCCGGGCCAGACCTTGAGGTTAGGTTCACATACTTTAAGTCCACGCTGCCCAGGTGTGCGGGAGGGTGCCCCCTCTCCAGCGAGCGGGGCATCGCGCCCCGGTCACCCAGGAAATTCCACAAATCCCAGTAGGCCGGCCCGCCCCGGCCCCGGCGGCCGAACCAATACGATCCCACCTGAAACTGCTTGGCCAGAGTGAGCAGTTCCGCAGCGTTGGCGTCGCTAAGGTTCAAGGCGACGGCCAGATCCAGGCGGCGGAATTGGCGCCAATGGCAATATCCCGGCAGCGGGCCCCATTTCGGTGAGGTCTGACCCCACCAGAGGGGCCTGGCCGCGGACAGGGCCAGGCGGCGGTTTTGCAAAGATCAGAAT
The DNA here is from genome assembly GCA_037381685.1 of Deltaproteobacteria bacterium. Taxonomy (GTDB): domain Bacteria; phylum Desulfobacterota; class Desulfobaccia; order Desulfobaccales; family 0-14-0-80-60-11; genus 0-14-0-80-60-11. The sequence continues at coordinate 6,628 of JARRQO010000123.1, read as the reverse complement.
CAGTATCAGATAATAGGCGGCGATCTCCAGCCAGGTGGGGGTGGGCACGATAAAGGCGCTGGCAGGGAGGTGGGCCGCCCAGCGGATGGTCTGATATCCCAGCCACAGTGGGAGCTTGCCTACGAAGAGCAGTGCCTGGGCCACGGGCTTGAGGGAAAAGGCCTGGGCGAACACCGCGGCCTCACCCAGCGGCAGGGCCAGGACCAGGACCAGGGGAATGGCCACCAGGTTGACCAGGATGCCCAGCAGGGAAACCACCTGGAAGTAGGCGGCCACCAGGGGCGCGGTGGCCAGGCCCGCCACCACCGAGACCACCAGCCATTCTTTGGCCCGGAAAAGCCCTCTGGATGCCAATCCTCTTGGACGATCCTCCCATTCCAGCCCCTTGACCAGGCGCGGCACCAGATAAATCAGGGCGGCCACCGCCACAAAAGAGAGCTGAAAAGAAATGGAAAAGAGGCGCAGGGGCGAAAGGCTCAGGATGATCAGGGCCGCCAGGGCCAGAGCGCTCCAAACTTCGCCGGGGCGCCCCAAAAAAACCAATAGCAGGTAGGCCAGTACCATGACTTCGGCCCGCTGGGTGGAGGGCGAACCGCCGGCCACATAAGCATAGAAGACCACCGGAATAGCCGCAGCCAGGGTGGCGATCTTGACCACGTTGATCCTGATGAGCACCCAGGGAAAGAACCGGAGCAGCCCGAAACAGAGGAAATAGGTGACCGCGGCCACCATGCCCAGGTGTAGGCCGTTAATAACCAGCAGGTGGCTGGTGTTGGTGCGGGAAAAATTTTGGCGCATCTCTGAGGTGATTTCGCCCTGGTCCCCCAGGAGCATGGCTTGATAGATGGCCCGGCAGGCGGGACTAAGGGCGCGCAACTGCTCCCTGATGCCGCCTCTCAGTCTTTCGCCCAGGGGATAGCCGGCGGTGGAGGCCAGGAAAATCAGTTGATCCGGGTCCCAGGTGCGAATCTCCCGGAATAGCCCGTCTGCCGCCAGGTATCGGGGGCGATTGAAGGTCCCGGGATTATGCAGCATGGTGGGGGCCCTAAGCCGGCCGGTCACCACCAGAGGTGTGCCCACCGGCGGGGGCTCCAGACTCGGCGCCGTTACCAGGAGGTTGCCGGATACCGGACGCCAACCCCAGGGGCTTTGCCAGGCCTCGACGGCCATAAAGAGCTGGACCCGAGTCTCCCCCAACTTACCGGGGCGGTTAAGGTGACCCATAATAGTCACGTTCTGGTTTTTAGGCAGATTATTGACACTTTCGGGAGGGAAATAGGGGTGTCGGGCCTGTTGGCATAAGGCCAGGCCCAAAAGCGCGAAGAGAATCAGCGGCAGAAGGCGGGCCGGACGCCGTCGCCACCAGAGAACCGCCAGCGCGACCCAGAGGATAACTACCGCGGCCAGCACATAGATTTGCGGCAGCCGCAGGCCCCAGGCCGTGGCGGCAATCCCCGCCATCAGGGCCAGGACTACCGGTACCAGGGGCCGGGCCACGGACCGGATCGCAGTGCCGGGCGCCCCTGGGCGAGTCTTTGGGGCCGCGGCGCTATCTATCTTTCCCGAATTATCGTTGGATCCAGGGGAAAGCATGAGACCATCCATGGCCAAGCAGTTACAAAAAAGCAATTTAACCTTACATTACTTTATTTCCTTTAACAAAATATTATGATTTTATAAAGGTGTTTTAATTTTATATGATTATGTCCTTAACTCTGAGAAGTTACACTTGGGAACGAAAATCGTTGTCCAGCTGAGCTTGGCGAACATAATGATCGTTCCAGCCTATTTCGAGAATGGGAAAAAGCTGAAGGCTGAAAGCTGCTTCTAGGTCTTTGAAAGAATTAGTAATGAGATATCAGGGGCTATTGCCCCAATAGCGGGAGGCCAGCTGCGGCCAGATTTGGGAGGTGCGGCAGCGCGCCGCCTGGACAATGGCCTTGAGGCGGGCCAGCGCGGCGGGGATATCGTCGTTGATCACCAGGTAGTCGTACCGCTCCACTTCCTGAAGTTCGGCCCGGCCGTTGGCCAGGCGGCGGTTTAATTCATCCGGAGACAGGTTGCCCCGTTCCGTCAGGCGCCGCTCCAGCTCTGTCAGGCTGGGGGGCAGAATAAAAACCAGCGTGGCCTGGGGAAAATCTGCCTTGAGGGCCGCGGCGCCCCGGGAATCCAGGTCGAAGACCAAATCCGCTCCGGATTCCACCTCCTCAAAGATCCACTTCCGGGAGGTGCCGTACTCATAGCCGAACTGTTCCACCCACTCCACCAGCGCGCCGGCTTCCTGCAGGCGCCGAAATTCCTCGGGGCTGACGAAAAAATAGTCCTGGCCGTCGATTTCTCCCGGCCGCGGGGGACGGGTGGTATAGGAAATGGAAAACCTGAGCCTGGGGTCTCCGGCCATCAAAGCTTTCAAGAGGGTCGTCTTCCCCGTCCCGGAGGGAGCGGTTATGACGAAGATTTCCCCGTGCACCTATTTGTCCCTAATCTCCCGGGTCCGGTCGCGCACTGGCGCCGTGGCCGTTAATGCGTTGCGAGAGCGTTTCCGCGTGGACCGCAGACAGGATGATATGATTACTGTCCGTAATGATAATGGAACGGGTCTTCCGGCCGTGGGTGGCGTCGACGAGGCGGTCGGCCTGGGTGGCCCTCTCTCGCAAGCGTTTCATGGGGGCTGAGCCCGGCATCACCACCGCCACCACCCGATGGGAGATGACGGTATTGCCGAAACCGATATTAATTAAGCGCCCATTCATAATTGATTGTCCCCCTGATCTATTCTATATTCTGCACCTGTTCCCGGAGTCGCTCCAGGGAACCCTTGATCTCTAAAACCTCCTGGGAGATGCTCAAATCCGCGGCCTTGGAGCCGATGGTGTTGGCTTCCCGGAGCATTTCCTGCAGCAGAAATTCCTGTTTCCGCCCCACCGGACCCTCGCCCGCCAGGGTCTGCTGGAATTGGCCCAGGTGGCTTTCCAGGCGAGCCAATTCTTCGGCCAGGTCCCGGCGTTCGGCCATGAGGGCTACCTCCTGGGTCAGGCGGGTTTCATCCACCGGCGGGCCTTCGGGAAAGAGCTCCGCCAGGCGAGCCGTAACCCGTTCCCGCCAGAGTTGGGGCAACGCGGGCGCCTGCTCATTGATGCGGCCCACTTCCCGGCGGATATCCTCCAGATGCCCCCCCAGGCCGGCCGCCAGGGCCGCGCCCTCGGCCGCCCGCATCTGCTCCAATTGATCCAACGCCTGGTTGACCGCCTGGGACAAGGCCTCCCAGTTCTCTTCCATCTCCAGATCCTGATTGGCTTGTTCCTTGGTCACGATCAGGTCAGCGAAATGGAGGAAGTGTTCCAATCGCAGCGACTCGGGGGTATTGCCGATCTGCCGGAGTTCCTCCAACACTTGCCGGATATTGAGCACCAAGGCCGTATCCAGCTTCAGAGTCAGGGACTTTTCAGCCCGCGATTCCCAGGAAAGTTGCATTTCCACCCGGCCCCGGGACAGACGGGCCTTGATGAGTTTGCGGAACCGGTCCTCCAGGGCCCAGAGGTGCCGGGGCAGGTTGAGGTACAGTTCCAGAAAGCGATGGTTGACGCTCCTCAGTTCAATCATCCACTTCTGGCTGGCGCTCTCCGCCTCGCCTCGCCCGTATGCGGTCATGCTCTTGATCAATCTTCGACCCCGGGAGGTTGCGCCACCCTATTTGTGTCCAAAGGTTTTCTGACCACTTCTATGAACAGAGATTTTCAGCCGCCATCGTCTTGAGCTGCCAGAGGTATTTTTGGCGCACTAACTCTAACAACGCCGGCAGCTCCCCCTGGGAGTAATCCGGGTAGCTCCAGGGCAGGGACTGAAAGCCTCCCTGGCCGTAGACCAGGGTTAAGTCTCCGTAAATGCCGTGATCCAGGTAAATGCGGTGAGAGTAATTCTTGCCGGTGGCCAGGACCAGCCGTTCTCTGGCGACGTATCCCGGGTCCAGGTTGGCCGGCCGTCGCTCCCCCAAGCTAAAGGCCAGTTCCAGGTTATTGGTCAACACCTTCCAGTCCGCCAGTCGGGCCGGATCGGCCAGATGGAGGAAGGATACCAGGCGTCGGCCCAGGTTTGGGCCCATTTCCGAAGTGTAGTAAGCGGTAGCGTCAAACGGCCACCAGGGTCCCACCAGATCCGGCGGCCCGAAATATTCACTGAGTCGCGCCACCAGGACTGGCCCCAGATCTTCCCGCGCTAAAAGCATGCTGACCAAGGGCTTCACTGGCGTGGCGGGGCCCGGTGTGCTCATGATCTTTCTTGTCCCCCGAAACGAGAATCATTTTAAGGCAGGTGAGCAGTAAACGCAATGATAAAATCATGTGAAATGTAGCGCAATTGCGGGCCTAGGCTCGTCTAGAAGAGAATCGGGCAGAAGGGCCTAAAAAGGTATAGATAGTCATAGGTTAATTTTATCATAATCCTCTTGCCGCCAGTCACAGGATGGTTGATTTCCGGGCGGTTGGCGCGGATAATGTTAGACAGGATAGGGCGCCGGATCATTGACAATATTTTGAAATGCGGTCCTTATGGCTCTGCAAGTCTGCGAAACCTTTGTCAGCCTGATGGGCGAATCCAGCCGCGCCGGATTGCCGGCATATTTTATCCGCCTGACGGGCTGTAACCTGCGCTGCCGTTATTGTGACACCCAATACGCTTATGAAGGTGGCGCGCCCCAGACCGTAGCGGCCCTGGTGGCGGCGGCCCGGGCCCAGCCGCACCGTCTGGCCCTGGTCACCGGCGGCGAACCCCTGCTGCAGGCCGAGACTCCGATCCTGATGGCGGCCTTGCTCGAGGCCGGCTTCACGGTCTGCCTGGAGACCAACGGCTCGGTGCCCATCGGCGGCGTCGATGCCCGGGTGTCGCGCCTGGTGGACATAAAATGTCCGGCCAGCGGCATGGCAGAGCACAACGACTGGGCCAACCTGGATCTTCTTACTGCCCGGGATGAAATCAAGTTTGTGGTGAGCGACCGGCACGATTTCACCTGGGCTCTGGAAATCATTCGGCGCCACCATCTGATCCGCCGGGTGGCCGTATTGATCTCGCCGGTTTACGGGGAAGTGCCGCTTTCCGAGGCCGCGGCCTGGATTGTCGACAGCGGCTTACCCCTGCGCCTGAACCCCCAGCTGCACAAATACATCTGGGGACCGGACCTCCAGGGAGTTTAAAAATTAGGACTTTGAAATGTTTTCAGACATTTCCCCGAAAACCGAGAACCGAGAACCGAGAACGCCTAAGCCTCTGGCCGTGGTCCTGGCCAGCGGCGGGCTGGACAGTTGCGTGACCGCAGCGGTGGCGGGCCGGAAGTATGACCTGGCCCTGTTTCACGCCAATTACGGCCAGCGCACCCTATCCCGGGAATTGCAGGCCTTCCGGGCCCAGGCCGCGTTTTTCCAGGTGGCTTGCACTCTGGAGGCCGACCTCAATTATCTGGGGGAGATCGGCGGCTCCTGTCTCACGGACCTCTCCCAGGAGATTCCCACCGATGAGCTGGAGCCGCCGGGCATCCCTTCCACCTATGTGCCCTTCCGCAACACCAATCTTCTGGCCGCGGCAGTGGCCTGGGCCGAAGTCCTGCAAGCCACCGCGATCTTCATCGGCGCCAATGTCTTGGACAACCCCGGCTACCCCGATTGCCGGCCGGAATATTTTGAGGCCTTTAATCGTCTCATTGAGTTGGGCACCCGGCCCGAGACCCATATCCGGATTCACACACCCTTGATCGATCTGGACAAGGCCGGCATCGTGCGCCTGGGCCTGGAGTTGGGCGCGCCCTTTGAACTCACCTGGTCGTGCTACCAGGACGATCTCCAGGCCTGCGGCCAATGCTCCTCCTGCCGCCTGCGCCGCAAGGGCTTTGCCGCGGCGGGCATCCCCGACCCCCTCCCCTACCGCACCTGAAGTCTCTCCCCGGCCAGCTTTCCTCCCACAAATTTTCTCTGATCTCTTACTCCTTAGCTTGCATTGCTGAGAAACAGCCTTATTTTTAAAAAATCAGCATCCGGCAAAAGCCGTGGCGCTAACCGGCGAAGCGCGGCCGGAACTTCCTTGAGGAGGTATGACTCATGTCAAACGGAACCAATGTCGCCAGAGTAACTCATATTATCGCGGAATCCCCCAAGAGCTTTGAGGATGCGGTACAGGTGGGCTTCAACCGCGCCGCCAGCACCCTCCGGGGCATTACCGGTCTCAGGATCGTGGAGCAGCGGGTTTCGGTCAAGGATAACAAGATCAGTACCTACCGGGTGAAAATTGAGGTTATTTTCATCCTGGATTAAGCCGGTCGGCAAGATTTTGGTCTCAATAAAAAGAATTTTGCCAGAGGCTTGTATGGCCAGGAGGAAAAGATTTTAGAGAGGGTGGGCCTGTGAAGCAGCCTGCCGTGAAGCCATGCTGCATCTGGACGGTTCTTACGGCGAAGGGGGCGGGCAGATTCTGCGCACCGCCCTTTCTCTTGCTGCATTAAAGGGGGTCCCGGTCCGGATCGAACGCCTCCGGGCCGGGCGCCCCCGGCCCGGACTCCGGCCCCAGCATCTTACCGCGGTGCAGGCCCTGGCCCGGGTTTGCCAGGCGGAGGTCGCCGGGGCCCACCTTGGCAGCCAGGCGC
>JARRQO010000122.1:0-6643 GCA_037381685.1 Deltaproteobacteria bacterium | reverse complement strand
TTATGAAGATGCTGAGGCCGGAGAGGATAAACACCATGGGAAAGTCCCAGGCTTCGGCGATGAAGCCTCCGGCCCCCGGCCCCAGGCTCATGCCGACATAGAGCGCGGTGGTGTACCAACCGTAGGAGCGGCCCAGATGGGTGGGCGGCGAGATGCCGGCTACATAAGACATCATGGTGGGGCCGAAGGCGGCCAGGCCGACGCCGGAAAACAGATAGATCCAGATGAGTTGATGCGGGGTGGAACTGACGGCCAGCAGGAAGGAAGAGCCGGCCAGCATCAACAGGCCCACCCCGGCCAGGCGCTTCAGGCCCAGGCGGGCGACCACCAGGCCCAAAGGAAGGGACAGGGCGCCGGCGGCCAGCAGGAAAGCGGCATTGATCAGGCCGACGAGGACGGTGTCGGCCCCCAGGGACTGGGCAAAGAGGGGCACTACCGGGAAGCGCATATAGGTGCCGAAATAGCACCCCAGGACTACGGTGCAGCAAATGAGCAGGAGACGGGAATAACTGAAGGAGCGAAGCGGTTCAGGGTTCATAGGAGGTCAGGATCAGGCCGGAAGTAAAGGGGCGTGCCGCGGGTCCGGTTCCGTCGGCAGGCCGGTCAGGCTCAAAGGCAGGGGGCCGCGGAAAACGGGCCGGGTGAAACCCGAGGCCCGTTTCCGCTGGTCTCAAGAGAAGTGGGCATCATCCGGTCTGATGACTTTCCGACACCTTATTCCTGAGGCGGCGCACTAAGCCGGCATAAGAATCCTTTTGGATGATCCGCCGGAACTGCGAGCGGTAGTTGTTGACCAGACTGACACCCTCGATGATGACGTCGTAAATCTTCCAGATCCCGTTTTCTTGGATGAGCCGGTAATTCAGAGGGATGCGGTCATTGGGCCTGACCACCACGGTCCGCACTTCGACGCGGTTACCCATGGGAATCTCACTGGTATAATCAATCTTAACCCGCTGGGCGTATTTGATGATTTTATCGGCATAGGAGGCCTCCAGAAGGTCGGCGAAGAGGTGGACGAATTCATCCCGCTGGCCGGGGCTGAGGCGGTTCCAGGTGGCTCCCAGGGAAAGCTTGGCCATTTCCCGGTAATCGAAGTGGGGGTCCACCATGCTTTTAACCATCCGGTGCTTTTGGGCTTGGGTATAGGAGGGATTTTTAAGGACATCCAGGGCGTTTTCGATGACGCGCTTGACCACTGCAATGGGTTGGCCCGCCTGAGCCATGGAGGTTCCCATCATCAGGGTCAAGGCCAAGGCGAAAATCATGGTTTTTAACGGTACAGACCTCATGAGCAACCCTCCTTCTTCTTCAAATAGCCACCTGGCCTGCGGTTGAGCCTGGAACAGTTGCAGCCGCCAGGCTCAGGATGATTAGGCAGATTGTGGCGCTTCTACTGCTGAGTCTTCTGTGGCGCCGTTGCAATAATATCATAAATCAAGCCTCAAACCTTGCCGGTCTGGCGGAGCTGGCCGGGGCGGTCGGCCTGGCCACGTTCGCAGCGCTCAGATTTTGCCGTGAATGTAGCTGCCGATCACTTCTTCCAGGTTGATGCCGGATTCGGTGTTAAAGATGGTGCCTCCTGAGGCTAAAAGCTTTTTGGAACTGCCCGGCGACAGCTTGACAAATTTATCCCCGATGATCCCCTTGGTGCGGATGGAGGCAAAGGCATCATCGTGGACTTTTACCTTGGACTCCAACTTTATCCCGACCTTGGCCTGGAAATGGGGGGTAAGATGAATGGACGAAACCTGGCCCACTTGCACTCCGGCCACTTCCACCGAGGCCCCGGTTTTGAGTCCGGAGACATTGTCAAACAGGGCAAACACCTGATAACCCCGGCCGTAAACCTCCAGCTTGCCCAGATTGATCGCCAGATAAGCCAAACAGGCCAGGCCCACCAGGACGAAGATTCCTACTATCAGCTCCAGATTAGCTCTTCTCATAAGATTTACTAGTCCTCCAGAAAGTCAACTTCCCCCCGGATGAAACTCTGGACCACCGGGTCAGGATTGCCTTGAATCTCTTGGGGGGTGCCTGCGGCAATAATGCGGCCCTTATGAAGCATGGCTACGTGGTGGGCCACCGCAAAGACTTCGGGAATGTCGTGGCTCACCATTAAAGCCGTATAGCCACTATCTTCATGGGTTTTGGAGATAAGGTGAAAGACGGTGTTGGTCATGGGCGGGTCCAGCCCGGTGACCGGTTCATCGAAGAACATGATTTCCGGTTCCTGGATCATGGCCCGGGCCAGGGCAACCCGCTTTTTCATGCCGCCGCTGAGTTCGTCGGGAAACTTGGTTTCCACTTCAGCGGTCAGGGACATCTGCTCCAGGCGCAATCTGACCCGGTCGGCAATTTCTTTTTCCGGCAGGCGGGTCTTTTCCCGGAGGGGGAAGGCAATGTTTTCAAAGACATTAAGGGAGTCGAACAAAGCCCCGCCCTGAAAGAGCACCGCCATGCGCAGCTTGAATTCGCGCAGGCTGCGGCCCCGGAGCCGGGGGATATCCTGGCCGTCCACCATGATCTGGCCGGAGTCGGGTTTCAGCAGGCCCACTATATGCTTCAGGAGCACGCTTTTGCCCACCCCGCTTTTGCCAATCACCACCGTAATCTTGCCGGCGGGCATCTCGAGGTTGATGCCGTCCAGAACTTTGTTGCCGCCAAAGGATTTGACTAGATTGCTAATCTTAATCATAGCTTACATAAAGAAAGAGGTAAGTACGTAGTCCCACGCCAGGACCAGCACTGCCGAGAGGACCACGGTTTGGTTGGTAGCTTTACTCACGCCCTCGGCCCCGTGTTCGGTGTAATACCCTTTGTAACAGGCCACCAGGATAACGGTGAGTCCGAAGACCAGGGACTTGACGATGCCTCCGTTAATATCGTTTATCACCACACTTTGGGTCATACCGGAAAAATAGGCACCGGAACTGATTCCCAACAGGACGACCCCCACCAGGTAGCCTCCCATAATGCCCACCACGTCAAAGATGGCGGTGAGCAAGGGCACCGCGATGATTCCGGCCAGCAGCTTGGGCATCACCACATATTGGAGGGGGTTGACGGCCATGGTGTCCAGGGCGTCCAACTGTTCGGTTATCCGCATGATGCCGATTTCGGCGGTGACCGCGGAGCCGGCCCGGGCCGACACCATGATCCCGGTGAGCACCGGACCCATTTCCCGGATCAGGCTCAGGGCCACCACCGATCCCAGGGCGCCTTCGGAACCGTATTGCCTTAAGGTGTAATAGGCTTGCAGGGCCGTGACCATGCCCGTAAAGGCCGCGGTGAGAATGACGATGGGGGTGGACCGGACCCCGATGTTATGAACTTCCTGAAAAACCCGGCGGAGGCGAAAGGGCGGCACAAAGGTCAGCGCCAGACCTTCCAGGAGGAAGATCATCATGCCCCCGGCTTGCTCCACCAAATTCAGCGAGTGCCGACCCAGCTTGCGAATTGGATTATTCATCCCGCATCCTCATATTGAAGATAAATATTACAGTTAAATGAAAACTGCTCAAAAAGCAAGCGGCAAAGAGGAGGCATCCCCCATTAGGAAAAAATCAGGCTCGAAAAATACTCGCTCAAGAAGGCCCTAAAATTTTGCGCCTCAATCCCCCAGATTCGAGTGGCGAGGTTGGCCATTCTTCCCCTGTGCCTCTTTTCGGAAAATCCCGTCAAAAGGATAAAATCATTGACGGCCAGAGCAAGTGTTATTAACATAAAAACCAAATAACTGACCTGAAATTAGGGCCACGAAATGGGATTTTCTCACCGGATGTTGATCTGGCGGTGCATGTCGGTCGCCACCTCAATTTATACATGAGAGATAGGAGCTGCCAGTGAAATACATCGATGAAATTGATATCAAAGGGAAAACCCTTTTTATCCGGGTGGATTTCAACGTTCCCCTGGACCAGAACCTCAATATTACTGATGATACCCGCATCCGGGCGGTTTTGCCCACCATTAACTTTAGCCTGGAGGCCGACGCCAAGATCATCCTGGCCTCTCATTTGGGGAGGCCTAAAGGCCAAAGAGTGCAGGCTTATTCCCTGGCGCCGGTGGCGCGGCGGCTGGCCTACCGGCTGCATAAGAAGGTGAATCTGGCGCCGGATTGCGTCGGTCCCGAAGTGGATAAGCTCAAAGAAGACATGAAGCCCGGAGATGTGCTCCTTTTAGAAAACCTCCGGTTTCATGGCGAAGAAGAAAAAAACGGCGCCGATTTTGCCCGGGAACTGATGAAGGGGGTCGACATTTACGTGGACGATGCTTTTGCCGTGGCGCACCGGGCCCATGCCTCGGTGGAAGCCGCGACTCATTTTGCCCCCATCTGCGTCGGCGGCTTTTTGATGCGGGATGAGGTGCATTATTTTCACCGGTCCATGGAAGACCCGGCCCGGCCCCTGGCGGCCCTGATCGGCGGGGCCAAGGTTTCCAGCAAGCTCGAGGCCCTGAAAAATCTCTTGCACCACGTGGACAAACTGATCATCGGCGGGGCCATGGCCAATACCTTTTTAAAGTCCATGGGCTATGAAGTGGGCCACTCCCTGGCGGATGACACGCTGTTGGAGGCCGCCAAGGAGATCATGGCCGAAGCCCTGCAAAAGAACGTGAAATTTTTCCTGCCGGTGGACTGTGTGGTGGCCGACAAATTGGATAAACAGGCTGAAACCAAGATCACCCCGGTGCAGGAAGTGCCCCGGGACTGGCTCATCGCCGACATCGGCCCGGCGACCGTGACCCTCTTTGGCGAAGCCCTGCAAAACGCCAAAACCATTATCTGGAACGGGCCCATGGGGGCCTTCGAATACGACGCCTTCAGCCGGGGCACCATGGCCATGGTCCAGAAGGTAGCGGAATCCTATGCCCTGACCATCGTGGGCGGCGGCGACACTGACGTGGCCCTGCACAAGGCCGGGGACTTCCAGAAATTTTCCTACGTTTCCACCGGCGGCGGCGCCTTTATCGAACTGCTGGAAGGCAAAAAATTGCCGGGCATCGTGGCTCTGGAGGAATGGAACAAGAGGAACGCCAATGTCTGAACGCCGACCTTTCATCGCGGGCAACTGGAAGATGCACAAGACCCTGGCCGAAGCCAGAGCCCTAGCCCGGGACATCCGGCAAGGAGTCGTAGCCGCGCGGCGCGCCGAAGTGGGACTGGCCCCGCCGTTCACGGCTTTGACCGCCGTGGCCGGAGAGCTGGCCGGGTCTGATATTCGCCTGGCGGCCCAGAACGCTTTTTGGGAAAAACAGGGGGCCTATACCGGCGAGATTTCGCCCCTGATGCTGGCCGACGCAGGTTGCCACTACGTCATCATTGGACATTCGGAACGGCGCCAGCACTTCGGCGAAACCAATGACACGGTAAACCGCCGGCTCCAGGCGGTCCTGGAGGCAGGGCTGGCAGTGATTTTGTGCGTGGGCGAAACCTTAAAGGAACGGGAGGCGGGGAAGACCATGGACTTGGTGGGCAGCCAACTGCGCCAGGGGCTGGCCGGAGTGAGCGCGGCGGCCGACCGTTTGGTCATCGCCTACGAGCCTGTATGGGCCATCGGCACCGGCAAGACCGCCACCCCGGACCAGGCCCAGGAAGTGCACCACTTTATCCGGGAGGAACTGATGCGGCTTTTGGGGGACGGCGCGCCCTATCGTATCCAGTACGGCGGCAGCGTCACCCCGGACAACGCCGCCGACCTCCTGAGCCAGCCGGATATTGACGGCGCCCTGGTGGGAGGGGCTTCACTGAAGGCCGAGCTGTTTTTGCCCATCATCGCCGCGGCAGGCTGATTCGGGTCCATATTGCTTGCACAGAAACCGGCATTTTAGGGTCATTGTAAGGATTGACCTAAGATTCCGGCATCAGCACTCGTTTCCGGGCCAGGGGTTGAAAACGCAATGATGGATAAGCTGCGGTTTGAGCGCTTTCTTGACCACGAACCCGAAGCGAAAAAGCTTGCACCCCGATAGATATTTTTTTATAATTTGAAATTGATATGACCACAATCGTCGTAATCATCCATGTCATCGTTTCCCTGGCCCTGATCTGCATCGTGCTTTTGCAGCATGGCAAGGGCGCAGGGATCGGCGCGGCTTTCGGCGGCTCCAGCCAGACGGTCTTCGGCTCCACCGGCGCGGCCCCCTTCCTGGCCAAACTCACGGCGGCGGTGGCCATTATCTTTATGTGCACCTCCTTGGGGCTGACCTACCTGAGCCATCAGAAAGAGGCCTCGGTGATGCAGGGGATGGGCAAATCCACAGCCACCCAAACCGCTCCCGCGGCCCCGGCCAAACCGGCCCCGGCTACTCCTGCTAAACCACAAAGCAAATGATCCCTCATGTGCCGAAGTGGTGGAACCTGGTAGACACGCCATCTTGAGGGGGTGGTGGGGAATACCCGTGCGGGTTCAAATCCCGCCTTCGGCACCAATTAGATAGAAATAGGCGCAAGCCGGTTCCCAGGTCCTGCGAGGCCAGATGATCATTTTGCCGGTAGGCGACACCGTAGTCTATATCCAACCCATTTATCTGGAAGCTACAAGAATGAAAATCCCCAGAATCAGCAGGTGATCGGGATCTTAGCAGTGCAGAGATTCCCCCCCGAAAAGATTTTATCGCGCGGCTTTGCTAGATATCATGT
>JARRQO010000121.1:0-10518 GCA_037381685.1 Deltaproteobacteria bacterium | reverse complement strand
CGAAAAACCCGCAGTTTTTCCTCCTGCCAACCGGCCTTGGCCAGCAGCCAGCCCAGGGTTTGGGGAGCAAAATAAAAGTTGTGGGCCAAAGAAAACATCCGGCGATAACTCACCTTGCTCGCCAGGATGTTGGGGGTCTCCAGGAAAAGCCGGGTTTCCGGATGGGCATAAGCCCGGAGTTGGCGCAAAAAGGCCAGCGGCTCGGGAAAATGCTCGATTACATGGGAGGCCAGCATCAGATCGAATTGCTGGGTCTCGAAGCTTATGTCTTCAAAGTGGAGGGGGACGACCTCGAGGCCATAATGTTGGCGGGCATAGGCGGCCTGGTCGGGATCAGGCTCCACGGCCCAGACCTCGGCTCCCTGGCTTTGCAGCCTGCCCCCCACCAGCCCCAGGCCGCAACCGATCTCCAAAACGCGTCTACCCTGGGAAAAAACTGGCTGAATCATGGGCCACTGCAACTGCCAGCGTTTTTCCAGCTTCCGCAGTTGCCGGGTATTATCCTGGGAGTCCGTATGCCACTGGCGGGAACTCACCGCAGCCTTTTGGCGATCCTGGTCCTCAATGACCGGATTGTGATAGACCAGCCCACATTGCCGGCACTCTACCGTGGCGACGGTGAGGCCCTGTTCCCGGCGCCGGGCTATTAGGAAGGTGTTATCCTCCTCACAGATGGGGCAAAGGATGGTTTGCATGGGGTCTTAAAAATTATTTATAAAATTATTTTTTGGCCAAAATCACAATAAGTTACAGCCAAAATATTCGGTAGGCCAGCCTGGGTCGGCGTCTGTTTTCGCCTGCGGCTCCCTTAAAACTGATACTTTGCAACAGGCTTCGAGATATACCTTAAAAAATTTATCCAGAGGCTCAGAAGGTTGAAGAAGCATATTTACGGAACGCGCTTTCGTCAACTTTGCTCTCTACGCCAGGTCATCTTATTGTATAATAACCTCTAGAAAATTGTCAGACCTTGCCTAGCCGCAGACCCTAATCTGCGTCACGACAATCTCGCAGCTTGGCCGCAGCAAATTTTAACGCGACCAGATAGATTTTAACCTTAAAGAGAATTTTGACATGAGTGCGTATATTGTAATAACTTAAAAATCTTAATAAAATAACCAGAGGTCTTGTTGTCCGTGTTTTGGGGAGCTGGAATTTTCTATGAGAATTTTACTGATTCAACCTACTACCAAATATCCTGATCGCAAACCCCTTCGCAGTAAAACCCGCTGGCTGGTGGGCATCACCCTGCCTTATCTGGCCGGACTCACCCCTAAAGGCATCCAGGTGGACCTGGTGGATGACCGCCTGTCGCCCATCCCCTACCATCGGGAATATGACCTGGTGGGCATAACCTGCACCTGTGCCACGTCGGAGCGGGCCTTCGAAATCGCCGCGGAGTTCCGCCAGAGGGGCCGGCAGGTGGTGATGGGGGGTTTTCATGTTTCGCTTCATCCCGAAGAGACTTTGGAGCACTGCGACGCGGTGGTTGTGGGCGAGGCCGAGTCGGTGTGGGAAGAAGTGCTGGAAGATGCCCGGGTCAAACGCTTGAAACCCCGCTACCAGGCGCCGGAATTTCACAATTTGGCGGGTCTGCCCCGGCCGCGCCTGGAATTATTGGATTACCGGCGCTACCGGGTCAAGATCCTGCCCACCCAGACCTCCCGGGGATGTCCCTACCACTGCGCGTTTTGCGAAGTCCCCATTGTGTACGGCCATACCTACCGGCGGCGGCCTCTGGGAGAAGTGATCGAGGAGATCAAGGCCAATGTGCGCATCACCGGGCTGAGAAATATCTACTTCATTGATGACAATCTCACCGGTCACCGGGATTATGCCCGGGAGCTTTTTAAGGCCCTGAGACCTTTGAACCTAAAGTGGAGCTGCCTGTGGACCATCAACACCTCCCGGGACGAGGACTTGCTGGACCTGGCCCAAAAGTCCGGGTGCAACCACGTGAATATCGGCATTGAGAATGTCTGCCCGGAGTCCATCTCCTCCATCGAGAAGGTGCAGAACCCGGTAGCCGAATACGAAATGCTCCTGCGCCGCTTGCGGGAGCGGGGCATTTTTTATTCCCTGAACTTCATGTTCGGCCTGGACGGGGATTACAAAACCTTGTTCAAGGAAACCCTGGATTTCTTGGAAAAGGTCAAGGCGCCCATGGCCTTTTTTAACGTGGCCACCCCGCGGCGGGGCACTCCCATGTGGGACCATCTCAATCAGGAAGGCCGCCTGCACAATCCCGAGGCGGAAAAATATTTAGGAATGATCTGCAATTTCTACCCCAAACCTATGAGTCCCGATGAATGCGAAGCCGGGGTTTGGCGCTGCTTTCAAAAATTTTACTCCTTTTCCTCCATTTGCCGGCGCCTGCTGATGCCTCCGACCCGGTACATCTTTCAGGGATTGCCCAGCAACCTGTTTTTCCATTGGTCCGCAGCCCGCAGGGTCGACCCGGTGGATTTTTATTAGGCTAATGCAGGGAAGGAAAGGCCTTCAGCAAGCCATCAAGGACAAATTGCACGGCCAGGGCGGCCATGATCAGCCCCATGAGCCGGGTGACCAGACGGATACTTGTTTCCTTCAGGTAATTCAAGAGAAACCGGGCGCAGCGGAAGGCTAGGTAGGTCAAGGAAAAGATAATTACCAGGGACAGCACAATGAGGCCGTCCTCCCAAGGGTTGACTGAACGGCTGGTGAGGACCAGCACGGTAGAGATAGCCCCGGGACCGCTGAGCAGGGGGACGGCCAGGGGGACCAGGGCGACGCCCCGGTAGTCGGCGGCATCGAGGCTGGAGGAAGTGTCGAAGCGGTTGAAGTGGCCGTGACCCTCCAGCATGTCAATGGCGATGCGAAAGAGGATGAGGCCGCCGGCGATTTGGAAGGCGGGGAGAGTAATACTGAGAAAATCCAGGATGAGGCGTCCCACCCCCACCACCAGGACCAGGATCAGGAAGGCATAGAGGCAGGCTTGCCCGGCGAGCCGCCGGGGGGCGCCGGAGGCCGAAGCCGCCGACAGGGCCAGGAAGGGAAAGATATTACCCAGCGGATCGATGATGATAAATAGAGAAATCAGGCTGGTGATGAAAAAAGTCCATGCCGGGCTTAATAAATTTTGTTCCATGAATCTGGATCGCTTGTCTCGAAGGGTAAATTATGGCTAATTACCAGGTGAACAAAACCTACCAGGAAATTAATGATAAAATTAAGCGAGGTCAAGCGGTGGTGGTTACCGCCGAAGAGATAGTAGATATTGTCCGGCGCAAAGGCGAAGTGGAAGCGGCCCGAACCGTGGACGTGGTGACCACCGGGACCTTTTCTCCCATGTGCTCTTCGGGCGCGTTTATCAATTTTGGCCATTCCCGGCCCCCCATCAGGGCCTCCAAGGTTTGGCTCAACCATGTGCCGGCGTATGGGGGCATTGCCGCGGTGGATATCTATATCGGGGCCACCGAGCCTTGTGTGGAAGATCCCCTGAACAAAGTCTACCCCGGCGAGTTCAAATACGGCGGCGGCCACGTCATTCAGGATCTGGTGGCGGGGAGGAGCGTCTATCTGGTGGCCGAGGCCTACGGGACCGACTGCTACCCCAACAAGCACCTGGAACGGGAAATCAGTCTGAGAACGATAACCAATGCCATCTTGTGCAACCCGCGCAACGCCTATCAGAATTACAACGTGGCAGTCAACCTTTCCAACCGCACCATTTATACTTATATGGGAGTGCTCCGGCCTCATGCCGACAATGCCAATTACTGCACCGCGGGGGAACTCAGCCCCCTGTTCAATGATCCCTTTTATCGCACGGTGGGGATCGGCACCCGCATCTTTTTAGGAGGAGGAGTGGGCTACGTGGCCTTCCCCGGCACCCAGCACAACCCCAACAGCCCCCGGGGGGAAAACGGCGTCCCCCTGGGGCCGGCGGGCACCTTGATGGTGGTGGGCAATCTGAAGCATATGGACCCGCGCTACCTGGTGGGGGTAAGTTTTTTGGGATACGGCTGTTCGCTGGCGGTGGGCCTGGGGGTTCCCATCCCCTTGTTGAATGAGGAGATGGCTCACTTCTGCGGGGTCAGCGACGCCGAACTCATGGCCCCTGTCGTCGATTACGGCAGTGATTATCCTGCGGGTGAAAGTAACATCCTGGGGCAGGTGAGCTATGCCCAACTGAAGAGCGGCAGCCTCACTTTGGAGGGCAAAGAGGTGCTCACGGTACCGCTGTCCAGCATGGTACGGGCCCGGGAGATCGCCCGGCATCTGAAGCAGTGGATCGAATCCGGGCGCTTTTTCCTGGGGGAACCGGTGGAGCCGCTGCCGTTAAATGACGAAACCCGGGATATCAGCACCGCCGGCCACGATAGCTGAGACCCGCAGGGCCGCAGTGCGTGGGGACGCGCCTGGGGGTGCGCCCTTGATGCTGGGAAATCGCTTTTCATACGGAAATTATGCTTTGCTCTCCCACAGGCGGGATATTCACTATCTCAATCAATATCTTCGGCGTCAGCCGCGGGCGGCCCTGCTCTTTTCCGGTGGACTGGATTCCGGTTTCCTGCTGGCGGCCGCCGCAAAGATATTGGGACCGGGACTAACGGCCCTCACCTTTGCCGGCCCCCATACCGCGCCGGGCGAGCTGGCCGCCGCCTGGAGCCTGGCCCGGCGGCTGGGCGTGCGCCAGGTGGTGCGGGCCTTTGATCCCCTGACCCTCCCGGCATTCCGGCACAATACCCTGAAGCGCTGCTATGCCTGCAAAAAGGCTCTCATTACCCAGGCCTGGGAGATTGCCGCGGCTTTGGGAATAAAGGTGTTGTGGGACGGCACCAACCTGGACGATCTGGCCGATTTCCGTCCGGGACTTGCGGCCGTCCGGGAACTGGGGGTGGAAAGCCCGCTGCTGCTGGCCAAGATGGGTAAAGCCCGCCTCCGCGCCCTGAGCCCGGCTTTCGGCCTTAACGGCTCCCAGCCTTCCCAGAGTTGCCTGGCCACCCGCTTTCCTTACGATACGGAGTTGACCGGATCTGGCCTGGCCCGGGTGGGCCGGGCCGAGGCGTGGCTCCGGCGCCGGGGCTTTACCTATGTGCGTCTCCGGGTCGAGGGCCACCGGGCCCGCTTAAACCTGGCCCCGGAAGAGTGGCGAGCCTTTCTGGCTCCGCCAATGCGCCGCTCCTTCACCGCCTATATCAGCAGCCTGGGCTTTCCAGAGCTGTTTCTGGATATGCCGGGGTGCAGGCCGGCATAACCACAACCTCAACGACTTAACCATGACCAGAATTATCAGGGCCCTGGGGCTCTTTTCCGGAGGGCTGGACAGTATGCTGGCCGCCGCGGTTCTGCGGGCTCAAGGGCTGGCCGTCACTCTCATCTGCTTTGTGACCCCGTTTTTCGGAGCCGAGCGGGCCCGGGAATCCGCGGCGCATCTGGACCTGCCCCTCCTGGAGGTGGATATCACCGACAAATATCTGCCGTTGATTTACGATCCCCCCCACGGCTGGGGCCGGGGGCACAACCCCTGCATCGACTGCCACATTCTCATGCTCCGGGAGGCGGGAGCCAGGGTGGCGGCCGGGGAGTTTGACCTGCTCTTCACCGGAGAAGTCCTGGGCCAGCGGCCCATGAGCCAGAACCGGGGCTCTTTGAACCTCATCGCCCGGGAATCGGGATTTGCCGAGGTGCTCCTCAGGCCCTTGAGCGCCAAGTTCCTCAAAACCACCCTGCCGGAGGCGCAAGGCTGGGTGGACCGGGAAAGGCTGCTTAATCTAAGCGGCCGGGGGCGCAAGCGCCAGATAGCCCTGGCCGGGGAATTCGGCATCACCAAATATCCACCGCCCGCAGGGGGTTGCCTGTTGACCGATCCGGGGTACGCGGCCCGGCTCAAGGAGCTTTTGGGCCACCACTTGCAAGAGGTCCCCCGGCGGGAGCTGGAATTGCTCAAATATGGCCGGCACTTTCGCCTGCCCGGCGGGGCCAAGGCGGTGGTGGGACGCACCCAGAGGGAGAATGAGGCGCTTGCAGGTTTGAAAGCCCCGGAGGATGTTTTAGTGAAGGTGGAAAAGATTCCCGGCCCCGTGGTGTTGGTGCAGGGGGCCGGCGCCGGCGAGGACCTGGAAGGAGCCGCAGGGCTGGCCGCAGCCTACAGCGACGCCTATCCGGGAACGGAAGTAGGGGTTAAGGCTGAAAACGGGGGGCGGGAACAGGTGTTCCAGTTGACCGCCCCGGAAAAGAACCGGTTTAAACCGTGGTTGATATGAGAAGTCAGGGCGCAACAGCAGAAGGAGCCCGGCGCACGGGCTCAAACCGGCTGATAAAAAGCCAGGTCGTGGTCGCGCCAGCTCAGAACATACCGTATTCCTTTGACATTGATTTGCTTGGCCACGAACAGCATTACCCGCTCCACCAGCCGCCCGTGATAGGGGTGAGCTAAAATAGCGGTTATCAATTTCGGAGCCTCGGCATATTCACCTTCGGTTTATGGACTTTTTGCGCCCAGGGCCGCGCAGAGGCGGGGCACCAGGTGGTTGAAGTCGCCGTTGGACATGGCCAGGACCACGTCGCCGGGACGCAGATTTTGGAGCAGGCCCGCCAGGAGCTGGTCAGTGTCGGGAAAATAGAGGGCTTTCTGGTTGCGGGCCGCCAGGTCGGCCACCAACTGCCGGGAGGAGAATTGCTCCTCCGGCTCCACCTTCCACAGGTCCGGCGGCTCCCGCACCAAAATCAGGTCCGCCTCTTTAAACGCGGCAGCATAAGGCTCCTGAAAGATCTTGCGCCGGGAGGTGTTGGTCCGGGGCTCGAACGCGGCCACCAGGCGCCGCGCCGGGTAAGCCTGGCGCACCGCGGCTACAGTTACCGCCACCGCGGTGGGGTGGTGGGCAAAATCTTCCAGCACCAAGATGCCGTCAAATTCCCCCGCCACCTCCTGGCGTTTCTTGACTCCCTGAAAGCCGGGCAGGACTTCTTTCAAGGCCTGGGGCTCGGCTCCCACCTCGGAGAGCACCGCCAGCGCGGCCAGGGCGTTTAAGACGTTGTAATCCCCCACCATGGGCAGGAAGAACTCCCCCCACCGGGCTCCTGGCCGCAGCCTGCCAGGTGACCTCACTTTTTAGCCCATAAAAGGCAATGGTCGTCTGGCTGCGCCCGCAGACTTGCCGCACTAGGGGAGCATCCCCCCAGGCCAGGACCCGCCCGCCGGCTGGGACCGTGTCCAGGAACGATTCGAAAGCCTGGATGATGCGGTCCAGGTCGGGGTAGATGTCGGCGTGGTCATACTCGATGGAAGTGAGCACCGCCGCCCGGGGCTTAAAGTGGACAAACTTGGGGCGCTTGTCAAAAAAGGCGGTATCGTACTCATCGCCTTCCAGGACGACATAGCGCCCGCGGCCCACCCGGTAATTGGCCCGGAAATTCTTGGCAATGCCTCCCACCATGAAGCCGGGGTCCAGCCCCAGGGCAAAGAGCAGCCAGGCGATGAGGGCGGTGGTGGTGGTTTTGCCATGAGTGCCGGCCACCACCAGGCTCTGGCGGTCTGCCACCAGGAAGCGGTTGAGGGCCTCCGGCAGGGAGAGGCGGGGCAGGTTTTGGGCCAGCACCGCCTGGGCTTCGGGATTTTCCCGGCGAATGACATTGCCCACCACCACCAGGTCGGGGGCGGGGGTCAGGTTCTCCGGGCGGTAGCCGTTCTGGATGGGAATACCCAGGCCTTCGAGCAGAGTGCTCATGGGCGGATAGACATGTTCGTCGGAACCGGTCACGTGAAACCCCTGCTCTTTCAAGATGCCGGCCAACGCCGCCATGCCGGTGCCGCAGATGCCCAAAAGGTGGATGTGCATGAGTGCTTTCAAATTCCAGTTTTCGGTTTTAATAATCGCAGGCCAAAGCCCGGGACGCGGCCTCGTGGAAGCGGGGCCGGAAGGCGGCAATCCCGGCTTTATCGTCCCGGCCCAGATGCACCCGGTTGGTCAGTAAGACTACCATCTGGCCGCGCTTCAGGTCCAGCCAAAAAGAGGTGCCGGTGAACCCCAGGTGGCCGACGCTGTGGGCGGAAAAGTAGCGCCCCGCGGCGCGGTGGGCCGGGTTGCCGCTGGGGGTGTCAAAGCCATGGGCCCGATCTGTGCCGAGTGGGACCGTTAAGAAGCTCGTGGTCGCCTGCGGAGTTAACGGCCCGACTGGTTGACCCGCGTAGGCCCGATACAGGCAGGCCACCAGTTGAAACACCTCCCGCCCGGTGCCGAACAGACCGGAGTGGCCCGCCACCCCGCCCGCGGCCCAGGCGTTTTCGTCGTGAACTTCGCCCGCGCCGGTGCGTCCCGGAATCAGACCCGGTTCCGTCGCGGCGTAAAGGCGGTTTGTGGTTTGTGGTTTGCGGCTTGCGGTTGTAAGGACCTGGGACGCGGGGGCCACAGGGATGAAGCCCAAAATTTTCAGCCCCAGGGGTTGGTATATTTCTTCCCGGCAGAGCTGAGCAAGATTTTCACCGCTGAGGTGTTCCACTACGGCCTTGAGCAGCATAAAGCCCAGGTCGCT
Organism: Deltaproteobacteria bacterium; assembly: GCA_037381685.1. Taxonomy (GTDB): domain Bacteria; phylum Desulfobacterota; class Desulfobaccia; order Desulfobaccales; family 0-14-0-80-60-11; genus 0-14-0-80-60-11. The sequence continues at coordinate 2,001 of JARRQO010000121.1, read as the reverse complement.
GTAGACCGTCACCGTGTCCGGGGGGTGTTCCAAAGGGGTGGCCGCGGCCAGGCGTTCCAGCAGGGTAGGGCGGGCCGAAGGGGGCGCGGCCAGCACCTGCCGGAAAAAGGGGCGCCAAGCCGGCAACCCGGAGCGGTGGGTGAGCAGGCTTGCCAGGGTCAGCGCCTGTTTATCCGGGGGAAGCCAATCGCAAGGGAGGATTTTTCCCAGGGGCGTGGTTAGCGTGATCCGGCCCCGGTCGGTCAGGATCAAAAGGGCCAACGCGGTGGCCAGGGGCTTGGTGAGGGAAGCCAGATCGAAGCTGGTCTTTGAAGTTACGGCCGCGGCCTTGGGGTCCCGGGACAGGCGGCCCGCGGCGCCTTCCCAGAGTAGCTCGCCTTTCAGCCCCGCCACAGCCACCGCAGCGGTGTAAACCTGCTGGCTGACACCGGCGGCTAGAAGCTGTTGCAAAGGAGCCCAACGGTCTGACAAGGGAGGCCTTACCATGGTGCGCGGTGGGCACCTTACGGTTTTTCCAGAGCCAAGTCGACCAGGGTGTCCAGGAGGGCCGGAAACTCGATCCCCGCGGCCATCGCGCCCTGGGGAAAGAGGCTGGTGGCGGTCATGCCGGGGATGGTGTTGGTTTCCAGGACATAAACCTGGCCATCTTTAACCATCATGTCGGTGCGGGAATAGCCCCGGCAACCCAGGGCCCGGTGGGCGGTGAGGGCGCATTCCTGGGCTTGCCGGGTCAAATCAGCGTCAAGGCGGGCCGGACAGATTTCCTCGGTAGCCCCGGCCTGGTACTTGGCTTCGTAGTCAAAAAAGGCATAGCTGCTGGCCGGGATGATCTCCACCAGGGGTAAGGCCTGCAACCGGCTGTTGCCCAGCACCCCGCCGGTTACTTCGGTGCCCTGGATGAATTCCTCCACCAGGACCCGGCTGTCCAGGGCAAAGGCCGCGGCCAGGCCGGTTCCCAGGGCTTCCAGGGTCGCGGCCTTGGTCACCCCGATGCTGGAGCCTTCGTTCACGGGCTTGATCACCACCGGCAGGCCCAATTTGGCTTCGAGTTCCCGGGGGCTAAGGGCCTTCTTCCGGCTGAAGGTCAGGGCGGCGGGGACCATCAGGCCAGCCATCTGGTAAAGGGCCTTGCTCAGTTCCTTGTTCATGGCCACCGCGGAGCTCAGGACGCCGGAGCCCTGATAGGGAATCTCCAGCAAGTCCAGGAGACCTTGCATGGAGCCGTCCTCCCCGCCCCGCCCGTGCATGATGATCAGGGCCACGTCCAGCTCTTTGGCGTCCCGCACCAGCCGTTCCAGGTCCGTCAGGGGATCATAGCGCCGGATGTGGTATCGGTCTTTATTGAGGGCCTGATAAACCTGATTGCCGCTTTTCAGAGAGACTTCCCGCTCCGAGGATTTGCCCCCGGCAATGAGGGCCAGTCGCAATTTTCCCATGATGTCCTCCGGCAGTGGTTAAGGTGCAGAAGCTCGGCCGGTGTGAGGGCCAGGGGAGCAAAGAGTTTGTCCTCCAGGGCCCGGGCCCGGATTTCCGTGGCCTGGATGCGGGCCAGGGCCTCGGGGGTGCGCCCGTAGCGCACCTTGAGGTCGGCAAAGCGTGCTTCCAGGGTGACCACTTCGTCGTGGAGCACCCGTTTGTCGGCATAGTTGACCAACTCCGCCTCCCGCACGGGCCTGGCGTCAACGATATCGGCAAACAGATGGACGTGCTCCCGCACCACCTGGGCCACCTGGGGGTAGCCCAATTCCTCCAGGATTTCGGCCCCATATTCGGCGTGATTATTCATGGTCCCCAGGCAGGCGGTTTTGCCGATGTCGTGCAGCAGGGCGCCCACTTCCACCAAGGGCAGGGACAGATTGAAACCGGCGTCCGTCAAGGCGTCGCCCAAATAGCGGGCCACCTGCAGCACTGCGAAGCTGTGCTCCCGAATATTGGGAAGCATGCCGTGGGCGTCCAGCAACTCCAGGCATTGGGTCCAGGAGGGAAGAGCCAATGATTTAT
>JARRQO010000120.1:0-10809 GCA_037381685.1 Deltaproteobacteria bacterium | reverse complement strand
CCATCTAATACCGTTTTCAGTTTTAAGTTTTCAGTTTTCGGTTAAAAGAAATAAGATTATCAATAAGTTATCAGATAATTTGTTGCAGCACAAAGCGAACCTGGTATAAAAAGTAATATAGTAGACTGCTCCAAAAATTTTCATGGGGGCAGGCATGGGAAAAGTAACCAAGAGCATCCCGACCCCTGCCTGGGTCTAAATGATCTCTGCTGGCAACCCGGAAAAACTTCGTTCGATGACGAATTTTCCATATATTAATATTCTCTCTTAGATGGCAACTCAGGATTAACCCTGCCCCAAGATTCTTCCTCTGATCCCCAGGACATTGTAGGGTCTGAAAAGCGCAGCCCATCACGCCTTCAGCCGTAAAGCTTGGCAGCGAGAAGAATAAATCTTGCCAACGAGATATGGAGGCTTTTTAAGACGTTTTTTGTCCGCTCTGTCCCAGCGGGCAGGCAGGGAAGAAAAAAATTTTGGCAATGAGTATAATAATATCAAGGTGACGCTGTCGTCAGAACCGCAAACCCCTTATGACTTAAGATCAAGCTTCCGGTTCCCCAATGGTTATGAGCGACATGATCTTCACGGATAATCTGGGCAAGCAATATCAGGACCTGGTGGCCCTAGACGGCTTATCTTTACAGATTCCTGAGGGCGAAATTTTCGGCCTGCTGGGGCCCAACGGCGCCGGCAAAACCACCACGATCAAGATCTTGACCACCCTGGCCCGGCCCACCTGGGGCTCGGCCCGCGTCCAGGGCTTTGATGTGGTGCGCCAGCCCCTGGAAGTGAAAAAGCTCATCGGGGTCTGTCCCCAGGAAATCAACCTGGACCGGGAACTGACCGCGTTCGAAAATCTGTGGATTTACGGCAAGTTGCACCGCACCCCGGCGGCGCCTCCTCATCCTCCGGGCCTTGGTGTCCCGGCCCCGGGTGCTGTTTCTGGACGAACCCACGGTGGGCCTCGATCCCCAGGTGCGCCGCCATTTGTGGAGCCTTATCCAGGGTCTGAAGCAGGAGGGCATCACCATTATCCTTACCACCCACTATATCGAGGAAGCGGAGATGCTGTGTGACCGGGTGGGCGTCTTAAACCGGGGCCGCCTCATCGCCTTAGATAGCCCCCAGGCCCTGGTGGCCAACGTGGGGGGTTATGTGGTGGAAACCCTCAACAGCGGGGGGCGGCAATATCTATTGGTCCGGGAGAAAGCCGAGGCCTATGCCCGGGCCCAAGCCGAGCCTTCGGGGGTTATCATCCGCCAAGCCAATCTGGAGGACGTCTTTATCAAACTTACCGGGGAGCGCCTCAGCAATTGAACTGGTTTCCCATTTTCTATCGTGAAATGCTCCTGTTCCGGCGCCGCTTGCTGCGCCTGGGCTATGTAGTTTCCGCCCTTTTTGCCCCCATGCTCTATCTCTTGGCCTTTGGCCTGGGTCTGGGAAAACGCGTCGTCATTGCCGGGGGCTCTTATCTGGATTACCTGCTGCCCGGGCTCATCGCCATGACTTCCATGACCAATTCCTACAACTGGATTGCCACCTCCATGACGGTGGGACGTCTGCACTTCCGCACCTTCCAGGTCTACATCCAGTCTCCGGTAACGGCCACGGACATCGTGGTGGGCCAGGTCCTCGCCGGGATGCTTCGGGGCCTGTTTGCCTCGGTCATCCTCCTTTTGTTGGGACTGTTTTTGGGGAGCGGCTTTCAATTCAACCCCATTTTCCTCCTGGCCCTGCTCTTAAATTGCCTGGTCTTCGCCGGGTTTGGGGTGATCGTGGGCATGAAGTCCCGGTCCCACGAAGACACCGCCACCTTCACCAATTTTTTTATCATGCCCATGGCCTTTTTCTGCGGCACCTTCTTCCCGGTGAACGAAATGCCCTGGTTGCTGCGGGACATCATCAAAATCCTGCCTTTGACCCACACCAACCACCTCATGCGGTCTCCCTCCTTCAGTCTGGCGGGCCTGGGTTCCCTGGCCCTGTTAGCTGCCTATGGCCTTCTCTGCCTGACGCTGGGAATCATCATTGTCCGGCGCTACAGCGAATAATCCCCCGCCCTGCCCGGAAAAATTCCCTCAAAAAGCAACCATTAAGCTTTTAACCCGCTTTATTCGTGAAGGGTAGTGATATAAGTATAAATAACCTAATTCAGGCAAGGCCGCAGAGATGAGGAGTATGGGGGAGGGCGCCACCAAAAACCCCGGCGGCCAGGGACGGACCCGGACCGCCGGGGTTAAGAAGAACCGGGGCGCCGGAGAACCGGCAGTCCCCGAGGATTTAGGAGCTGGTGACTTTGCCGTTATCGACGTGATATCCCAAGACTTCCAGGATGGCGGCCTGCTGGGGGTTTACCTCCTCCAACACCCGTTTTAGCTTGTTTTCCGCGTCCTTGTAGTAGATGGCGGTGCGCAGGGTGCGCAGCTCCTCAATGGCCTCGGTGGGAGTCAGATTGATATCGGCCGCGGCCAGCCGGTGGCAAAGCAGGGTGAGGTAAGCAAGGGCCGCCACGCAGACGAAGAGGTGAATCCGGATTTTTGAATCGGTCCAGTGATAGAGGGGCAAGAGCGCCCTTTGGAAGAGGCTGCGGTTATCTTTGCCGTTTCCCAGGGAGCGGCTGTTGGCCTTGCTGTTGCCGTTGACCAAATCCGGTCCCAACACGGCCCGAGTCACACAGGCGTCAAAAATCTCTTCCACCTGCCAAGCCTCGAGATCGGTAATGAGGATGTCCTTCCCGAAGTGGCGCACGACACCGGCCATCTGGCTGTGATCAAGCTGGAATTCCATGCGGAACTCGCCTTTTTCCTGCTTGAAATTTACCTGGAAGAGATGGGGGCTGATTTGGAGGCGCTGGCAAATTTCCGCCAGGTGCGCCTTGGCGGAACCGGTGGGGTTTTCCGGGGCGGTTTCTTGAGCAAGCTGCTGCTGGAACGCCGCCATTTCCTTGCGGACCCGCTGTACCTTTTTGCCCAACTCCTGGTAACTCTTGTGAAAGCTGCGGGGGTCAAAGGTGATGATTACCCGCCGCAAGCGGTTCCAGAAGGACGCCTGGATTTCATAATAGAGGATCTTGTCATCTTCCGTGGCTACCGGAGAGTACCTGAGTTCGTGTTTTCCCGGCAGGGGACGGAAATCCTTCAAAGAGATATCGGTTAACTCCGGGGCAAAATCGGGTTTGCAGGAGGCAATGAAATGCAGGCCCTCTTTGGCGTCGATTTGGGCAACGAGAGATTCGGAGGCCATGTCTTGATTAAGGAGCAGGGTGACGTCTTTAACTCTCACACCCAAGGCGGCAACCCGACTCAGGAGGTGTTCCGTATGGTTATAGAAGGTGTTGACGGGCAAGCCCCCGGGATAACTCTGATAAAAGAAGGGAACGCCCGTATTGCCTTCGCTGATCAAAACCAGGCCCAACTGCTGTTCGGGGAAATGTTCCGCCAGGAATTCCTGATCCGCCGGGGGCATAGCCGGAAGGGCCGCGGTTTTAGGGGCCGCGGCAATGTTGGTGGCCTCAACGATCAGGCGGTGTTCCTGAGAAGGCAGGAGGGAGTGGACCTTCTTAAAAAATGCGGTCTTGATTTTATCCAAATCGGCATTGCTGATCCGGTCCCAGTGATTCCAAAAATTTTGGGAGTTCAAGGATTCCAGCCTCAAGGGGCGAATCCTTTGGATGTCGGTGCTTTCGTACCAACTGGCCAGTTGCCGCTTACTGGTGGGGGCGATAGCCCGGTTCAAAGTGGCATAATAAACCAGTTCCCCCAAGGAGGGTCCCCGGACCCGCTTTTTGGGGGGGAGGATCTCATTGATCAGACCGGCCAGGTCCAAATCCTGATCCACTTCATTAAGGGCGAACACTGAGCCGAATTCTTTAGGGGAAAAGCCGCCCTTGCCTAAAGCTTCCTGGACCTTGTCGGCGGTACCCAAATAAACCTGGTTGATAGTGGTGGGTTTTCCATAAACCCGCTGGGTCTCACGAATATAGAAGTATTCATGACCCTTTTTGACCTTCTTATAAAGATGTGCCATAAATCACCTGCTCTTTTAAATTTTAACTATAATTTTAAACTAAGTCCACTATTAATTTACCAGGCAAAGGGTCAAGAAAAAAATGAGGCAAAGTACTCTCTCATAATCTTGGCGCGATGGTTTTGAATAGTGCGAAAACTGAGAAACAAAATTTCGGCAATCTCCTTGCTGGATTTGCCTTCGGCGATCATTTTGATGATCTCGATCTCCCGGGGGGAAAGGGGTTCGGTGTGGTTGTTGTCCCCCTGGCGCTGGACGTAAAGGTTGGCCAGATCGCTGGCCAGCAAGGGGGAGACATAGATCATCCCTTGCCTGATCTTCTCAATGGCGCTGAGGAGTTCTTTGGGGGCGTCTTCCTTCAGGAGATAGCCGTGAACTCCTGCAGCTATGGCGTTATGCAGATATTCCTTCTTTTTGTGCATGGTCAGGATCAAGACCTTCACCTGGGGGTAGGTCTGCTTGATCTCCCGGGTGACTTCTATGCCCGGCAGGGAGGGCATGGATATATCCAGGATCACCATATCCACGGGCAATTTCTTTAAGAGCGTCAGCAGTTCAGGCCCATCACCCACTTCTCCCACCACTTGTAATCCAGGGAAAGCTTCAATAATATTTTTTATGCCTTCCCGCACCAGGACGTGATCTTCAGCTAAAATAATTCTATACATAGTTATTTCCGGGGCTTATCCGTGGGAATGGCAAAAATTATGGTGGTGCCCCGCCCCTTCCGGCTGGAAATCTGCAACGAGCCCTGCGCCATGAGGGCCCTTTCATTCATGGCGGTCAACCCCAGAGTTTTCTTGCTGACCTTGTCGGACATGGCCTGGTGCAGGCTAAACCCCCGGCCGTTGTCCTGGATCATAAACGAGACCCGCCTATTTTCCCGTTTTACATGCACTGAAACCTGGCTGGCCCTGGCATGCCTGGCGACATTGGTCAAGGATTCCTGAAAAATCCGGTAAATATTGATTTGGGCTTCAGGAGTGAAGAGATGATCGATTTTGTCCATGACCACGGTGCTTCTCATATTATGATTGCGACAGATATCGTCCACCAGGTACCCCAGGGAAGATGACAGGCCCAGGTCTTCCAGACAGGAAGGGCAGAGGTCCCAGGAAAGGCGGCGCACATTTTCGATAACTGTATCGATATAAGACAGCATTTGTTCGCAATTGCTCCTGAGGTTCTGCTGGTCCGCCGCCAACATTTCTTCAAGGCCCACCAGGTGGATTTTCAAAACCGTCAAGGCCTGACCCAGTTCGTCGTGCAATTCCCGGGCGACCCGGCGGCGCTCTTTTTCCTGAATGCTCAACAGTTGGACTGTCAGGAGGCGCAGTTCCCGCTCCGACTCTTTCAAGGCCTCTTCGGCCCACTGGCGTTCGACCCGGGCCCGCAGGGCGGTAATGCCATAGGCCAGGTCGTTGGCCAAGCCCATCAGCAGGGCGATCTCGTCATTATCAAAGGCATCGGCTTCCCGGGCGTAGATGGTCAGGACCCCAAAGGTGCGGGTGTCGTTCAGGGGCAAGGCCAGCACCGAGGCATAACCCCGGATAGCGGCTTCCTCCCGCACAAAGGCAAAATCCGGGTCCATTTGGGTATCATGGCAAATGAACATGGCGCCCTCCCGGATGGCCCGGCCCGCAGGACCCCGCCCCCGCTCCTGGTCGGCCCAGGTCAGGTTCAGTTGCTCGACATATCCGGCATCGAAGCCTTGCTGGGCCATGGGGCGGATGGATTTATGGGGATTATCCACGGCGTAGCCCACCCAGGCCATGTGATAACCGCCGACTTCCACGATAATGCGGCACACTTCGTTCAATAATTCCGACTCATTGGTAGCGCGCAGCAAGGCCTGATGACATTCGGTGATGGCCTTGAGGGCACGCCGGTATTTGAGCAGCGTTTCCTGGAGCCGCAGGGTTTCCCGGTCGCCGGGGCTGAAGCGCTGGGTTCCGCTCAGGCCCGAGGTCCCGGCCGCGGGGCGCCCGTCAGCCGGGCTGTTCCGCTGGGAGCTCGCCCCCCGCCGCCGGCGTTGCTGTCGGTCTTTGCCGTGGAGCTTATGGGGTGGCTTTCCCGTCTTTTTGAAGCTGCCTACCATGAGAAGTCTTGGGCCCCTGAAAAAACCTGGTCCAGACCGGCGGCGCCGAAAAACCGGCCCCGGTCCAATCTTAAAGCTCCCTCTAACCCGTTTTTATTACTAAATTATATACGTAATTGATTAATTTTCCAAGAAAATCTAACGGATTTTCCTTAGGCCGCATGGAGCAATTCCTGAGTCACCAGGTTCAGCAGGCCCCAGACTGCATCCAGAAACCAGAATTTATCCAGGTGGGCGGGCAGGGTAAAGGACACCTGGGCGGGAAATTCATCGTCCGCCTGCCATAAAATGACTTCCACCGTAAGCCCGGGAAAGACCTGGAGGGCGATGGCGGCATCGCCGGTAGCTCTGGTTTCGCCGTGCAGTTTTTTCCCGGCCTCGATAAACCCGGCCACATCCTGACGGAAGCGTTCCTGAAGGGGCTCGCTGGGAATGACGTGAGGGCCCCGGAAAAAGGTAGCCCCCCCGGGCAATTCCAGGGGGCTGATGCCCGGCCCCAGGAGGGCGGGATCGAACTTCAGCAGGTACATCAAGGCGGTGAGGCACAGCCGAAAGTCCGGTTCGGCGGGGGGCGCCCCGGCTATCTCCACTGTTTGCCGGTCCGGGTCCAGCAACATGGTCCGGTCCAAAAACTTAAGATGATATTTGCCCTCGTGATACTTGACCTTGGTCCGGTCCACAATTTCCTGGGGTTTGGCCAAGTTCAGTTCCTTCCAGATCTCCTGACTCACGTCACTGCACTTTTCATACGTCATGGTCGACCTCCGGAAATTGATGTCCAAAGGAGATATTATTTGCCCGCAGGAATATAATAATTAAGGGTAGGGGTTATCATGTTATATTTATAAATATTTATCTATAAATACCTTAACCGGACCAAACATGCAAAAATTCTTCTATCCGCAACGCGTGGCCGTGGTGGGGGTCTCGGAAGATCCCTCCAACCTGGGCCAAGGAATTGTCGCTAATCTGTTGCATTTCAAGTATCAGGGCAAGATTTTTCCGGTGGGGCGCCGGCCCGGGGCCAGCCATGGCTTGCCCATTTTTCCCAGCTTATCGGAGCTGCCCGAGAAAGTGGACCTGGTGGCCATCCTGGCTCCGGCCCGGGTCGTGCCTGCCTTGGTGCGGGAATGCGGCGAACTGGGGATTTCCAGGGTAGTAGTGGAATCTGCGGGGTTTTCGGAATTGAACGAGGCCGGCAACAGCCTGGAAGACGAGGTGCGGGCGGCCCTGAACCAATACGGCATCCGCCTGGTGGGGCCCAATGGCCTGGGTCTGGTCAACCTGGAGATCGGCCTGGCCCTGCCGTTTGCCGAGATCGGTTCCCGGGTGCGCCGGGGGTCCGTCTCCATTATTGCCCAAAGCGGCGGGGTGGCCACCCATGTCCTGGCCTGGATGGACCGCGAAGGCCTGGGTTTAAACAAGTTTTTAAGTCTGGGCAATAAACTTGACGTGGCCGAAAACGAGGTTCTGGAGTACCTGTTGCAGGACCCGGGCACCGAGGCGGTTTACGTCTATCTGGAAGGCCTGCATGACGGCCGGGAGCTGCTCGCGGTGGCCGCTAAAGCCGCCAAGCCCGTGTACCTGCATCTGGCCAACGTGGGGCCGGAGACGGCCACCATTGCCCATTCCCATACCGCCTCCCTGACCGCGGATGAGCGGGTGCTGGACACAGCCTGCCGGCAGAGCCGCCTGCTCCGGGTCAAGACCCAGGGGGAGCTGTTAAACGCCCTCAAGCTGGTGGGCCAGCCGCCGGTCAGGGGCAATCGCCTGGTGGTGTTTTCCCGCAGCGGCGGCGAAGCCGTGGTCACCGCCTACGCCTGCCGCCGGTTTGGCTTCAGGCTGCCGCCTTTGTCCGAGGCCCTGGTGGCCTCCATCCAAGAGCGTTCCCGGGCCGGGGTCATTCATCCCACCAACCCCATCGACCTGGGGGATGTTTTTGATTTCAGCGTGTACACCGACATCATGGACGCGGTGTGCCGGGACCCCGAGGTGGATGCGGTGCTGTTCCACTACGGGCCGATGGCGGATTTTGAGCTGGAAGCCGGCCGGCAGATGGCCCGGCGGATGCTGGAAATGGCCCGGCAGGCCCGAAAACCTTTGGCCATCACGGTGCTGTGCACCCCGGACGAAGAGGATTATATCCGAAATAACCTGGGGGTGCCGGTCTTTCATTTCCCCGAGGACGCGGTCCAGGCCCTGGCCCTGAGCCGCGAGTTGGCGGGCCGAGGAGAAATCCAGGACTTTGAGGCCTCCCTCCATCTAAAGGGGGCCGGGGCCATTGCCGGGATGCTGGCGGGTCCCCACCCGGGAGATTTTCTTTCCCTGGACCAGGCCCAGGCGGTAATCGAGGCCGCGGGGATTCCGGTGGCTCCCTGGAAAACCGCGGCCACCCCGGCGGAAGCCACTGCGGCCGCGGCTCGCTTGGGGTTTCCGGTGGTACTCAAGCTCTCGGCTGCGGGCCTGATTCACAAAACCGAGGCGGGCGCTGTGGCCCTGGATCTGCACGATGCCGCAGCAGTGGAGGCGGCCTTTGCCCGGCTGGCGCAGGTGGCCCGAAGCAGCCTGCCGGACGGCGAGGCCTGGCGGATGGTGGTCATGTCCCAGGTGACGGGGGGACGGGAAGTGCTCCTGGGAGCCCGCCGGGATGACTCCTTCGGCCCGGTGATCGCCTTCGGCGCCGGCGGGGTGGATACCGAAATCCTGGACGACGTGGCCCTGAGGGTGGCGCCGGTGAGCCCGGCCCAGGCCCGGGGTCTGGTGGCCGAAACCCGGATCGGCCGCATCCTGACCGGTACCCGGGGCCGGCCTGCCGCAGACCTGCAGGGCGTGGGCCAGGCTTTGGCGGCCCTGTCTAACTTGATGCTGCAGTTCACTCAGGTCCAGGAGGTGGACCTCAACCCGGTGCGGGTCTTTCCGGGCAACCCGGGACTTTTGGCCCTGGATGCCCGCATCCGGGTGGCGAATTAGGTTATGCGCCAAAGGTATTTGGGAAATTATGGGGCATTTTTGGCGGGGGCGGCCCCCTGAGATGCCCCCTTTGAGGTACATACCTTGATGCGCCCAAGGATAACTAATTTGCTGAGTATTTCTGGGGCGCGACCCTAACCATACCGCCTTAATTTACGGAATCTCTCATGTTTTTAAGTTTTCTTATCGGCCTGCTGGCCGGGGGCTTTGGCGGCCTGGTGGGCCTGGGCGGGGGCGCGTTGATGATCCCCCTCATGGTGCGTTTTTTCAGGTTCAGTCAGCACCAGGCCCACGGCACCAGTCTGATGGCCCTGGTGTTTACCGGACTGGCCGGGGCTTTTACTTATTATCTGAACGGCTCGGTGGACTTCCTGGCGGCGGCCTGTCGGGCGTCCGCCGCCATCTTTACCGCCCGTTTCGGGGCGGTGTATGCCAACGCCTTACCCGAATGGAAGCTCAAGCGGGCTTTCGGCGTCTTCTTGATTTTCGTTTCGCTGCTACTGCTCGCCAAACCTTATCTGGCCCACCTGGCGGTGCTGTCTCATCCGGCCGCCACCTGGGTCAAGATTGTGGCGCTTTTGGCCAGCGGGGCCGCCGCGGGTTTTATCGGCGGGATGATGGGGGTGGGGGGCGGCTCCATCATGGTGCCGGCCATGGTCCTGGTGGTGGGTTTGAGCCAGTACACGGCCCAGGGGAGTTCTTTGCTGGCCATGTCCCCACCGGCCTGGTGGGATCTTTTACTCACTGGCGTTTAGGCAACGTGGTCTTGAAAATCCTGCCTGGTTTGATTATCGGCATCGTGGTGGGGTCTTTTTTGGGCGGCAGCCTGGCCCATTTTCTCAGCCAGGCCGAACTGCGGCTGGTGTTCGCGGTGGTGCTGGTCTGGATGGGAATCCGGGACATCCGGGCGGCGTTAAGACTGAAGACCACCTGGCCGTCGCACCCGAGCCGGGCTTAATACAGGAGGGGTGCTGACATGAAAGCCCAACAGAAAGAGATCAGCCCCCGGGGGCTGGCAGAGATCATCCGCCGGCACCCCCGGGTGGTGGCTTTAACCGGGGCCGGGATCTCGGTGGAATCGGGCGTCCCCAGCTTCCGGGGCGTAGGCGGCCTCTGGGACCGCTATGATCCCCTGGAATACGCCCACATCCAGGCCTTCCGCCGCAACCCGGCCAAGGTCTGGCAGCTTTTAATCGAGATGGACGAAACCATCAGCCGGGCCCGGCCCAACCCGGCCCATCTCGCCCTGGCGGAACTGGAGGCCCGGGGAAAGTTGCGGGGCATCATCACCCAGAATGTGGACAACCTGCACCAGGCCGCGGGGTCCAGGCGGGTGGTGGAGTTCCACGGCAACGCCATGCACTTTAGCTGTGATAGTTGCCGCACCCACTACCCCCGGGAGAGCCTGAATTTTTCCCACCCCCCGCTTTATTGCCCCTGCGGCGGGTTGATCCGGCCTGACGTGGTCTTTTTTGGGGAGCCGATTCCCGCGGCAGCCCAAACCGAGGCCCAGGAACTGGCCCAGCATTGCGATCTGCTCCTGGTCATCGGCACCTCGGGGGAGGTGGCCCCGGCCAGCTACATCCCGGCCATCGCCAGGGAATGGAACGCCCTCATCGTGGAAAACAACCTGGAGCCCACGCGGCTGACCTACTCCCTGGCCCACCACTTTCTGGCGGGGCCAGCCGAGAAAATGCTGCCGCAGGTTTTAAAAG
>JARRQO010000119.1:0-11464 GCA_037381685.1 Deltaproteobacteria bacterium | reverse complement strand
GGGTCGTCACCGGAGAACAGGCCCCAGTTGACTCCTTCCCAGTTGGTGGAAGAAACGGTCCAGTCTTCCTTGGCGGCGTAAAAGATGCGCCACCAGAACTTCATGTCGTCCGGCTCGCCGAAGGGTTCCTTGGAATTGATGGTGGCGATGATGTTGGCCCCTTCTTTGTCCACTGGCACGTAAAAGCCGGGGCAGGGCTGCTCTTCGTCGTTTTCCATTTCCACGCCCAAATCGGCCAGCAGGAAGAGGAAGTCATCCCTGGGAATCCCGAGGTTATTGCCCCGCTCGAGATTCATCATGGTGCCTTTGTGGATCGGTCCAGGGACCTTATCCCGCTCCCGCTGGGTGCGGCAGGCACGGAAAGTCCGCAACAATTTGATGCCCATGGGGCACTGGTACTCGCAGCGGCCGCATAGGGTGCAGACCCAGGGCCACTTGGACTCAATTACTTCGTCTTCCAGGCCCAGGACGATAGCCCGGATGGCCTTCCGGGGGTCCCAGCCGGGAACCAGCCCGCTGGCGGGGCAGCCTCCGGCACAGGTGCCGCAGGTATAGCAGCGGTCCGCCAGCTCGGGGGACATCCCGATTTTGCGGTGCTTCCGGTCAACGGTGATTTCTTTCACGGCCTCTTCTGGCATTGGTCCTCCGTTATTCACAGGTTGGGATAGTTTTCGTTTGGCTATGCTGCACAGGCTGTGGGGCCGGTTCGGCTCAGATCTCCAGCCCGCAATCTTATCAATATTGAACCTAATCTCATATCTAGGCCTAATCTTATATATACAATATTTTTATCATAAAATAAAGTAGCTTTTGAGTTTAAATGAATGGATAAACCGAACGAGAGGTCAGGGAAAATTTTGCGGCTTGCCGTCATCCCAAATCTTTGGCGCCGGCTTGGGGGTTTGTGGTATTTTTATAGAGGAGCCCGGGCCGGCTCTGGCGATTATCTGAAGTCCATTTAAGGATCTCCGGCCCGGGGAACGCCGGCAATTATTGGAAAGGTGGACCAAAATGATTCAGGAATTCGCCCCGCGCCTTAGAGTCCTGCAGGAATTGGCTGACCGGATGGAGCAGCGCCGGGCCGCACTGTTAGCCGCGGAGGGGGATGACATCGGTACTCCGGTCAACGCCGCGGCCCTGGAAGTGGATATGGCCGTGGAGCACCTCCGCACCATGGAAGTGGAGGTGCCTTATGTAGCCGGTAAGGCGCCCTACGGCACCGTGGCGGCGATCATGCCGTATGACGCGCCGCCGGTTATGGTGGCCCGGGTGGGCGGCGCCGCCATTTTGGGGGGCAACGAGTTTCGCTTCAGTTGCTCTTCGCAAACCTCCCGCCTGGCGGCCCTGTTTCAAGAGATCGTGGCGCCCTTGCCGGGCTTTAGCGCAGTTGTGGGTATGGATAACCGGAAGTTCGGCCAGCTTTGCGTCGCGGACCCGGAGGTGCGGGTTTTCTTCATTTCCGGCGGAGGCGCGGTGGGGGCGGCCTACGAAAAGCAGGTCCAGCATTTTGATAAGCTCTTTTTTGCCGGGCCCAGCGGCCTGCCGCCGGTGATTTTGTTTAAAGACGCGGACCTTAAAAAGGCGGTGCGTTTCGTGGTGGGGCGGGCCTTCATCAACGGCGGCCAGTACTGCACCACCTTGAAGCGGGCCTATATCCACCGGGAGATTTACGACCGGGTCAAGGCCATGATCCTGGAGGCGATGCCCGCGGTGAAGGTGGGGGACCCCCGGGACCCCGAAACCAGGATCGGACCCCTCCGGGTGGAACGCACCCGCAAGCTCCTGGAGAAGGCTTTGGAGGCTTTAGGCGAGCCTCACTTCCTGGTGCCGCCCCGCCGGGACGGCGAATGGCAGGGGCCGTTTCTGTTGGAGACCCCGGAGCCCCCGGACCTGGAACTCTTCGGCCCCTTCCTGACTTTAACGCCGGTGGACCGCGACACAGTTGCGGTAGAGCGGGTTTTGCGCAGTCGCTACCCCTTTCTGGTGAGCTGGTTCGGCACCCCGCCTCCCGGTGGGCGGGAGGCCCTGACGGCAAAATTCGGCATGACTTACGACAATCCGGATTTCATCTTCACCCCCCTGCGCCTGCCCTTCGGCGGCAAAGGGGAAAGCGGCTGGATCATTGAAAACCGCGAGGGGCACCTGCTCAAGCGGGACGGGGCCTTTATTTACAGCGCCGAATTGGTGCGGGGTTAAGAATTAGGGGTCAGGGGCCAGTGGTAGCCGCAGGCTTTAGCTGCGCTTGAGTAGGACAGTTTATAGGGTTGCCCATGGTCGCCGCAAGGCGTTGTATGCCGCAGCTGATTGCGGGGTTTGCATATGAAAAATTCAGTCATGTAGGGTGGCCCCGCCCACCATCACGATCCGCTGGATTTGCACGAGATCAAGGACAATTATATAGGTACAGACCCGTATTTTGCGCTCTTGGCGCCTTGGCGTCTTGGCGAGAGAATAAATATCTTATGTAATAGGCAAATATGCTCAAGAAAAAACCTTAAATGATTGATGAATACTTTCCTAATCCACAAACAGGGTTTTCAGCTTGATCAGCAGGCCCAGCTCGCCTTTGATCCGGAATTGACCGGTTAAATAGGCCTGGGTGCCGTCCAGTTCCCCGTTGGAAATAGCCAGCCACACCTCCGCCGGAGTCCTGATGATCAGATTGGGTTTGTCCGCCGGTCCCTCATGAAAGGAGGCTTTCCCGTCGGCGATCACCAGGTGCGCGGTAAAGTTTTCTCTGCCGCTCACTTCAAACTGGTAGATGGCCGTAAGACCTTCCGCGGCCGCGGGATTCAAGGCACTTGGCATCATCTTCAGGAGTTCCAGGGCGGTGCCGGGAACGCCCGCCGGAGGCTCGGGCTCAGCTTCGGTAACCGGTGTGGCTCCGGTTTTTTGCCGCATTTTGGCCTGGGGCTGGGGGACCTGCATATCCGGGGTCTGGCGGGAACGAGTCTGGCCCACATAGTCCTCGAAGCTCTTAAACAGTCCCAATTGCTGCCAGTACTCGTAGTCGGCCGCCATAAACTCCCGATTCTCTTTGATCAGGTTGCTCATAAAGTGCCAGTAGCCCAGGTCCTGATCCGTGGGGGGGTAACGCCGCCCCTCCTTGACGGACCGGGCCAGGTCCCGGGCCAGGTCCGCGGCCCGGGCCTCCACCGCCTCCCGTCCCAAAAACTCGCCGGGGCCCACCGCGATGGCGGTGAGTTTTCCCACCGGAAAGGCCCCAAAGACCCTAAGAATCTGACCCAGGTAATCGGCTACCCAGGTTTCGCCATAGCCCGCGGAAACACTTAAAGCCAGGCCGGGTTTCCAGTCCCCCCGGGGCCGGTGACCATACCCCAGGGACCGATCTATGAAAGTCTTCATCTGGGCCGTGACATTGAAAAAATAGACCGGGGAGGCCAGGATAACCGCGTCCGCCTCCAGTACCGACCGGACTACCGACTTGTAATCGTCCCGGACCCAGCAGGAGTCCGTTTCCAGGCAGGTGGCGCAACCGGTGCAAAAGCCGATCTGGTGTTGACTCAGGAAAATCTCTTCCATTTCGAAGCCTTCACGGGACAGGTTCTCCCCCAGCATCATCAACATTTGAGAGGTGTTACCAAAGCTTTCGTGCGGGGAACCGTTGACGGCCACCACCTGGTACGGTCTAGTCATGTCATACTCCTGTTCTAATTGTAGGACCCAGAGGTTTTTGGCATACTTATAAGAAACTGTTGGCAGGGGCATATTGTCCGCCCCGGTTGAGGGCGCCCGGGTAGGCGCGCCCTTACATCATAGCTTGCTTGACCCGCCGGCGCCAGCGGTCCGCGGCGAGGATTCTTCATATTGACCGCAACTCCCTTCTCAGTATACAAATATTTTAGACCGGCGTCGGCAAGGAAAAATGCGGCGGCTTCTTTTCGCCTTGTAAGTATAGCGAATACCAAAAGTTTTTTCCATTAGCGAAAGGCTTTTAAAAACCAGAATCTCCCCGGACTCCCGGTTGACCCAGGGAAACCGGCAGGAATCATTGCTAAAGTCCCCTTGAAAAAGAGGGACTTGGGGGATGGAAAAATCAATTACAGACCAAAATTCGCCACCAGCGCCATCGTTCCGCTGGCCCAGATCGACCCGGTAGAAACCGGCCTCGAGGCAACGGCCGCAGCGACCCTGGACCGCCTCAAGGTTTCTCTTGAAGAAGTAGGATTGCTGAATCCTCCCTGGCTGCGCCCGCAGTCAGGCGGCCGGCCTTGGCGAGTGGTTACTGGAGCCAGACGCGTGAAAGCCGCGGCTGATCTGGGCTGGGAAGAGATTCCCGCCCGCCTGCTGCCCGAAAGCACCCCCGGGCTTCACTGCCTGTTGGTGCACATTTTCGATAACGCTTTTACCCGGGGCTTTAACCTCTGGGAGCAGGCCACCCTGACCGCCCGGCTCTGTGAGCATGAGGATCAGGACACGGTTGCCGGCAAGTACCTGCCTTACCTGGGCCTGCCGCCCTCCCGGGCCTTTGTCGAGCGCCTGCTCAAGACGGCCACTCTGCCGCCGTCCTGGCCGCGGCTGGCGGCTCAGGGCCGCCTGGCCCTGACAGCCGCAGCCACTCTGGCCGATTGGGACCGGGAGGACCGGGCCGCAGCCTGGCCTTATTTCGAGGGTCTGCGGCTGAGCCAGAGCAAACAGGAAGAATTTCTGGAGCGGGTGGCGCTGCTGGCCCGCCGGGAAGGGCTTACCCCGGAAGCTGGGGCTAAAGCCTAAGTCCCGCCTCCGCCTGCACCCGCCGGTGGCGTTTGAAGGTCCGGATTTTCATCTGGACATCAAGTTTCGGGATGCCCCGGAACTGCGCCACCTCCTGGCCGAAATTTCCCGGCTGGCCGCGCAGGATGATTTCGCGGATCTGACCCACAGTTAATTGCACAGGCATTAAACCAGCCAAAAAACTAAATTGACAATATCAACCTTTGGGCTAAGATGGATAAAAATTGTCATAAATTTATCCAAGGGTCAGCGGGAGGGTAGTCGGATGCTTGTATTTATCAGCGATCTGCATTTCGTGGATGGCTCGGCGGAGGAGCACAATCTGTCCCGGGCCCTGGAGTATTTTTTCGAGGATTTAGTAAGCATCGCCCAGAAGCCCAGTAATAACATCCAGGAAATCAAGATCGTTTTGCTGGGGGACATCTTTGATATGTTACGCACCGAACATTGGTTCGGTTACCCGGCGGATGAAAGACCCTGGGGCCTGAACGAACATGCCGTCGAAGTCCACGCCCAGATGCTTTTCGATGCCATTGTGGACTACAATGAAAAGCAAGAAGATAAAATCACTCATGAAGAGCGGCAAACCTTCACGAAATTCCAGCAGTGGTTGAAAGAATTGCCGGATCGCTGCCAACAGGATATCAATGTCCGGCTGTTTTACCTGCCCGGCAACCACGACCGCCTGTTGAACCGCTATCAAAGCCTCCGGGAGAAAGTTTGCGCGCTGTTGGGCATTCCGCCGGAATGGCACGATCCCAAGGAGCCTTTTCCCAACACCTATGAGGACCTGGCGTATGGGGTCTTTGCCCGTCATGGGCATGAATACGACAAGTACAATTATGAAGGAGGGGTCGCCTATACCCCGAAAGACTACCAGCTGGTGCCCATCGGCGACCCCATCACCACCGAACTGGTAGCCCGCCTGCCCTATACTCTGGCCCAGCGCCTGAAAACCGTTGGCTGGCTTACAGACGAAGAAAAGAGCAAAATCAGAAGGAATTTTCAAGAAATTGAAAATGTGCGGCCGCTCTCCGCCACCATCGAGTGGCTCCTTTACCAGGTGCGCCAGGACCGTCGCTTGAAAGACATCATTGAAGACACGGTTCAAGAGATCATTGATCATTTTGAGAGTCTGGATTTTGTCAAGGGCTGGTATGCCCGCCATGACAAGTGGACCGATTGGCGGGACGAAGCCGACAAGATCCAGGCCTTTCTCTTTCTTCTGCGGAATTTCAAGCTCTATCGCACCGAAAAACTCTGGGACCTGGCTATGCGGGCCAGGGATTATTTTACCCAGGACGACCTCCTTTTAGCCGCGCCCCAGGAATATATCCACCTCGATCCCCGCATCCGCTACGTGGTCTACGGGCACACCCACGATCCCCTCTTATCCGCGGTCCGCAGCACCCCGGGAACGCCTTATCCCTTTGACCAGGTCTATCTCAATACCGGCACTTGGCGGGGCCGGTTTTTCCAAACCACCCAGGGCGATGCCTTCATCTCCTGGAAGAACATGACCTACGTCATCTTTTACCGGCAAGGGGAACGGGATAATCCTTATCCCGTGTTCGAAACCTGGACCGGGAGCCTCAAGACCGTTTAGGGTCAGATGGGCCTGGCGGCAAACCGCGAGCCAGGACATTCCCCCTGAAAAAACCAGGGGTCAGACTTAACGGCCTGACCCCTTTTTTTCCCCAAACTGCCATTTTGGGGGATCAGTCTTTCTTAATACCAGGGACCTGCTTCACCCCATTCTCCCCAATCCCAGGCCGCGGCTTCATTCATCTGGGCCGCCGCCACCTGCATGGCGGCCATCTGGTACTGAGCCGCCAGGTTCTGAAACGCCTGGTATTGCTGCTGGTTGCCGGCATAGAGACAGCCACACCCCGCAGCATCGGCGTACACGTAGAACAGCTTCGGTCCCCGGCTCGCCATGAAAATCTGCTTCTGGGGCAGGGAACGCAGATGAGCTTTGAGTTGGGGAGTCGTGGCAAAATACTGTTTAAACCCCGCGGCTGAGAGCAGGTCTTCTGTGGTTTTGGTCGGTGGAGTTTGCTGGGCCTGCATGCTGGCGCACCCCAACAACACGAAACACAAAACTGCCAGGCCGCTGCCGGCCAGCCACCACCTGATCTTTTTCGGCATACTTCCTCCTGTCGGCTCTATTTTTGCCACCTTTCAGGGAGCTCAGGTGTCCTCCTGCCTGAGGGCGCGCCTGCAAGTGGCTCCTGCATTAAACATTTAATGATTATTTCAGGAACGCGACCTTAGATTGCCCCCAAAGTAATTATTTTCCCTAAAAAGTCAAGCTGGTAGGTTGCCGCAAAAATATTCGGCGGCAGGGCTTTCGTCCCTGGGTCGGTGCGGTAAAGCCTGGCGCTACATTAAATCCGGTGGCGCCGGGTAAGGTGGGCCAGGCATTCGATATGGGAGGTGTGAGGGAACAGATCGAAGGGTTGGAGGCTAAGTATCTCGTATTGTTCCTTAAGGAGGGCCAGGTCCCGGGCCAGGGTGGCGGGGTTGCACGAGACATAGATGAGGCGCAAGGGAGCCAGGGCCAGCAGGGCTCGCACCACCTGGGGGTGCAGACCGGCTCGGGGCGGGTCGGCGATCACCACCTCGGGGCGAGGTTCGGCGTGAAGGCGGGACCCGGCCCGCTGGACTTCCCCAAGACGTTCTTTCAAGTCTCCGGCCAGAAAGTCGCAATTGTCCAAGCCGTTGAGGCGGCTGTTTATGCGGGCATCTTGCACTGCGGCCGGGTCCAATTCAAACCCCACCACCCGGCGCACCTGGGGAGCCAGCGACAGGGCGATGCTGCCGGCGCCGCAGTAGAGGTCCCAAACGGTTTCCCGGCCGGTGAACCCTCCCAGCCGCCTGATGGCCTCATACAGATTGGCCGCGGCCGCGGTGTTGGTCTGAAGGAACGTCTGGGCCGAGACCCGCAGGCGCAAAGCCCCGAGCTGCTCCTCAATGTAACCGGGACCAAATAAGGTACGGCTGGCCTCGCCTACGGCCACCTGGGCCTTTTTCCGGCTGACCGAGTGTACGAAGGTGGTGATTTGTGGAAAGCCAGAGGCCAAATGAGCGGCCAGGGCCTCCACCGCGGCCGGATCGCCTTGAGCGTAGGTGATGAGGTGCGCCAGCGTCTGCCCGGTGCCTTTGCCTTCCCGTATCACCAGGAAGCGCCAGAAACCTTGCTGGGTGCGAGTGTCGTAGGCGGGCAGGCCGCTGGCCCCGCACCAGTCGCGCCCGGCTCCCACGATGGCCGGGGATTGCGGGGATTGCAGCAGGCATTGTTCTACATTGAAAATCCGGTGGCAGGAGTCCCGCACGTGCAGCCCCAGGGCACAACCGCCGCGGTCCGGGATTGAGGTGGCCTGGGGTTCTTCGAAAGACCGGGGGGCAAAGGTGAACTCCATTTTGTTGCGGTAATAGCGCTGCTGGGGTGAGGCCACCGGCGGCAGAAGATCTTGGGGGGACAATCCGGCCAGATGCTGGAGGCATTCCTGCACCTGGACCTGCTTCCAGCGTAACTGCTCCTCATAAGACAGGTCCTGCCACTGGCAGCCGCCGCAAAGGCCGAAATGGCGGCAAAAGGGCGGGGTATAGGCCGGGGACTGCTCCAGGGTCTGGATTACCCTGGCTTCAGCAAACTTGGACTTTTTCCGGTTGAGCCGCACCCGCACCTTTTGGCCGGGAAGGGCGTGGTCCACGAATACCACAAATCCGTCCACCCGCCCCAGGGCTTTGCCGCCGAAGGCCAGTTTTTCTATAACCAGATCAATCTCTGCGCCTTTGGACAACGCCGCGGCATAGGTTTTGAAGGGTGGCGGGGACATAACGAGTCCGACCTACGGGCTTGTTTATACTCATTGCCAAAAGGTGTTAATCTGCGGTCACTTTTTTGTCCGACACCTGCTTGAGCAGGTCCAGGTAAGCCTGATCCCGGTGATCCGGTGGCAGGGCGTTTTTCTCCCAGCCCCCGCCCAAGGCCTTGTAAAGGGCAATCAGGTTGGTGTCCACGGCGTTGGTGCTCTGCACCAGGGCGTTTTCGGTGGTATAAAGGTTTAGCTGGGCGTTGAGAACGTTCAAGAAATCCGTTTTGCCGGCCACGTAAAGCTTCATGGCCAGGTCCACGGCTCGGCGGTTGTTGACCACCGCGGTGGCTAAGGATTTGCGGCGTTGCTGTTCCTTGGCATAGGCCACCAGCGCGGTTTCCACATCCTTCAGGGCGGTCAGCACAGTCTTTTGATAAGTGAGCAGCGCTTGCTCGGTGAGGGCGTCTTGCACCTTGATGTTGTACCTGATGCGGCCGCCGGCGAAGATCGGCCAGGTGACGGTGGGGCCCAGGGACCAAAATTTGCTATTGGACAGATTGCCCAGCTTGGTCAGGTCATTGCTGGAAAACCCGAAGCTCCCGGTAAGCGAGAACTTGGGGAAAAGATCGGCGGTGGCTACGCCGATGCGGGCCGTGGCCGCGTGCAACTGGGCTTCGGCCCGGCGGATATCCGGACGCCGCCGCACCAGCTCGGAGGGCAGCCCCACCGGAATCTCCGGCGGGTTGGGAGGAATCGGAGCGGTTTTGGCCAGATATTTTTCCAGGGCAGCCGGCTCCCTGCCCAGGAGGACCCCCAGGTTGTAAATGGCTGCCCGGGCCGCAGACTTCAGGGTGGGAATCTGCGCTGCGGTGGTGGCTACCTGGGCGTTGGCGTTGGCCACGTCCAGGGCGCCCACAAACCCGGCCTCAAAGCGTTTCCGGGTGATTTCGGCATTATGCTTCTGGGCCGCCAGGTTCTTTTCAGCAATAGCGATCTGTTGCTGAAATCCCCGCAGATTGAGATAGTTGTTCGCCACCTCCCCCGCCATGGTTACCAAAACGTCCCGGCGGTCCTCCACCGCGGCCTTGAGATCGGCTCCGGCGGCCTCGATGTTCCGGCGGGTCCCCCCGAAAATATCCAGTTCCCAACTGGCGTCCAGACCCACCTGAAACAATTCCCGCAGACCGGCGGCAGAGGAGATGGCAGGACCACCCGAGGTAACGGTGGCGCTGGAACTCTGGCTCCTCTGATAGATCACCGAGGAATCGAGCCCGGGCCAGAGCGGCGCTCCGGCCACGCCCAGGGCCGCCCGGGCCTGGCGGATGCGGGCCTCGGTGGTGCGCACATCCAGATTGTTGCGGATAGCCATTTCCACCAGAGAAGTCAGGGTCGGATCTTTAAACGCCTTCCACCAATCCACCAGCTTCACCGGCTGGTTCGTGGTTTTGCTGGGCTGGCTCGGGGCGACCACATTTTGACCGTCCCAGGTGGTGGGGACCTTGGTCTCCGGCTTGTGGTAATCGGGGCCCACCATGCAGCCGGCGGCCAGACCCAGGCAAATCCCGGCACAGCTTAGAAAGGCTGTGCCACCAAAGAACCTCCTGCCGAGTTTAGGTCTAAAGGTTCTTTTGATCTGGGGCCTATTTTTCATTTTTTCCCGGTTCCCAGAGAAATGGATAATCTGCTGGAGCATGGCACAATCCGACCTTGACTGGGTTATTGCGCATATAGTTACTCATACCGCAGCGCCACGATGGGGTCCAGGTGCGCGGCTTTCCAGGCCGGATAGAACCCGAACACCATGCCCACGGTCACCGAGACCGCAAAGGCCGCAACAATGGCCCCCAGGGACAGTTCCGTGGGCCAGTGCAGCACCATCCTGACCAGATAAGAGACTCCCCGGCCGGCGAGAATGCCTGCGGCGCCGCCGCAAAAACAGAGGATCACGGATTCGGCCAGAAATTGCTGGAGGATGTCCCGGGCACAGGCCCCTACGGCCATACGCAAGCCAATCTCCCGGGTGCGCTCCGTGACTGACACCAACATGATATTCATGATGCCGACGCCGCCGACCAAAAGGGAGATCAGGGCCACCGCCAACAGGAGCCTGGTCATCATATTGGTGGTGGAGGTCAGGGCCTTGGTCATTTCGGTCAGATCCCGGATGTGGAAGTCATCCGGCTCGCCGGGACGAATCCGGTGCCGTTCCCGCAACAATTGGGTAATTTGCTTAATGGCAACGGGGATATCCTTGGTAGAGCGCGCCGCGCCCAGAATCTGGTCTATATTGATAAACCGCACCGGTTGCGGGGTGTCCGCAGCCTGAATCGCAGATTGCTCCGGGTAAAGGCTGGTTTCCGTATTGGGGTAGAGCTGGCTGAGGCTGTTCACCGTGGTGGTGACCCCGGAGTCGGAGGAACTGGAAGTGGTCGCCGCGCTCTGATTGGCGGTGGTGGCGGAAGTGCCCACCACCCGGAATTTGATGGTGGTCCAGGGGGCCACCAGGACATCATCCTGGTCCATGCCCATCATGTTAGCGCCTTTGGCGCTGAGGACGCCGATCACTTTGAAGGAGACGTTCTTAATCCGAATTTCTTTACCCAGGGGGGATTCGCCCTGAAAGAGCTCCCGCACCAGAGTCTGGCCCAACAGGCAGACTTTGCTGGAGTTGCGGACCTCGCGTTCGGTGAGGGGCGCGCCCTCGCCCAGGTCCCATTCCCGGACGTCTAAGAACGCGGGCGTAGTGCCGTAAATAAAGGTGGGCACCCAGTTGCGGTTGCCATAACTCACCTGGGTCCGGGCCCGGACCACGGGGGCCGCGGCCCTGACCGCAGGGCAATCCTTGACGATGGCCTCGCAATCCTGGGGCGTGAGGGTTTTCATGGTGCCGGCCCCGAAACTCACCCCGC
>JARRQO010000118.1:0-6848 GCA_037381685.1 Deltaproteobacteria bacterium | reverse complement strand
CCTGGGCCGCAGCTTCCGTGCGCTTGGCCAACTCCAAGCATTTGGGGCATCCCGGCCCCAAGACCTGTACTTTTTTCATAAAATTACTCTCCTCCAAAAGTTCAAGGTTCAAGGTTCAAAACTGATGTGAAGTAAGATCACGAATCCGGAGTTACGGGCACCAATTGCGGCAGGTATTGTTTTCCCATCATTCGGCCCGCGGTGGCTATGGCGGCAAAAATGGTCTCCAGGCCGACCAATACGGATTCAAACCGGACCATGAACCGGTCCGCTTCGGGGTGGTAGGTTACATCCAGCACCCCGGAGACCTTGAGCAATTCGGCGCGCACCGCGTCGGGGCAGCCCATTCAGGTGAAGCCGCCCTTTTGCACCATCCCCTGGACGCGAATATAAGTGCTTGTAATCAAAACTAATCCCTCCCTTTCAAGCGCTTCCAGGCACGCTCCCTCACATAATGGCGTTGAAGATAAACCCCACCATGACGATCCCTAGAGCCACCACCCCGATGAACACCGCGATCAGCTTGGGTTTGAGCACCTTCCGCAGGATGACGGTTTCCGGCAAAGAGATAGCGATAATCGACATCATGAAGGCCAGCACGGTGCCCAGGGCCGCGCCCTTGGCCAGCAGGGCCTCCACCACCGGGATGATGCCTGCGGCGTTGGAGTAAAGCGGCACCCCGAGAATGACCGCGGCCGGCACCGACCACCAGGCCTGTTTCCCCATGATGGCCGTCATAAAGCCCTGGGGCACGTAGCCGTGGATCGCCGCGCCCGCGCCGATTCCCAGGATAATGTAGATCCAGACCCGCCCCACGATTTCCTTGATCTGATACAGGCCGTAATCGATGCGGCCCATCCAGGTTAAGCGCTGCAGTTGGGCCGGCGTCTGGCCCATGCGAATCTCATAGACCCAGTCCTCCACCTGGCGCTCCATGTTCAGCCGGCCGATAACCAGGCCGGTGAGAATGGCGATGAGCAGCCCCATGGACAAATAAATCAGGGCGATCTGCCAGCCGAAGAGGCCGAAGAGCAGCACCAGGGCAATCTCGTTCACCATGGGCGCGGAGATCAGAAACGCGAAGGTGACCCCGATGGGGATGCCGGCTTCGACAAAGCCGATAAACAGCGGCACCGCGGAACAGGAGCAGAAAGGCGTGACTATCCCCAGCAGCGCGGCCAGCACATCCCCGATGAATTCCCGCTTGCCGGCCAAAATGGCCCGGGTGCGCTCGGGGTTGAAAAAGGAGCGCAGGAGGCCCACTCCGAAGATCACCAGCACCAGGAGCATGAAGACCTTGGGGACGTCCAGGAAGAAGAAGGCCAGGGCGTCACCCAGGTGGCTGCCGGAGGCCAGGTGGAACAGGTCATAGGCCACCCACGTCGAGAAAGCTCCCAGCCTGAAGTAAAGCGGCCACCAGATGACGAGCCCCAGACCCAGAAGGATTAATTTTACCAGGTCCTGGCGCGGCCAGCGGCTGATGGCCGTCTTAAACCGGGTAATCGGTCCGACTGGCGGATTTTCCAACTCGGCAACCTGTTTGAGGCTGGCTGAGTGGTCTTGATATAGTTGATTATCCATGATCCCTCATCAAGCCAAATCAAAATTTTCTGGACCACGGCGGGCCGTTTAGAGGCCCAGGCCGCGTATCCCCTGGAAGAAAACATAGGCGCCCAGAAAGAAAATCAGGTAGCCGGCACCCTTTTGCATCAGGGTGCCGAACCGGGCGCCCCTGGATTTCAGAAAACTCTCGATCACCCCGGTAAAGGTGCCCGCCAGGATGACCAGGGTGCCCTGACCCAGGGCGTAGGCAAAGAGCAGGGAGCTGCCGTAAGCCACCCGGCCCTTGACCGCAGCCAGGGTCAGGATAACCGCCAGCACCGGGGAGGCGCAGGGCGAGAGCACCAGGGCGAAAAGCATGCCCAGGATCAAGGCGCCCAGCAGGCCGGTGCGCCGGGGCAGGAATTTCTGGGAGGCCCCGCCCAGTTTCAGGTGGATGAGTCCCGACAATTGCAGACCCATGACCATGAGGATGACCGCCACGATAAAATACCAATAGAGGCCCACCCGGCCGAATAGGGTGCCCGCCAGCGCCGCCACTGCGCCCAGGATGGACAACACCAGGGCCAGCCCCACCACAAAGGTGAGGGAATAGGCAAAGGCCTGCTTTTTGTTGCCCCCGGCGTAGCCGCCCACAAAGCCGATGACCAGGGGTACGCTGGCCAGGATGCAGGGGCTGGCCGTGGCTATCACGCCGCCTAAATACGCGGCGCCGTATCCCAGGAGGGGACGGGTCTGCATCACCTGTCCCAGGGTTTCAGTCCAGGCCATCAATGTCTCCTTTATCAATCAATAAATTTCAGGGCCTTAAGCTTATTAATGACCTGATCCCGGGACAAAGCTCCCATGTGCCGGTAGACTTCTTTACCCGAGGCATCCAGGAACACCTGGGTGGGGATCAGGACGATCTTATATTTCTGAAACAGGTCTTTGTCTTTGGAGGCATACACCTGGCGGAATTCCAGGTGCTGGCCATAATGGGCTTGCAAATCGGCCATGATCTTGGCCATTTCTTTGCACGCGGCGCAGTAACCCGCGCCGAATTCATAGAGCGCCGGCCGGCCGGGGGCCGCAGCCCGGCCCGGAGACGGCAACCCGGAGCAGAGGAGCAAGAATCCCAGCAGGCCGCAAAGCCCCAATACCGCATGACGCCGCAATCTCATGTTTCTATCCTCGCTTAAGGGATTAGGGTCAGACTTACTGACGCCTTATATATAAACGGATAACCGGATACATTAATATAAACCGGGCCAAGGTGAAATCCGGCGCGGCCGCCTGAACTTTTGGCGCTACCGGACCTTGAGCCCCTCCGGGCCCGGGCCGCACTCGACGCACTCCGGGGGCGTAAAATACTTCTGCCTGAACCTCAAGGCCACGTTCACCAAGCTGATCAGCACCGGGACCTCCACCAGGGGGCCAATGACCGCGGCGAAGGCTTCTCCCGATTGCAGTCCGAACACCGCCACCGCCACGGCAATGGCCAGCTCAAAGTTATTGCTGGCGGCCGTAAAGGACAGGGTGGCGGAAATGGGATAGCCGGCCCCCGCCTTGGCGGACATGTAAAAGGTTACAAAAAACATCACGATGAAGTAGATCACCAAAGGAATGGCAATGCGCACCACGTCCAGGGGGAGTTCGACGATATATTCCCCTTTGAGGGAAAACATCACCACAATGGTGAACAACAGAGCGATGAGGGTGATGGGGCTTATGCGGTGAATAAAGCGCTCTTCATACCACTGCCGGCCCTTGGCCCGCACCAGAAAAAACCGGGAGAGCATGCCGCCGAAAAAGGGAATGCCCAGGTAAATCAGGACACTTTGCGCCACTTCCAGGATGGTGACCTTGACTTGCAGGCCCGAGGCGATGCCCAGCCAGTCGGGCAGGAGAGTCACAAAGAGGTAAGCGTAGATGGAGAAAAAGAGCATCTGGAAGATGGAATTGAAGGCCACCAAACCGGCGCAATATTCCGTATCACCCTGGGCCAGATCGTTCCAGACAATGACCATGGCGATGCACCGGGCCAAACCGATGATGATCAGGCCCACCATGTACTCCGGGTAGCCCCGGAGAAAGGCGATGGCCAGCAGGAACATGAGGATGGGGCCAATGATCCAGTTCTGGAGCAGTGACAGGCCCAGGACCTTGAAATCTTTAAAAACCTGGGGCAGTTCTTCGTAACGCACCTTGGCCAGGGGCGGGTACATCATCAGAATCAATCCCACCGCGATGGGCAGGTTGGTGGTGCCGACGGAAAAGCGGTCCAGGAAAGTGGGGACCCCGGTAATGAAATAACCCAGGAACACCCCCAGGCCCATGGCCAAAAAGATCCACAGAGTGAGAAACCGGGCCACGAAACTCAGCCGCCGAGGGGCAGGGGCGTCCATAAGGGCTCCTTAATTAGTTAAATATGCGCATAAGCGCTTGTTTGCTTATCTTCAAGTCAAAAAAATTTATCAGCGCCGGAGGGATGAGGCTCAACCGCGGAGGTCGGCCCGGGCCAAGCCGCAAGCCTTCCGAGGGAGTGGCGCCGCAACCGGGGTAATCCCCTAACATACGCAACTGGCCTCTTCTCCGGCCGCGGCCTTGGCTTGAAGCCAAGTTTTGAGCTTATCCCGCAAGGCTTGGGCCTCGGGGGCCGCGGCCAGCCTCTCGCCGAGAAACTTGATGAACCTCTCCCCGTCGCTACCCGGCGGCACCGCCAGGCGGTAATTCATCCAGACTCCTTCCCGCCGGTCGCTCACCAGGCCAACGTTGAAAAGATAGCGCAAGTGGCGGGAGGCCTTGGACTGGGTAATGCCCAGGGCCCGCATGATGTCGCAGACGCAGAGTTCATCTTCTCCCATGAGAAGCCAGAGGATCTGCAAGCGGGTTTCATCCGCCAGGGCCTTAAAAAACCGAGCTTGCTGTTTCATATATTATATATAACCGCATAACCGGTTATTGTCAAGTAAAAAACCAGGTTGGGCCCTAAAAGTAAAAATAGCTTCGGGTTTGTAGGTATATCTGCAAGTGCGACCACCCTGAGGGCGGATACTGAGGTCCGCCCCTCCGAGACCACAGCCAGTTGTTTGGTAGCCTGGAATTAATCAGCCCCAGGGCCGCTGCCGCTCTGGAACAATCTTATGGTGGCTGACGCTTATTTCGCCGCCGGCCACGCGGTGAATTGCACCCAGAGCACGGCGCCGTATTCCGCGTCCTTTTTCTTGCCGTCGGGTCGGGTAATGGCGCCTTTTTCCTCGTTTAAGGCAGAAAAGCCCCACCAGCCGGCTTGGGGCGCCGCAAAAGTAAAGACCCCGTTGTTATCAGTCTTGACCACCTGGGTGATGAAATAGTCATTGGGCGGGGTCACCTTTTTACCGGCATTCCAGTATGCCACTTCCACATCGGCCCCGGCCACGGGTTTGCCCTTGAATTTCACCAATCCCTGGAAGACGTTACCGGCATAGAGGCCAAAGGGCCGGGTCAGGGGGATGATTTCCGCCTTGAGGCCCACTTCCTCGTCCCAGCCGGCTTCGGCGCCGTAGGCCGCCACATAGGTCTTGGTCTGATGAATGATATATTTATTTTCCGCGGGTTCCCAATAAGGCGCGGGATCAACATAGAAGGCATAAACCCCGGGCCGTTTCAGAGTGTAGGTGGTTTTCCAGGCCTGATGATCCAGGACCTTGGTTTGCTTTAAAGTGCTCAGGAGATCAGTTTTCTTTTTCCCGCAGAGCACGCCGAACCGTTTGGGTTTGGCCATGTCCATGCCATTTTGCTCAAAGGGGTGGCAAAAGGCCAGGGTTAGCCCCAGGTTAGGGTTGTCTCCCTGTATCACCATAGATTTGTCGGGCAGGATCAGGCCGAAATGGGCCTGGCAGACCCCGGCCAGGCCGAAGACCAACGCCAGGCAAAGTCCCAAGGTGATATAACGTTTCATGAACCCCCTCCTATCATAATTAGATTTTGGGCAGGCTTCACCGCGAAAATCCTCGTAAGGCAGCGCCGGCGTAATATTGCGCCCTCAAGGCGGACACGCAGGTCCGCCCCTCCAACTGATTTTCATTTTCGGGGGCGGCCCGAGGCCGGCAAGACTGGTTAGCCCGCAGATGCACTCAGTCCTGGTTCCAGTGGCGCCCGGCGACCGGTTGGCAGCAGTGCCCATGGACCTGGCAACATTCCTTGACGGTGTGCTCCAAAAAATCATTTTCATGCGACACGATCATGTAAGCGATAGCCAAATTCTTGAGAATAGCGATGATACGCTCCTTGGTTGGTTCATCCAGGCCTGCGGTGGGCTCGTCCAGCAACAGGAGCCGCGGCCGCATGGCTAGTACAGTGGCTAAGGAGACCAGCTTTTTTTCGCCCCCGGAAAGCTTGTAGGTGACGCGATCTTCGAAGCCTGCAAGGCCCAGCCGCGCCATGGTTTCCCGGGCGATAGTGATCGCTTCAGCCGGCGGCTTGCCCTGATTCAAGGGCCCGAAGGCCACGTCTTCCAAGACGGTGGGACAGAAAAGCTGGTCATCGGGATTTTGAAACATCAGACCCACCTTTTGCCGCACGTCGACGAAATCCTTTTCCTGCCTGACTTCCCGCCCGAAAATGATGATGCTCCCCGCCTGGGGGCGCAGCAGTCCCATGATCAGGTGCAAGAGGGTGGTCTTGCCGCAGCCGTTGGGACCGATGAGGCCGATATGGGTGCCCGCCAGGAGTTCATAATTAAAATCCTGAAAGACCGGGTAAGGAGCCCCGGGGTAGGCAAAGGTAAGGTTGCGCAACTCAAGCAAGGGTTCAGTCATCAACGCCTCACAGCAACAGGGGGCTGCGCCACTCCAGATAAAGGAGCCCCGCCAGGGCCGGCAGGGAGGTTGCCACAAACAGCCAATCCCGGCGCTGCCAGGAAAAGGTGCGCAGGCTGTAAAAGGTGCCGTGAAAACCCCGGCACAACATGGCCTGAAACACGCGGTGGGCTCGGTCATGGCTGCGCACCAAGAGCATGGCCGCCAGATAGGCGTAACTGCGATAGGTGTGGAGATTGGTGCGGGGCTGAAATCCCCGGATTTTCATGGACTGGACCAGGCGCCGGAATTCCTGCTCAAAGACGTAAAGGTAACGGTAGGTAAACAACAGCAAATGACACAGCTTGTCAGGGAGCCGCAAGTCATGCAGCGCCTGTCCCAGGGTAACCACCGGCGCCGTGGCCACCAGAGCGATCAGGCCGATGATAATGGCGTTGGATTTCAGAGTGATCAACCCGGTGAAGATCAGGCCCTGTTTGGTCACGGCCAGAGGCCCCAGGCGACCCG
>JARRQO010000117.1:0-6915 GCA_037381685.1 Deltaproteobacteria bacterium | reverse complement strand
TTCTCGCTTACTCCCGAAAGAAGATGGCTGGAAAATCTCGAAGCTTTTTCCAGCCGAACCCGGTGTTGGGCTACGACTTCTTGAAGGTCGTCCGCCAGGTCAAGGTACAAGCGGATGGCTTCCTTGACCACCGGCCGGGCGATTTTGACCAGGGCGGCCAGGAGAATAGGGGCGGCCAGGGTAGCTCCCAAGGCCGCGACCGCACCAGGACCTACCAATTTTATGGCCTCGTCCCCAAGTCTCATGGGAAGCTTCACTTACCAAGCATACGCTTTACCAGGCTCTCCGTATCGAGCCCGGGGAAAAACCGGTGCATGACCCCGGCCAATTTTTGGCGGGCTTTCACCACCGCCATCTCCCCCGGATTAAAGATGATCAGCAGGGAACCGGTAGCGGTGCTGGCTGCCGCGGAAGTCACCCCCGGCACTGTAGTCAGGAGGTGAGGGAGTTCTGCGGCCAGCGCCGGGTTATGCAGCATTTTATGGAGGCGCAGACGGATGCGCCCGGGGATGGCGTGCTTTACCCTGATGCCGCAATCCGCCAAGCCGAGCCGCGGCTTGCCAGGCGTATCCGCCGGCGGCGGGATGGGGGGAGCCGCCGCCTCGGCCTGGGGGGCAGGGGCGCGGGAAGGCTTTTTCTGTCGGCCCCCTTTTCCGGCCGAGGTTTTCCGGGGGACGCGCTTCTGCCGCGGGGGGCCGGTTTTGCGGCCCCGGGGGGCTGCTGCAGATGCTCCCGAACCGCCTTGGTCCTGCGTCCCTTGACTCACTTCATCCACCGCCTGCCGGGCCTCTTCCAAGAGTTTCGGCACGTTATTGAAGCCCTCTAAAACTTTGCGCCTCTTCTTCTTGTGGTTCTCAGGATTGGACATCGTGCGGCCTCCCCAGCGGAATGGTTGACCCGGAATATATTTCCAGGAGTTCCTGGGCTAGCTTCTCGAAGGCTCGGGCGCCTGTGGCGCGGGGATTATAACGGAAAATCGTAGCGCCCGCAGCCTCTGCCTGTTCAAAGGCAGTGTTTCCCGGGATACTGGTTCTGAAAATCTGATCCTTCCTGAACGCCTTAAAAAGCTGCTCGGTAAGGGAGCGGCTGATCAGCGTCCTCTTATCCACCTGATTAATCAAGAGCCGTAAGACTCTCAGATCATTATTGCTTTGGGTCCGCACTTCGTTAACCAGGCGAACCGCCTTCAAGAGGCCCGCCACACTGAAGGCGCTGCCGGCCTTGACGGGCACCAAGGCAAAATCCGCGGTGTTCAGGGCGCAGAGGACAAAAGTGCCCAGGTTAGGCGGGTTATCGATGATGACGAAGTCAAATTCCCGGAGGGCATAATCCCTTAGATGGCGGCGCAACCGGAGAAAGCTGGCCGGGGCGCCCAAGATCAATTCCGGCTCTAAAGAGGCGGTTTCCGGTACGTTGGGGAGGCAGAAAACCCCATCATATTTACTGGGATAAATGAACTTGGTAAGGGAAGGGGCCTTGGTCTCAGGCGCCAACAGTTCGTAGAGACTATACCGCCGGTCGAGATTATGGGGGAGCAACAAGGCCGTGGCATTGGCCTGCGGGTCCAGGTCCACCACCAGGACGCGCCGGCCCCGCAGCCCCACGGCATGGGCCAGGTTGCAGGCCGCCGTGGTCTTGCCTACCCCGCCCTTGTTGTTGACAACCGCAATAACGACTCCCACGGCATCCTCAATTGCTCCCCCATGCAGAGGGGGCCCCAGGCGCAAGCCCGGCTTGTCATCTTGGAAGACCAGCAACCTGAGATATTATTAACAAAATATTCATTGTGTGAAAATAGCACTTTAATAGTTAAATATTAATCTTCGGTCAAGGAAAGTCTACTCGGATAGAGGATAGTAATCATGCAAGTCACGAAAGAATTTCAGGAAAGGGTTTGGTTAACCAGGATCAAAGGATCTCTTAACATGCGCCTGGCCATTGTGGAGGTCCGTCCGGGAGAAACCCGGGAAGACTCCTGGCAACGCCATTTGACGGATCATCCCGAAGCCAAAAATGCCAACATCCGGGTGTTCAACTGGACCAAAGATGATGAGCGGGGACTAAACTCAGGAACCGGCGCGATTAGCTGAGGCGCGACGATTTACGGCTGCCAAAACCTGATTGTGCCAAGCAACCGGTCGGAGGCGGCCCGCAGCGGCCCTGCCAAGCTTAGCTTGGCCGTTAAGGCCATTCGAAATCAATCCTGCTTAACAGCCCGTAAAAACTCATCGAAAAGATAATTGGCGTCATGAGGGCCCGGGGCGGCCTCGGGGTGGTACTGCACCGAGAAGGCGGCGAGTTTGGGATGGCGCAGGCCCTCCAGGGTGTTGTCG
Source organism: Deltaproteobacteria bacterium (assembly GCA_037381685.1). GTDB lineage: Bacteria > Desulfobacterota > Desulfobaccia > Desulfobaccales > 0-14-0-80-60-11 > 0-14-0-80-60-11. Next base: position 4,582 of record JARRQO010000117.1, on the reverse strand, counting down.
TTAAGGTTGACGTGGGTCAACTCGACCTCAGGATCGGGGATGGATTCCAGGTCCACGGCAAAGCCGTGATTCTGGGAGGTGATCTCCACCCGGCCAGAGGCCCGGTTTTTCACCGGCTGGTTGGCCCCGTGATGGCCGAATTTGAGCTTGAAGGTGCGGCCTCCCAGGGCCAAACCCATGAGCTGGTGCCCCAGGCAGATGCCGAACAGGGGCCGGGCTCCCAGACACTGGCGCACGTTGTCCACGGCATAGGTGACCGCAGCCGGATCGCCCGGACCGTTGCTCAGGACAATGCCATCGGGATGCAGGGCCAGGATAGCCGCGGCCGGGGTGGTGGCCGGCACTACCAGGACTTCCAGGCCTCTCGCTTTTAAGCTCCTGATAATATTATATTTTACCCCGTAATCGTAGAGGACCACCTTTTTGCCGGATTTTTGGGCCCAGAGGTCGGGCAGCTCCAGAGGGGGCGCGTCCCCCAGCTTGGGCCCGGGACACGGCGCTTCCATAGTCTCCGGGGTTTCCTCCCACCAATAGGCCGCGGCGCAGGTCACCAGGGGCACCAGGTCCTGGCCCTCCATGCTGGGAAGCTCTCGGGCCCGCCTCACCAGGGAGTCGGGGTCCAGATCAGCGGTGGAGATAATCCCCCGCATGGCCCCAGCCTCCCGCAGACGCTTGGTCAGGGCCCGGGTGTCCAGTCCCTCCACGCCCAATTTGCCGGAGGCGCGCAGATAATCGGCCAGATTTCCCTGGGAGCGCCAGTTGGAAGGGTAGGGGTGGTACTCCTTGACGATGAAGCCTTCCACGTGGATCGCCAGGGACTCCAGATCGGCGCGGTTGGTTCCGTAATTGCCCATAAGGGGGTAGGTCATGGTGACGATCTGTCCCTTGTAGGACGGATCGGTAAGAATCTCCTGGTAACCGGTCATGGCAGTGTTGAACACCACTTCGCCGCGGCATTCGCCTTCTCCAGTGAAGGACCGGCCCCATAAGGTCAAGCCATCTTCCAAAGCCAGTAATGCTTTCAAGGACGACCTCGAAGTTCTGAAATTTCTTTTAAATATATCATAAACCCATCCCGCCCCCGGGGACTTTTTTGTCCTGGGTATTTGACTCAACAATCGCGACCCCGGCGTGGCAAAAAAACCCGGCGTCACCGGGCAGGGTCAGGCGCGGGCGATAATGGAGTCAATTATTATTAAAATTATCAAGGCCTTACCTAAAGAAAAAATAATGACTGCGTCTAAGCGCCATAGCGGGACGATTAAGGGTCGACCAAGGGTTAACCTTAGGTTTACTTTAGGCCTAAAAAATGAGGACTTGGGCTTTGGGGTATTTCTGAGGGGCTGAGTCAGCATTATTCATCTTAACAATTTGTGCTATTGTGATGACTAGGAAAAAATTTGTTGAAATCATGCCTGACTAGGGAAAGGATGGCGCATGGCCCATGTCGGCTTACGCCTGGTGGAGGATTTGACTCCCGCGCATATTGAAGCACGCTTCTTTGCGGGTCGTGAGGATGGCTATCATGCCTGCGAGCACGCCCACTTTGCCGGGGCGGTGGTGGCCTAAATTGCGGTCCTACAGCTTATTGTAAACTTTGCGTTTAAATCCTGTCTAAGCCTCAGTCATCTGGATTATTGCTTTTCAACCAATCCCGCGATTAACTCCGCCTGGCGGCGGGCCGCGCCCTGGTGCGGGATCAAGGCCGCCTCCGCCCGCCGGCCCATTTCCTGGCGAATCTCCGGTTGGTCCAAAAAACGCCGTACCGCCTGGAACAGGGTCTCCACCTCGGTGACCATGGTCCCCGCGCCGGCATCTTCCAGGATCGCTTGGGCCCAAAGGAAGTTTACAAGATGGGGGCCATAGATGGGGGCCCGCCCCCAGGCTGCGGGCTCCAGAATGTTTTGCCCGCCATGCGGCACCAGGCTGCCCCCGACAAAGGTAACATCGCAGGCGCCATACAGGGTGAAGAGGTCGCCGATGGTATCGATGAGCGCCACGGCGCGGCGCCGGGTTTCGGCGCCGGATTTCAGGCGGGACCAAAGCTGAAAGGCGAGACCGCGGCCGGCCAAGAGCCTGGCCAGCTCGGAGGCGCGTTGGGGATGGCGGGGGGCCAAAACCAGCTCAAGAGCAGGGTAGGGGGCCAGGAGTTTCTCATAGGCCCCCAGCACCACTTTCTCTTCCCCCGGATGAGTGGAGGCCGCCAGCCACACGGGGCCGGCAGGCTCGCAAGGGTGCAATATCCGGCGGAACTCTTTAAGGCGTGCCTCATCTTTGCCCTGAAGCAAGCGGTCGTACTTCAGATTGCCGGTGAGATGCAGTTTGTGGGGGGAAATTCCCAGGCGTTGAAAGCGGTGAAAATCGGGCCCCGAACCCGCGGCTATCAAGTCATATAATTTAATTATATCAAAGAGATACCGTCGATATTTAACAAACTTTCTTAAGGATCGGTCCGAAAGGCGGCCATTGAGCAGAGCCAGGCGCACGCCTTGATTGTGGGCCTGGATTAAAAAGTTGGGCCAGATCTCCGACTCCAGGCCGATGAATACCTGGGGCCGAAGATAGTTCAGATAGCGCTGCACCGCCCAGGGGATGTCCAGGGGGAAGTAGCACACCAGCGCGCCCAGAGGGGTGAAGTGCTGGCGGGCCAGCATTTGCCCGGTTTCAGTGCCGGTGCTGATAATTAAAGCCGCCCGGGGCAGCAGGGTTTGCAGCTCCCGGACCAGGGGGACAGCGCCCTGGATTTCGCCCACGGAAACGCCATGGAGCCACAGGCGGGGTGACCCCGCGGGCAGCGGCGCCTCGGGCATTTTAAGACCCAGGCGGGGCCCAAAACTTTCACCCTGGCCCCGGGATTTCAGGTGCCAATAGAAATAAGGCCAACCCATCAGGCCGCCTAAAGTGCTGGCCAATTTATATAGGAATAATAATTTGTTATCAGCCAAATTTAATAACTCTTCTTAATTTTAGCCAGCCATTGATGCCGAACCTTGAGATAATCCGCCAGGATACGCTTGTGGTCAAAGGCCAGCACTTCCGGCAACCGGTCCGGGGTAAAGATGCCCAGGTTTCGGGCATCATCTGCGGCCTTGGGAGTCCCGTCGGCGCTGGCCACGTACACGGTGGTAATGGTGTGTTGCCGGGGGTCGCGCTCCGGGTCCGAGTAGGCGTGGAATTGCCCCAAAAGGGTGACGGCTAGCCCGGTTTCCTCCCGGGCCTCGCGCACTGCCGCCCTCGGAAGGGATTCGCCGTAATCTACGAATCCTCCGGGCAGCGCCCAGCCAGGCGGGGGATTGGCCCGCTCAATCAGGACCAGGCCCTGATCGCGGTACTCGATAATGATATCCACGGTGGGTATGGGGTTACGGTGCTTTTCAGTCACATACCCGCATCGGGGGCACTTTTCCTGGACTAACATATCTTAGTTTACATAATATATATTATCAGACGTTATGTTTAGGGGTCCTGAGACAACCCCCGGAGGAATTTTGCAAATTAGCGGCAAAGTTCTCGTTTATAAAAGCGCTTGAGGTCAGCATAATTTACCGACACGATCTGCCAGACGCCGCTTTCGGGTTGCCGGCGCATTTTAAATCGCAGAGTCTCTTGGCTCTGGGGGTCAGTCAGGGTCACCTTCGCCTCACTCCCCTGGGTGTCAATCTGGGCTACGGTCACCGCCGCCGCGATCCCCAGGATCTGGGTGTGGTTCAAGTTGAGCAGGTGGTGCTCCAAAACCTTGCGCACCTGGGGTTGGAAAGATTCAATCAGTTTGGGCAGAAAGAGTTGGGTAAACTTGCCCGCCAAACGCCGGGAGTACCTGGTCCAATTATCGACTTGATGCTCCGACTGCGACTCCAGGTCCTTACTGGAAGCATTGGAAAAATTAATCACAATTTCTTTTAAGTCCACGTAATTAAAGAACTTATCCATGTTGCGGGTTTCCAAGGCCAGGACCGCTTGCTGCAAGGCATAGCGGGGGGAGTTGTACCAATGCCAGTAAAAGCCCCCGCCCAGGCCCGCGGCCAAAATTGCGATGGCCAGCACGATTATCCAGGTTTTGCGTCGCATGGCGCCCCTTTGTATTGGTTATTCTGCGGCGATAATTATACTATATCTTAATTAGTCTGAGGATTCTAATGCCGTTTTCGGTTTTCAGTTTTCTATTAGAATATAAAAATTAGTTAGGCGCAGTTTGCTTGCCTGAGCCACAAAGATACTATGATATTAAATACTTATAAAAATTTAATGGATTATGCCAATGGACTCCGGTAACTTGATTTCCCGGCATCTTTTGCCTAACGGCCTGACCTTAGAGCTTTGGGACCAGTCGCGGCCTGTAGCCGGCAATCGCTGGTACACTTGCCTGGAGACCAGGATAATCATTCCTGTGAGGCCAAACCTGCCGCCCGAGCTCAAACCCCGGGCTGACCAGGTGGTGGAGGCGTTGGGAGAAGAAGTCATCTTTTCCCGCCAGGAGGAACGCAACTTTATTGCCGCCTCCGAGTTTCCCGCCATTTTTCAGGATATGCAAGACCGGATGCTGGAACTGGCACCCGGTTATTTCGGGCATCGGGATTTCGCC
>JARRQO010000116.1:0-8960 GCA_037381685.1 Deltaproteobacteria bacterium | reverse complement strand
TCCTCCATCTCTGGCCTTTCCATGCACCTTTTGGTCGTCCCAGCAGTAGTTCCAGATTGCCCGTTGCGTAACTTTGCATAAAGCCACTGGCCCCAATCTCTTGGGAGACCTGGATGATCTTGCGCAGGTAGGTTTCCGCCTTCCGTCTGGCCAAAGGCACTTCTTTCAGAATAAAGCCCAAGTTTTTGAAGATGGTCCCCAATCCCAGGCGCCGTCTGCGAGTCGCCATCTGGAAGTAGATCTCGGCCAGGGCGAATTCCAGGAAGTAGAGCGATACGAATCTGCCGTTCTTGTTGAAGGCCCACACCGCTGCGGTGATAATTTTCATACCCCGGGAGTAATGGCCTCGAGCCATCAAAACTACCCCATATAACGACTGGGCCCAAAGTCCGATATAATCCATGCCGAGATGTTGGCAGAACGGGATAATCTCCCGAAGAATCTCATCTGCTTCCTGAAATTTTTCGGTCTGAATGAAGCAATTGGCCAGGACCAGTTTGGGCCACACGGAAAATATCGGCTCGTTGGAGAGGGCCACGGCCTTCTGGCTCCATTCCACTGCCTGGGCGAAATCTCCCAGCGAATGATGCCCGTAACTCGTACAAATGTAACCCACTACGGTGCTGCGTAGGTCGGAGTGACTTTCGCCGAATTCCAGCAAAATTTTGCCCAGTTCGAAATTTTTTTGGCTATCCCCGTTGAAAATGTAAATCATGGCCAGGCCCCCAAGGGAGAGAACATAACCCATGGGATCCGAGTCATCCCGTTTTGCCATTACCTCCTCGCCATATTGAATGCCCTGGGCCAGCCGTTTGAGTTCCCCACAGCACCAGATGATATTGGCGTAGCCCATGCCAATATCGGTATTGCTCCTATTTTTGCACATTTCCAGGGCCTGCAGGCTTAAGCCATAAGATTCTTTCACCCTGCCGGTATTGAACAGGGAGACGCTGAGCCAGACATAAAAGCTTCCCAAAAGTCCTTTATCAGCAAGAGACTCGGCTAAGGCCTGATGTTTTAAAAATAGCTTCCTCAAACCTCCAAAATCGGCTCGGTAATAAAAAACGCGGGCCCATTCATTAAGAAAGTCTATCAGGAGCCCTTTTTCTTCTTCTGCCTCACCCATGGTTTGTTCCAGGATCTGGAAAGCTCTCTGATAATATTCATGGGATTCTTGCACGGCGTATTTATTCAGGCTTTTCCGGCCCGACTTTCTCAGGTAATCAAAAGCCTTTTGGGAAAGCGCGCTATGTCTGAAATGGAACGCCAAAGTCTCATAGAATTCCGGCAGCCTATCGGCAAATATCTGTTCCATTACCAGGCCGATCTGTTGGTGGATGGCCATGCGATCTTCTTTGAGCATCCCGCTGTAGACCACTTCGTGGATCAAGGCGTGTTTAAACTCATATCCGTGTTCCGATTGAGCAGATGGGCGCAACAGGCCGAGGTCTGCCAACTCCTGCAAATGCCGATTGAGCGCATTGGGATGCCGGGTAAGTCTCCTGAGAATCTCATAAGGCAAGGTTTTGCCGATGACCGAAGCTTCTTGCAGCAGGTGTTTGACCGTCTGCTCCAGGCGGTCTATGCGGCCGGAAATCACGGCTTGGATACTTGAGGGGATTTCAGAGGCCTCAATGGCTTGAGTAAGTCGCCAGTTGCCATTTTCAGGCTGCAAGATCTCCGATTCGATCAGGGAATTGATCGTTTCCTCCACGTAAAACGGATTGGTCCCCACCCTCTCCTGAATAAACTGCCGCAAGTCTGCCGGGACCACGGTGGTCTGGAGGATAGAGGTCACCATCTCTTGAATCTCCGGAACAGAGAGGTCCTGGAGCTGAATTTCCTGGTAGGATGCCCCCATCCTGCCGATCTCATCTTTGCTGAACAATTCCCCGGGTGGCCTGAAGGAATAAAGCAGAATTACCCCGGGTACTTGGGCAAATACGGCCCCCTTCGAAACAGATGACCACTGGGCCTTGCTTCGCCAGAGCCTGTAAAATTAAGGGGATGGCGCGATGAAGGCGCGATCTCCAAAATTCGGGGCTCATTTTGGCCACTGCCGGATAATGGAGGGACAGCAGGGTTCCCAAAAACGGCGCCACGTCCTCTTGCAAGTCAGGAAGACCTTTGAGCCGGCCTTCCAGCTTTGCCGCTACCAGCCCTGGGGTGTCTTCCTCTTCAATGGCTAAATCTCGTTTGATGAGGTTAATGAGAGGGAAATAGGAAATGTTCCGGGTAGAGGCATAGGCATGTCCTTCCATCCAGGTGATTTTCGTCAATTCCAGCGTAGCCTGGAATTCCTCGATGAGCCGGCTCTTGCCGGTCCCCGCCTCGCCGCAGATCGCCACCACAGAATAGGTTTTGCCATCCTGAATCCTGGCCAGGGCCCGGGCCAGGACCGCCATTTCCCGCTCCCGCCCGATCAGGGCAGCCCTGTACCCGGAGATGTGGTACCGTTTGCCGGGCATCTCCCGCAACGATAAGAGCCGGTAGGCCTTAATCGGCAAACCCTTGCCTGCGCTGGCCGACGGCTGCAGGGGTTCAAAGTCAAAAAAACCTTCCGCCTGCGCATAGGTCTCTTGGCCCACCAGGGTTTCGCCCGGTTTGGCCAGGGTGCACAGCCTTAAGGCCACGTTGACGGCATCTCCCGCCTTGCACTCGGCGGCTTGGTCAAAATCAAAATGTCCGGTTACCGTCAGGCCGGTGTTGATCCCGATACGCGCCCACAGGGGTTGCCCTAAAGTTTCCTGGGCTTTCAGGCTCAAGCGGCGCACCACCTGATGAATCTCGCTGGCGGTTTTGGCGGCCCGCACCGGATCGTCTTCGTGGACCCGGGGCACCCCAAAGAAAGCTATCACCTGACCATCGGTGAAGGTCTCGATGTGGCCTTCATATTTAATTACTATCTGGGCAATTTCGCCGAAGATATTGCTGGCCAGGGCCTTGACTTCTTCGGAGTCCGGGCGCTCCGTAAAGGTGGCGTAGCCGGTAATCTCTACGAACAGGGAGGTGATTAACTTGCGTTCGCAAGTGATCCCCGCCTCTGGCTTTTGGCTGCTCCCCAGTTCAAGGCCACAGGACCCGCAGAACCTGTCACTCGGAAGCACGATATTTTGGCATCCTGGGCATTGCGTGCCAAGTCTCACCCCGCAGGTCCGGCAATACTTTTGGCCTTCTTCGTTAGGACTCTGGCAGCTGGGGCACTTCATAGTGTGGCTGCAACTAGTGGGCGCGGATCAAACCTGCGGCAAGCCGCAACTTATCCGGCAGAGTAGGCGGAATTTCCAGGTGAGGCCTCACTTATCGACCTCTTGGATGACGAGAATATTACATTTTCTTTCCTTACAACCTTAACACTGTTTTTTCTATAATGTCAACACCAACTTAGAAGTCTTGCTGGGGCTCCGCGGGTGGTCCTGTGCCTCACGGCAGAGGCTATGTGAAAAAAGCCACATTTAGCTTTGCCTCTTATATTTTTATAGTTAATGGGTGCGATTCACAGACATCGTTTCACCCTGTCGCGTAAGCCGCAAGGGCCGCCGGGAATGAGCCCTAAATTGCCATCTGGATCACTAAAATTCCCGGGGGAATTTTTAAAAAATTCTTGCATTCTCGGCCGAATCATCTTATCTTATAAGTGGCGATGGAGGTCCGCCGGGAGTAACATCTCCGAACTGCGCTTGCGCTAATGGCTCCTGATCGAATTGGACGCGGTCAGGGGCTTTTTTTATGTCTGCTTGCCCCACGCTTCTAACCATGAGGACTTTGTGGAGCAGGTTTTTTTATGCCTTAACGCCAAAAGGGGCCGGATCCTTTCTTCCGGCCCCGGTTCAGGCAGCCCTTGCATCCCAGTCACCTTTCCCTATTTTAATTTAAGAGGTTTTTACCCCAAGTTACCGCCAAGGAGAAACTCTGATGCTCTCCAGGATTATCTTCAATGTAATCCAAGTAATTGTCGTCCTGGCGTTTGCGCCCCTGATCAAAGGAATCCTCAATCGGTTAAAGGAAAATGTCCAGTCTAAGCGGGGCCCCAGTATCCTGCAACCTTATCGCGATATCTGGAAGCTGTTTCACAAAGACGAGGTCGTCTCAGAAGACAGTTCCTGGATATTCCGGTTCACACCCTTCGTGGTCTTTATCACCCCCATTTTCGTTACCCTCCTCATTCCGGTGCTGACCGACTATCCCCTCTTTTTCGCCTTCATGGGCGATATGCTGGCCGCAGGGTTTATTCTGGCCCTGGGCGGGTTTTTCGCCACTTTGGCTGCCATCGACACCGGCAATCCCTATGGGCCCATGGGGGCCAGCCGCACCCGGATGGTGGGCTTTCTGGCCGAACCGGTGTTTATGATCGTTTTCTTTACGGTCTCCTTTGTGGCCGGTTCCACGATCCCCTATATCGTGCAAAAGCATTGGGTCACGCCGCTGGCCAACTTCTTCGACCCTTCCCATATCCTGACGATTTTAGCCTTCCTCATGCTGATCATCGCCGAGACCGGGCGTATCCCGGTGGATAATCCCTCGGGCCATTTCGAACTGGCCATGATCGATGAATCCAAAGGTCTGGAGTATTCCGGCCGCGGTGCGGCCTTGATGAAGTGGGGCGGCGCCATGAAATTTATGGTGTTGTGCTGCGTCTTTCTGAATGTCCTGGTGGCTCCTTGGGGTTTAGCCCAGGGCCCGGAGTACTGGCAGGTTTTGCTGGCCATACCCTTGATTCTGATCAAAATCTTCATCCTGCTTTTGGTTTTAGTGGTCATTGAGTCCTCTTTGGCCAAGCTCAGGTTGTTCCGGATCACCGAATTTCTCGGGGCCGCGTTTGCCACCTCGGTGGTCGCCATGATCACCGGTTTGTTCTTTATGTAGGAGCAAGGATATGTCCGACCCCAATCTGCTGTTGTCCTTCCTCACCAAGTTGAATGCCTTGACGGGCGGAGTTTTTCTGCTCGTGGCTTTCGGCCTGGTAGCAATCCGCCAGATGCTCACCTGCCTGCGGCTCTATGTCTTCCAATCTCTGCTGCTGGCGATCTCGGCACTAATTCTGGGCTATTTTTATGGGTCAATCCATCTCTTTATCGTGGCCGGCCTCACCATTATCGCCAAGGTGCTTCTGATCCCCTGGCTCCTGCGGCACACCGTGGGCTACGAGAGTTACGCCAAGCGGGAGATATCCCAGGCGATCAATATTCCGGCCTCACTGCTCATCGCCCTGGCTATTACTGTTTTTGCCTATTACATCGCCGTCCCCATGTTGGCCGCGGCCGGCGCCGGAAGGTTTGCCTGGGTCAATCTGCCTATCGGTTTGGCCTGTCTTATCCTGGGGGCCTTTGCCGTGACCGTGCGCCGGGAGGCGGTGCCCCAGCTCCTGGGCATTCTGGCCATGGAAAACGGCGCCTTTCTTGCTGGAGTAGCCATCGCCCCCAACCTGCCCCTATTTGCTGAACTGGCCGCCGCCTTTGATGTACTCATCATCGCCCTGGTGATGGGCCTGCTCACCATGAAAATTCATCGAACCCTGGGCAAAACCGCGGTCGGCGAGTTGATCGCCTTAAAAGAGGACTAACATCATATGGAGTTATTAATCATTCTGATCATCTGCGCTGTCGCCGCGGCCTTGTCCCTTATCCCCCTGGGCAAGAGGTTCGCGCCGGTGGTGACTCTCCTGGCCTCCCTGGTGGTCTTTGCCCTGGCCATCCTGGCCGCTTTGGCCAACCTGCGCGGAGGTGAAGTTGTGGCAGTCCGGGACTGGATTTCCTGCGACAGCCTCAGCGCTTTGATTCTCCTGTTGGCTGCCTTTGTCGGGCTGGCCGCCGCCATCTTTTCCTGGGGCTATATCAATGCCATCGTCGGGGCTGGGGATGACCGGAAAATCAGGCGCTATTACAGCCGCTTTAACCTTTTCCTCCTCTCCCTTTTAGCCATTCCCCTCTTTTCCAATGTGGCCATCGTTTGGATTGCCGTCGAGTTAACCACTCTGTTTGCGGTCTTTCTGGTGAGCTTTGAATCCACCCCTCAGGCTCTGGAGGCCGCCTGGAAATTTATCGTGCTCACCGGCATGGGGGCTGCTCTGGCCCTCTTCGGCATCCTCCTGCTTTACTGGGGCTTGAGCCTTGCCCACCATCCGGGGGCGTTCACCTGGGCCCATTTGGTGGCGGCTGCTCCTCAGATGCCGTCCACGTTGCGTAATACCGCCTTTCTGTTCATCCTTATCGGGTTTGGCGCCAAAGTCGGACTGGTGCCTTTGCATACCTGGATTCCGGAAGCCTATAGTCAGGCCCCTTCGCCGATCTGCACCTTGCTGTCCGGGATAGAGACCAGTGCGGTGCTCTACTGCATTTTAAGGCTTTTGCCCCTCTTCCCTTCTGGGGCCGCTTCCCGGGCCGGCCTGTGGTTTATTGTTTTCGGACTGATCTCCACCGGCGTAGCCGCGTTTTTGATGCTCAAGACCAAAGACTTTAAGCGCCTGTTCGCTTTCTCCACCGTGGAACATATGGGCATTATCATGGTGGGTGCGGGTCTGGGGACTTTTGCCGCGCACTTCGGCGCCATGCTCCAGATTGTGGCCCATTCCCTCACCAAATCGCTTTGCTTTTTTGCCGCCGGCAGCACCCTGATGGCCACCGGCACCCGGAATATTCCCGCCATCCGCGGGCTTATCCGCATATCTCCCCTGGCTGGGATTTTCTTGATGGTTGGCGGTCTGGCCATTGCCGGGGCCCCGCCCTTCGCGGTGTTTTTAGGCGAATTCGCCATCCTGAAGTCCGGGGTCGCCAGCGGCCAGTATCTGGTTATCGGTCTGCTTGCCCTGTTTATCGGGGTTGCCTTTTTCAGCATTATGTATCAGATCAACCAGATGGTTTTTGGCAGCCCGGATGTCATCCTGATTGACGAGCAGTCGCTCTTTGGCAGATCGACGCTGCCGAGGCGGAATATTCTGCCGTGGACCTGTATTGCGGCCCTGGTAGTAACCGTCATTCCGGTAATTGTTTTGGGTGTTTACCTTCCGGACCAACTATATCTACTGCTGCATAATGCCGCCGCCGTGTTGGGAGGATCAAGATAATGGCAGACCATTCTTATACTTTGGAGCTTGCTGAAACGATTGCCAAACGTTGGCATTGGCAGCTAAATGTCAGCAGCAATGCCGACCTGTCCCAGTGTTACGTCGAATGTGAGCCGCACCTGCTTCAGGATCTCAGCCGGTGGCTTATTTATGAGATGGGTTATGACTTTGCCAGCCTGATCGTTGAAGAAACCGCCGGAGAGCGGCTGCTGCGCTATGTCTTTTACGGCGAGCCGGGAACTGATCAGGTCCACCTTCGTTTGAGCCTCGATAAAACTGCCACCACCGTCCCCAGCATCAGCCAGATCATTCACGCCGCAGATTGGCAGGAACGCGAGGCTTGGGACCTTTTCGGCCTGGTTTTTGAAGGTCATCCGCGCCTGGTGAATCTCGTCCGGCATGAACAATGGCCGGAAGATGTCTATCCTTTGCGTCAAGACTTCAATGCTGCCCTACACTACCCCCATCGCCCGGTTGATTCCTCATGGCGGCCCCCCAGTGTCGTTCAGGCTACGGGGGCTTTCATGATGCCCATCGGGCCGGTTTATTCCGATGTCGCCGAACCGGCGCTTTTCCTCTTGGAAAGCGTGGGGGAAGACGTGATTCGCACTGCTTCGCGCTTCTTTTACAAGTTTCGCGGCGTGGAAAAGATTGCCGAAGGCCAATCCTTTGATCGGGTACTGCTCCTGGCGGAACGGTTTTCCGGCACCTCGGCGGTGGCCCATTCTCTGGCTTTCTGTCAGGCCGTGGAAACCATCTTTCAGGTCGAGGTTCCGGCCCGGGCTCTGGCCCTGCGGGTGGTGTTGGCCGAACTGGAACGCTTCCGCCATCATTTGGCCGCCATCACCGGCATTTGCAGCTCCACCGCGCTGACCGTGCCCACCAGCCAGGCCGGTATCCTGGAAGAGGACGCCTTGCGCCTCTGTGGCTCCATCTTCGGACACCGGTATCTCTTTGGGTTGAACACCCCGGGCGGGGTTGCCTTTGATTTGGCATCCCGGCAATGTGAGATCTTGGCCACCGGGGTCCGGACCCTGTTCCAGAAACTGGAGCGGCTTTATTACCTGCTGCGGTATTCCAGCAGCTTCCTGGACCGCCTGGAGGAAGTGGGCCTGGTGACGGTAGACCAGGCCCGCAACTATGGCTTGGTAGGGCCCATCGCCAGGGCTTCGGGCCTGGCCCGGGATCTGCGCCAAGCCCTGCCCTACGCGGCCTATAACCGGCTGTCCTTTAAAGTGCCCCAGGAAGAGGAGGGGGATGGTTACGCCCGGCTGCGCCTCCTGTTCAGGGAAGCCGAACAATCCAGCCATATCTTGAGCGAATTATTGTCTGACCTGCCCCCGGGGGCCATCGCCGCGCCGGACCTCCCCGTCAAATCCGGAGCGGCGCTGGGCTGGGCCGAAGCTCCCCGGGGCGCCACTTTTCACTGGGTGCGGATCGACGAGACTGGTTGTGTCAGCCGCTATCACCTGACTACTCCCTCTTTCATCAACTGGCACGGCTTTCATTTTGCTGCGGAAAATTTTGCTTATCAGGATTTCCCCATTATTATGGCCACCTTCGGGCTTTCCAACGCCGAATGTGACCGCTAGGAGTATCGGATCTGTCTAAATGGCTGTGGGAAGGCCTGCGCCGGGGCATCGTTACTACGGCTTACCCCGCCCGGCCAGAGACGGCCGCCGGAGTGTCTCCGGGTTTCCCGGCAGATTTGCCTAAAACTTATGCCGCTGCTGCAGCTGCAGCCGTAACCGGATGTTGCCCCAGCCAGGCCCTGGTGGCAGAGGCCGGACCGGTGTCTAGGAAAGACCGATTCCGTCGCCTTCATGTCCGGCCGCAACATAGAAGCCCGGCACTCTGGTGGCGGATATAATCGGAAGATGATCCGGGGTGTAAGGAC
>JARRQO010000115.1:0-16552 GCA_037381685.1 Deltaproteobacteria bacterium | reverse complement strand
GTAAAATAAAAATAGCTAAAATAAAATTAGGCTATCTGGGACCAGGGAGCTTGCATATTCATGTCTTCCTCGACTCTTAGGGTAAACTTAAATTATCCCTGCCCCCATGTCAATAAAAATCTATTTTCGATATAATTTATTTTGATGCAGGATCCGGGCGGCTTAAACTTCGCTGGGCTGCCCGGCCTGCTCCACCCCAGACCCTTTTTGAAGGAGGCTTTATGCCCCGCATCGATGATTATAAAGCGGCCATCGCCTTGGCGGTGTCGCAGTTGCAAAAAATCAACCCCAAACGGCTGGAGGCCAGGACCGGGGCGCAATACTTTGTCGAAGACGACCTCGACGGCCTTATGGTTCCCTACTTCGGTCAGGACCGGCGCATCACCTGGCCCCAGGTCGCGGTGACCCCGGCGGCCGGCCAGAAAGAAATTTCGCTACCGGAGCAGATTCTCATTCTTCATTACCTGCTGAACGCCTCGGGAGAGCCCCTATCCGGCCGGGCCATCGATTTCCGCCAGGTCCCGGAAGGAGGGTTTTATTGGTCGGCCTTTGTCTCCCGGGCCAAAAAGCCTCTGTTGGAGACCTTTGGCCACAATTTGGAACTCTACCTCAAGGTGGCGGTGAGTCTGGGGGGCCAGCCCCAGCCGCTGGGGGACGCTGCGGCCCAATTTCTGGCCTTCCCCCGGGTGCCCATTACCCACGTGCTCTGGGGCGGCGATGAAGAATTTTCTTCCGAAGCCAACATCCTGTTCGATGAAACCATCGCCGGCTATTTTCCCACCGAGGACATCGCGGCCCTCTCCGGCGCCTCGGTTTACCGCTTGATGGGCGCGGCCCGGCAGTTTAAGCAATAGGGTTCCATCGAAACTAATCTCTTAAAATTTTGACTAAAAGTCAGGAAGGATGCTAAATGTTCACGGAATCTGGGGTTTTGAGGAACCGATGCAACCTAAGGACCGTTTGATCTTTCCCTTGGATGTGCCTGGCCCGGAAGAAGCCAAGTCTCTCATCGCCTTGCTGAAAGATGAAGTGGGACTCTTTAAAGTGGGGCTGGAACTTTTTATGGCCGCGGGCCCGGCCTTTCTCCAAGTCATGACCGATGATCTCGGGGTGGATTATTTTCTTGATTTAAAATTCCACGATATCCCGGCCACCGTGGTGAGCGCTCAGGCCCGGATAATGCAGGGCGCCAAGCTGGCCACGGTGCACGTGGACCAGAGCCGGCAAAAGCTCCGGGCCAACGTGGCGGTCTCAAAAACTGGCCTGAAGCTTTTAGGGGTTACCGTGCTGACCCACTTGGGCCCGCCGGACCTGCTGGCCATGGGGATAGCCCGGGAATATGCCGAGAACCCTGCCAAGCTGGTGCTCCTCCGGGCTAAACTGGCCCAGGAGGCCGGGTGCGATGGGGTGGTTTGCGCCGGCACCGAAGCTCAGGCCGTAAAGCAGGAATTTGGCAGAGACTTTCTGGTGGTCTGTCCGGCTATACGGCCCCGGCGGGCCGCGGTTTCAGGGGACGACCAAAGGCGGGTCACCACCCCGTCTGAGGCCATCAAGGCCGGGGCTGACTATATTGTCGTGGGCCGCCCCATCCGTTTAGCTGATAATCCGGCCCAGGCCGCCAGCAAGGTTGTGGCCGAAATCGCTGCGGCCCTAAAGTAGCAGCCCCAGAACTGGTCAGTAAAAGTTGGGGTAGGGGCGCACCTGGCTGGGCGCCCTCAAACAGGCGACCCCTGGGTCCGCCCCTGGGCTGGCTGCAAAGACTTCCCGGAAAAAAGCTTCAAAATACCACTTCAGGGTTGCAAGCCCTTAAAAATTGGTTATAATTTAAATAAAGGGGGCGTAACGGCTTCGACGTAAATAGGGAACTGTATGTTGCATGCCGAGGTCCTGTCCGCTCGTAAAACGGGTAGGAAACCTATAAGTGCCGACAACTACGGCTACGCTCTAGCCGCATAAGGCTAGCATCTGGAGTCCGACGCCGGGTGAAGGCTTCAGATGACGGTACCCCGGCAAAGCCGTCAATCAGGCCCGCGGGTTGGCGGACGAAAATTTAAGGTGGGCTAGCCTCTAAGGATTTTGCCGGTGGAAGCCTTCAAGGGGCGAAGCAAAAACAGCGGCTAAGCATGTAGAAGCTTACAGGGACTATTGGCGGACGCGGGTTCGACTCCCGCCGCCTCCACCAATTTAGATCAAAGAATTTCAATAAGATAGGGGCCAGAGAGGCCCCTTTTTTTGTATCCCCAGACCGTCCCCAGGGGTAGAAAATGATCTCATGTAATACCCCAGGTTGAACGATGACCCCTGTACCCTTCCCCTTCCATTCCAATACTGATCGTGAAATCCTGCCCTGCCAGAGGGCGAAATAAAAGTTAAGAATTCAGAGAGGCAGTTACCCTTTCGGCAACCTGAAGATATGAAGATGAACTGCTTGGGGAACGGAACGTACCCGCTCCAAACCGTCCGGCGCGGTCCCCTCTGGTGCATTTCTTCTCAATCAGGGCCGGGAGCCGCGGGGGGCGCCCTTATCGGCGCGGGTGCGGGCTCGGCCACCGCTGGCGCCGCCATCGGCGGCGGGGCTGGTCTCATCGGTGGCTACCTTTATGACCAGTATGAAAAAAACAAGTATGGGTATTGATACTAATTTGAAGGAAGAAAGCCACTTGGCGGATGAATTGCCGCGCGGTTGAGTATTAATCATTTTCATCATCCTGTTTGTTATTTCTTTGATTTTTGGGATAATTAGGAGACGGCCCCCAAGAGTCTGAGGCCTAAAACTTCGTGCTTGAAAGAGTCTTTGCCAAAGCTGGTGCTGAGGCTCTGGATTTAGTCTGTTTCCCCATTTTCAGTATCATTTTCCCCCACCAGCACCAGGTTGACGTGGCGGCGGCGAATATCCACGTGAGCCACTTGGACCCGGACCAGATCCCCCAGGGCAAAGATGCGCCGGGTGCGCCGCCCGAAAAGGCGCTGGTGGGACTCCTCATAGCGATAGTAGTCGTTGGGCAGGTCCACCAGGCGCACCAGGCCTTCAGCAAAGATTTCCTCCAGGGAGACAAAAAAACCGAAGGCGTTGACCCCGGTAATGCGGCCGTGGCACACCTCTCCCACCCGATGGGCCAGGCAGCGCACCTGCATGCGGGAGAGCATCTCGCGCTCCGCCTCGATGGCGGTGCGCTCCTGCCGGTTAAGGTGGGCCGCCTGGGCCTCCAGATCTTCCGGGGCCAGGGAAAACGGCGGTTGGCGCCTCGCCAGCCGGGCCCAAAGGAGCCGGTGCACCTGAAGATCGGGATAACGGCGGATGGGGGAGGTGAAGTGAGTGTACCAGTCGGTAGCCAGGCCGTAATGCCCCAGATTTTCGCCGGCGTAGCGGGCCTGCTTCAGTGACCGCAAAAGCATCAATTGCACCATGGGAGCCAGGGGAGTGGCGCGCACCTCGTCTAAAAACTCCCGGAGGACCTTGGGGTTGCGGTGTACTTCCTTGGGCAGTTCGAAGCCCAGGGTCTTGAGATAGGTGCGGAAGGCCGCCAACTTGCCGGGGTCCGGAGACTCGTGCACCCGAAACAGGGAGGGCTCGCCCAAAAAGACCGCGACCGCTTCGTTGGCGGCGATCATGAACTCCTCGATGAGCTGGTGGGAGACCAGATGATCCAACCGGCGCACATCCACCGGCCAGCCTTTGTCGTCCAGTACCACCTCCGCTTCTGGAATGCTCATCAACAGGCTGCCCCGTGCGCCCCGGCGCTGCCGCAGCCGATCACAAAGATCCAGCATCTGGGTAAGCATTTTTACCACCGGGCGGTAGCGGCGGCGGAGGTCGCGGTCTTTGGCCACCACCAGGGCGTCCACCAGGCGATAGGTGAGACGGGCATGGTTGCGGATGACGCTGCGGGTAAAAGTGAAGTCTTTCAGGCGGCCCCGGCGGTTATAGTTAAGGATGACAGTCACCGCCAGGCGGTCTTCCCCGGGGATGAGACTGCAGACGTTGGTGGCCAGCTTCTCGGGCAGCATGTGCACGGCGCGCTGGGGGAAATAAACGCTGGTGCCCCGCTGTTCGGCCTCTTTATCCAGGGCCGAGCCCGGCTTGACATAATGGCTCACGTCGGCGATGGCCACGTAAAGGGTAAAACCCCCGCCGGATTTTTTCTCCAGGCAGATGCCGTCGTCGAAATCCCGGGCACTCTCGCTGTCGATGGTCACAAAGGGCAGGTGGCGCAGGTCTTGGCGGCTTCTGAGGGCCCGGGCCGATAAGTCCGGGGTAATTTTTGCCGCCTCAGCTAAGGCCTCCGGCGGAAACTCGTCGGCCAGGCCGTGTTTTAAAATCACCAGCCGGGTCTGGACCTCGGCGTCTTCCATGTCACCCAGGATTTCAGTGATCACCCCCTTGGGGTTTAGATGACCTGTGGGATAATGGGTTACCGCAGCCCGAACCACCTGACCCTCAGTTGCGCCGTTCAGATGCTCGGGGTCGATCACCAGATTGAAGAGAAGGTGCTCATCTTCGGGCTCCACGAAATAGGTGTCCCCGGCCCGGGACAACAGGCCCAGGACTTCGGTGAGCCGCCGGGAGAGGATGCGAATCACCCGGCCTTCCCGGCGTCGGCCCCGTCTGCCTTCAATGCGGAGCACCACCCGGTCGCCGTGCCAGGCTTCTTTCAGGTTGGCCGCGGCCAGGTAGATGTCTTTGCCGCCGGATTCGGGGGTCACAAAGCCAAAACCGTCGGGATGAATCGAGAGCTCTCCCACCACCAGGTTCATCTTCTCGGCCAGCCCGAAGTGGCCCCCCTTTAAGGAGACTAGTTGCCCCCGGGCCACCAAGCGGTCCACCGCGCCGGCGACGCCCTCGGCCTGGGTCCGTTTAGCATTGAGCAGGCGGAGCAGTTTCTCCATCAGCAGCGGCCGGGCAGCCTCCTGAAAGGTCCGCAGGATGCGGTCTTCCAGGGACCCAGTGCCTTTCCGGCGACGTCTTTTTTTAGTCATGAGCGATCTCGCGGCCTGTGCCTTGGGCACCTGAGATATACGCACCCCAAAGGCAAAAGGTGCCGGCATTTTGACCTTAATATCTTCGATTTTTCTGATATTACACGAAAAAGGCAAAATGCGCAGGAAGAACCTTCCCTAACTTCCCCATGCTCACATCAATAATGCCAAGCAGTAGATGCGAATGTTGTCTCTAAGGGAATGAAGGCAAGAAAGTTGATCTCCCTGCGTCCTTGCAGTATCGCGGGCCACAACCCTGGAGGGCGCTTTAATCACCCGCCCCTGGGAAACTTTTAAATTTGTGCTTTGGTGAACAATCCTATATACTTTTACCGTACATATTTAATTTTTTAGAAAAGGCGGAACCTGCGAGGTCGAATTTGCAGGTAGAATTACTCACCGATCTGGCGCCGGCGCGGCGTCAAGCCATCCTTTCCCGCTCCCAGTTGGACGTGAGCGCGGTGCTGGAAACTGTGGCGCCTATCCTCACGGCCCTGCGGCAAGACGGCGACGCCGAGTCTCTGCGGCAGCACGAGCAGTTTAAGTCCGGTCTTAAGGTGGCCGACCTGGAGGCCACCTCCGAAGAAATCGAGGCGGCGTATCGCAGCCTGGACCCTAAGGTCCTGGCGGCGCTCAAAAGCGCAGCGGCCAATATAGAAAAATTTCATCAGGCCCAGAAGGGAGGGGAAATGTGGGCCCTGGAAGTCCGGCCCGGTATCCTGGCGGGCCGGCTGACCCGGCCCCTGGTCCGGGTGGGCTGCTATATTCCCGGGGGGCTGGCCTCGTATCCCTCCAGCGCCTTGATGAATATTATTCCCGCCAAAGTGGCAGGTGTGGCCGAAATCCTGGCCGCCACCCCGCCGGGGCCCGAAATGGCGGTAAATCCGGCCACCCTGGTGGCGGCCCATGTGGCCGGGGCCAGCCGGGTCTTTAAAATCGGCGGACCCTGGGCCATCGGCTCCTTCGCTTATGGAACCGGGCTGGTCCCCCGGGTGGACAAGATCGTGGGACCGGGCAACAAGTACGTCACCGCGGCTAAGCTTTTGGTGTTCGGCCAGGTGGACATTGACTCCCCGGCAGGGCCCAGCGAAGCCCTGATTTTAGCGGATGACACCGCGGAGCCCCGGTTCGTGGCGGTGGACTTTCTCTCCCAGGTGGAGCATGACCCCGAGGCCGCCGCGGTGTTGGTGACTGCCTCCGAGAACCTGGCCCGGCAGGTGGTGGAGATTATTACCAAGAACTTGCCCCAACTGCCCCGGCGGGAAATTATCGAGGCGGCCCTGGAAAAATATTCCGCGGTGCTCCTGGCCCCATCTTTGGACGCGGCAGTGGAGTTTGCCGACCTCTACGCCCCGGAGCATCTCCAGGTTATCACCCGAGACCCATTTAGCCTGTTGCCCCGCATCCGGCACGCAGGTTCCATTTTTTTAGGGCCGTATGCCCCGGTGCCGGTGGGCGACTATGCCTCGGGAACCAATCATGTGCTGCCCACAGGGGGTTGCGCCCGGATGTTTTCGGGTTTGAGCGTGGATGATTTTATTAAGAAACCCACTTTTCAGCATTTAACCCGGGAGGCGCTTTCGGGCCTTAAAGATACGGTCATTACCCTGGCCGAACACGAGGGCCTGTCTCTGCATGCCCGGGCCGTGGCCGAGAGGTTTCGCTATGTTTAGCCCCTCATCAGGGACAAACAGCCGTCTGTGTGCCCCTGATGCCGCCCTTTCTGCAAACCCGGGGAGGGATCAAGGTGGGGGTCAAAAACATTTCGTATCCCATCGTGGTTCTGGACAAGTATAACGGCACTCAGAACACGGTGGCCCGGATCAACATGTACGTCAACCTGCCCCATCGCCATAAGGGCACCCATATGAGCCGTTTCATCGAGATCCTGAGCGAGCACCGCCGGGACGTCAGTCTCAAGAAGATCGGCCCCATCCTGGAGGAGACCCTGCGGCGCCTAAACGCTCAATCGGCTCACATCGAACTGAGCTTCCCTTATTTCATCGACAAGGAGGCGCCGGTTACCAGAGCCCGGGGTTTGATGGAATATATCTGCACCTTCAAGGGGTCGCTGGATGAAAAGGGCGTGTTGGACTTGATGGTGGGCATCACTGTGCCTATTACCACCCTGTGCCCCTGCTCTAAGGAGATCAGCCAGGCAGGAGCCCACAACCAGCGGGGAGAAGTGCGGGTTCAGGTGCGTTATAAGAAGTTTTTCTGGATCGAAGACCTGATCCGCCTGGTGGAGAAGAGTGCCTCCTGCGAAGTCTATGCCCTTTTGAAACGCCAGGATGAGAAGTTCGTCACCGAAAAAGCCTACAGCAACCCCATGTTTGTTGAGGACGTGGTGCGGGAGATCGCGCATCACCTGGACCAGAATAATAACTTCTCCTGGTACGCAGTAGAGTCGGAAAATTTTGAATCCATCCACAACCACTCGGCTTACGCCTACATCGAATCCAAGCAATCCTGAGGTCTGATTCGGCCGGGCCCGTAACGGGCGAAGCTGGCATGGTCTGAGTCCAAAAATCCTTCCTAATCCCCCTTTTGGCCAAGGGCGGAATTTAATGAATTCTGGTACCGGAGGGAACCTATGTCCCAAGATAGACCTGGCTCGGTTTCGGTATATAAAGAGATGGACCAGGCGCAGTTATCCCTGCAAACCCGTTTTCGGTTCCATTGTCAGGCCGAACTGGCCTGCTTCAACCGCTGTTGTCTTACCCCCACCATCATTTTAAGTCCTTATGATATCTTACGTCTGAAGCATTGCCTGGGTATCACTTCCGGGGAATTTCTGCAGCGTTATACCCGGGTCGAGACTGAAGAGATGTCGAATCTGCCCCTGGTCTTCCTGAACCCCTTCAGGCCCACAGGTAAAGGTTGTCCTTTCCTGGGGGACGCGGGCTGCACGGTATATGGCCATCGCCCTGCAGCCTGTCGCCTCTTCCCTATCACCATGGGTAGTCGTCTTACAGAGCAAGGTATGGTGGACTATTATTTTTGCCGCAGATTGGATTATTGCCAGGGATTTGACACCGACATCGAGTGGACGGTGGAGTCCTGGCAGGCCAACCAGGGGTTCGGAGAATATGATCAAGGCCGCCGGGCCTGGCTGGAAATCATCCTGAAACAAGGACTGCTGGGACCGGTGGACGCCCGGGCTCAGGACCTGTTTGCCACCAGCGCCTACGATCTTGACAAATTCCGCCGGTTGATTGCGGAGCCGGCCTGGCTTCAAAAGAGGGATTTAGAGGCCGCAACCTGGGCTACGCTTAAGCAGAGTGATCTGAGTTTGTTGGATTTCAGTTACCGCTATCTCAGGTCAGTCTTGCTTGGAGAGTATTAAGATATATTACGTAATTAATTCTCCCCAGATCATTGATTTTGTAGGAGCTAATGATTACTTAAAAAAATAAATAATTTTTTGGCCTTGAATGCTCACGGGATAAAGGGAGGACGTCATGGCAGGTTTAATTGAGAAGGTGAAGGGTGGCTTTATAGTGGATGGCCTGGAGTTGCTGGCAGCCAACTGCGGCTGCGGCGGACTCACCGGTCCTGGCGGATACGGTGTAGGGGATTGTTGTATGACCTTCTCCCGGGTGAAACACGATGGCGACACCATCACTTATATCGGCAAGAAGACCACCCCCAACACCACCAATAACTATGAGTGGGGTTATAAAGTCAAAAAGGATGGCACCCAGGTGGAAGTGAAGATGCTTGATACCCGGGGCACCGTAAACTTCAAATTTGGGGGCATTGAACCGCCGCCTTTGTCTGCCTGGCAGCAAAAAGGTTGGCAGGTCGTGGACCAGTTTGAGAACCCGCTCTCCGGCACCGGGGAACCCCTGCCGGAATGGTGCAACAGCCCGGAATCACTCTGCGAAAGACCGACCGTGGAGACGGAATCACCCAAAGGGGATGTCAAGAAATAGGGCAGGCCAGGGAAGTCTTGGATAAAATTAAGTAACAGGGCGGGACCCGGTCGGGTTTACCGCCCTTTTGCCGTGGTGGCAGCCTTAAAGGAGGTTATCTCCTGCCCGGGATAAAAGGACACCGGGTCAAGAGACTCTTAATCTTCGGTCTTTTTCATCTTCTTCTTTTTCCGGACTTCCCCCGTCCCTTTTTGGCCCTTACCAGGTCATCCTGTTCCGGGTGCGGCCCCAGCCACTGGATTTGGCCGGAGTCGATCTCATATAGAGCCCCCACCACCGTGACCCGGCCTTCCTTGACCCTTTCTCGGATAATGGGACTCTGTTCCAACATATCGGCGATGGATTGCCAGACATTTTCCCTGGTCGCGGCCTGCAGCAGCACCTCTCGGTCGGCCTTGGGATTGTCCTTCCGGACTTTGGCCACCGCGACCCTGATGGGCTCCACCAGAGTGTCGATGTTAGGGGGCAGCTTGGCATCGTCCAGTACCGCGATGATGGCGTCGCACTGGGTATGCCCCATTACTATCACTACCGGCGTGTTGAGATGGTCCACGGCGTATTCGAGGGAGCCGATCTCATCGGTGGCTGCGACATTGCCCGCCACCCGGACCACGAAGATATCGCCGATGCCCTGATCAAAGATGATTTCCGGGGGGACCCGGGAGTCTGAGCAGGTGAGGACTGCGGCCAGTGGATGCTGCCCCTGCCCCGTAGTCATGGCCCGGCGTACCCGGTCTTGATGAGGATGCCGCGGCTTGCCTTTTAGGTAACGGGCGTTGCCCTCCTTCAGGAGCCGGAGGGATTCAGCCGGGGGGATGCCCGTGGCGGTGTTACTCGCCTTCACCGGCCCCGCCAGACATGCCAGAAAGAACCCTACAGCCACAAGGAGAGCAACCTTCCTCATCATCCCTCATTCTCCATAGGACGGACAGGTGGCTCCCCGCGAACTGCCCTTTGCGGGGCCTTCCTCCCCTCTCATGAGTTCCTTGGCCAACTCCATCATCTGCCTCAATCTGGCATCCACTTTGCCGTTGACCGTATCGGGTGGGAAGGTGCCGTCGGCCTGGCGGGTCCCCGCGGGCAGGCCGGTGAGCAACTCCAGCGCCTCATCCGCGTGGCCCACGGCCCAGATGTGGAATTGGCCCGCGGCGACCGCGTCTACCACTTCTTTTTTCAGCATCAGGTCCTGAACATTGGCTTTGGGGATGATCACCCCCTGGGTGCCGTCCAGGCCCCGGGCCTTACAGACCTTATAAAAGCCCTCGATCTTCCAGTTGACCCCGCCGATGGGCTGAGCCTCGCCCCGTTGGCTCATGGAACCGGTCATGGCGATGTTTTGGGCCAGCGGGACCTCGGCTAAAGCGGACATCAGGGTACAGAGTTCCGCCAGAGAGGCGCTGTCGCCTTCCACCATGCCGTAGCTCTGCTCGAAGCAGAGGCTGGCCGTCAGCGTCAGGGGCTTCTCCTGGGCAAAGCGATTCTTTAAAAAACCTGTCAGGATGAGAACACCCTTGTTGTGGATATTGCCGGAGAGCTGGGATTCCCGGTCAATGGTGACCACCCCTTCTTTGCCCAGGCCGATGGTGGCAGTGATGCGGGACGGCCGCCCAAAGGCATGGTCACCCAAGGTATACACAGACAGACCGTTCATCTGGCCCGCCACCTTACCCTCGGTCTCGATGAAGAGCATCCCTTCATCAATGAATTCCTGTAATTTTTCTTCCGGCAGGTCGGAGCGATAAATCTTTTCCTGGATGGCCTTTTCCACATCGCTGCCGAAAATCACATCATGCGTATTGGTCCGGGCCCAATAGTTGGCCTCCTTTAAAATATCCTGGACCTCCTCAAGCTGCAAGGTGAGCTTCTTTTGGTGCCCGGCCAGCTCTTGGGCATACTCCACCAGGCGGGCCATGCCGGTCTTGTGGAGGGGCATGAGTTCTTTGTCCTTACAAAATCCGGCCAGCATCTCGCAAAACTTCTGCGTGTGCTCATCGGTTTTGTGCATGCGCCAGTCGAAGTGGGCCTTGATTTTAAAGAATTTGTGGAAATCCTCATCGTAGATATAGAGAATCTGGTAGATATACGGATCCCCCACCAGGATGATCTTGATGTTGAGCGGGACGGGTTGGGGCTGGAGGCTACGGGTGGTAATCATCCCGAACATCTCCATGGGATCCTCGATCTTGACCTCGCCGTTCTTCAGACAACGCTTCAAGGCTTCATAGGAAAAGAACCAGCGCAGCAGGTCCATGGCCTCCAGAATGAGATAGCCGCCGTTGGCGCGCTCCACCGCTCCGGCCCGGATCAGAGTGAAGTCCGTCACCAGGGCCCCGAACTGGGCCCGGCGCTCTACCGCTCCGAACAGGTTGGGGTAGGTGGGATTGTTCTCCATGACCACCGGGGCGCCCTGGGTTTTGGAGTGATCCACGAAAACATTGATCTGGTATTGCACGAAAGAAGGCTCCGGCGTGGGGAAGGGAAAAGGCCCCGGGGTACCTGGCCGGCGTTTTAAGTCTTCTATATTCTTAAGAATATCTTCCTGCACGTCATTGAGGTACTCCACCACCTGGGGCAGGTCTTTGTGTTTTTCCCGCAGTTCCTCGATATGGTGACCCACCACATAGAGGGCTACGTCCTGATCCAGCTTTTTTTCCTTTTCCTGGAACTCCTTTTCCATCTTCCGGATCTTGCGGATGGCTTCGTTCATTTCGGTGTGAAGCTGGGTGGACTTCTGGCGCAGTTTCTCCCGCTCTTCGTCGCTCAGGGCCTTGAGTTCCTCTTCGCTCAAAGGCTTGCCTTCCTTGCCGGGGAAAATCATCAGGCCCGTGGGAGAAATGTTCAGGATAAAGCCCTCTTCCCCCGCCTTGGCGTCCAACTCTTGAAGGATCTTGTTGCGCTCCTGGGTAAAACCGCTCATCAGGGCTTCCCGGCGGCTGGAGTAGTCTTCGCTTTCGAAGACTTCGGGGATTTGTACCTTGAGATTGGAGATGAGTTCCTCCATATCCGCCTTCAGTTCCCGCCCCCTGCCGGTGGGCAGATCCATGCTCTGGGGCTTTTCCGGATCTTTGAAGTTGTGGACGTAGACGTAGTCTGGTGGAGTGGGCTCTTTGGCGGCCATCTCTTGGACGTAAGCCATGATAGCTTCGGTCTTGCCGGCCCGGGGCGGTCCGGCCACGAAAATATTGTATTCCAGGTCCTTCACTCCCAGGCCGAATTCCAGGGCATGAACGGCTCGATCTTGGGCCACCACCTTTTCTTTGGGTGCGGAGATGTCCAGAGTGGTTTCGAACCCCAAAGAATCCGGATCACAAACGGCGCGCAGGCTCTCGGGCTTCAGTTCCCAGCGGTTAGGCGACATGGCTTCTCCTTCTAGGGGTCATTTGGGCAAGGGGTCAAAAGGAGTATGCGGTCCGTATCATTTCATATCTTCTTCCAGGTGTTTCAAAGGACAGACTTGGGGGTGGTGATAATCCGGGCCTTCGATCTGGATGGTGTTGTGCTCCAGGCCGAAGTTGTCCCGCAAGACTTCTTCCAGTTCCAAGGCGAGGCAATCCCGGTTCAGATGGTTGTCTATGGTCACGTGGACACTCGAGGCATAGATCCCCGAGGAGATGGTCCAGATGTGGAGGTCGTGAACCCGCTGCACTTGGGGGTGATTCTCCAAGGACTGTTGCACCTTGTCCAGAAGAATATGCCGGGGCGTGGATTCCAGGAGAATGTCCGTGGCCTCCCGGATCAGTTGCCAGCTGCTGAAAATTATCAGGATGCCCACAATGACCCCGGCCAGAGGATCGAACCAATACCAGCCCTGCCACCAGATGGCCAGGCCTGCGGCGATGGCGGCGGCTGACCCGAAGCAGTCGCCCAACAGGTGCAGGAAGGCCGAACGCAGGTTCAGGTTATGTTCCCGAGAGGGCAAAAGCACATACATGCCCACCAGGTTCACCAACAGACCCACACCGGCGATAATCAAAAGAGGCCGGCTGTTGATGGCCGGCGGCTGGAAAAACCGCCAGGCAGCTTCGTAAAAAATGACCCCGGCTATGGCCCAGAGCACCAGGCCGTTGAGCAGGGCTACCAGAATTTCCAGGCGGTGATAGCCGAAGGTCTTTTTGGCAGTAGGGGCCCTGGTGGCCCATGCCAGAGCCAGGAGGCTCAATCCCAAAGCGCCCACGTCGCTCAGCATGTGTCCGGCATCGGCCAGGAGAGCCAGGCTGTTGGCCAATATCCCACCCACTGCCTCCACCACCAGAAACCCTAGTTGGGTCCAGAAGGCGATCCACAGGCGCCGGCGGCTGCTCTGATAACCGTGCTGGTGGTGGGCGTGAGCGTCGCTCATAATTTTTCCATGCTGATTTCCAAAATCTGATACGACCTCAAGCCCCTGGGGGTCTGGACCTGTAAACGGTCACCCACGGACCGCCCCATGAGAGCCTTTCCCAAAGGCGAAATCAAAGAGAGGCAGCCTGCGGCGGCATCGGCCTCCAGAGGCCCCACGATCTTGAACTCCCGCTCCTGGCCGGTGGTCAGGTTGATGATCCTGACCCGGGTGTTAAATCTTACCTTATCAGCAGACAGGTTGGTCCCCACCAGCACTTCGGAGTTAACCAGGGTCCGCTGCAACTGCCGGAGACCGCCTGGGGGTGTTCCACCCGCCGGAGAAATTCCAGTTCCCGGATGATCTTGTCATACCCGGCGCGGGTTAAAAGCATTTTTCCCATAATCCCAATTATTCGGTCGTACAGGCTTTGCGCCACAATAGGTTGACCGATCCTAACTGCCCCTATTCTTATCTAAAAAGATAGGCTGGGTCAATACTGCTGGCAACAGTACTGAAGCGAATTTCCCCTTTAATTCATGCCTTGACAGGCGCGACCGGGGCCGTCTATGATTCCTGAAAGTGAGCCGTGAGCCCTAACCGCCAGCCGATACAAATGATAGACCATAAACCCAGGCCAGCCAGGTAATAACTGGTCATAACCGCAAAGGGCGCAGTCCCTTTTCCACAGCTTATGGTCCATAAGTCATGTTCTACCGCTTATCGCCTGAATTGGTAATGCGGTCGCGCTGGCGCCCCTACCGGCCCCGGCTGGGGGAACGGGTGCTGGTGCTGGCCGCCGGCTCGGTCTTTCCCCCAGGCCATCCCACCACCCGCCTGTGTCTGGAACTCTTAACCGAGACCCTGGCCGCAAATCCGGTGGCCCGGCTGGTGGATGTGGGCTGCGGTTCCGGGGCGCTGCTTCTGGCCGGGGTTGCGGCGGGGGCCGGGTTGGGGGTGGGAGTAGATCTTTTTAGCGCCGCGGCGGCCACCACCCGGGATAATGCCCGGGCCAACGGCCTGAGCGCTCAGGTTAAGGTGGTCCGGGGCTCGACGGAATGTCTTCAGGGAGGCTTTGAGCTGCTCTTAGGAAACCTGCCCTGGGCTGTCCTGATGGACAAAGCGGAAGAATTCACCCGCCTGGCTGCGCCCGGCGCCCGGCTAATCCTGTCGGGCTTCAAGGACACCCAGGAGCACGACCTTAAGGCCGGGTATCATCGAGCCGGCTGGGTCCTGGAACAACGCCGCACCCGGGAGGAATGGGTTGCAGCCCTGCCTCCGGAGCGCAGCTTCACCTGGGTGGCCTGGCGGCTGAAGCGAAGGGTCTGAAGCCAAGGACTGGGGGCGGGCTCGCAGGGAGTTGATTATTTAAGCTTTTCTGTGCCAATCTTGAGTTTTCCCGGTTGCATTTAGGCCCCTGCAAGGGTAAAAGAAATTTGAGATGACCGCCAAACCTGAAAAACCCCATTACCACGGACACCGGGCCCGATTGCGGCAGCGCTTCCTCACCGGCGGCGCCGGGGCTCTGCAGGATTATGAACTCCTGGAGTTGCTCCTGACCTTTGCCATCCCGTACTCCGACGTTAAGCCCCTGGCCAAGCGGCTCATCGACCATTTCGGCTCCTTCAACCAGGTCTTCGACGCCTCCGCCGAGGCCCTCATGGAGTTTACCGGCTTGCGGGAGTATTCCGCGGTGCTGATCAAATTGGTCAAGGCCTGCTCCGAATACACCCTCAAGGCCGAAGCCCTCAAGCGCCAGCAGCTCAAGTCTTTAGGCACCCTGGTGGATTACTGCCGGGCCTCCATGGGGGGCTTGCCCGACGAGCAGTTCCGGGTAATCTTCCTCAACAGCCAAAACGAAGTCATTGCCGAAGAGATCGTCCAGGAAGGCACCGTGAACCAGACGGTGGTCTATCCCCGCAAGGTGCTGGAGTTGGCCTTGAAGCACAAGGCCACCGGCCTCATCCTGGTACACAACCACCCCAGCGGCAATCTGAAGCCGTCGGCCGCGGACCAGGAATTGACCCGGGCGCTGGTTAAGGCCTCCCGGGCCCTGAACCTGACGGTGCACGACCACCTGATCATCGGACGCCACGGTTATTTCAGCCTGGCGGAACAGAATATGTTGTAAAATTTTATTTTGTCAACCAAGGGGGGCTGCTACCAGAACAATTGTGGGCAAAAATGCAAGTGGTATTGGTGTCCGTGAGGTTACCGGTACCTTTGTTGGATTAACCACTGGGCCATCGAACCATAAAAACCAAGGAGCATATCCATGGCCACAGACACGGTACTTATCGCCAAAGAACGCCAGGCTCTCATGGACCTCATGGACCAGGGGGACTACCGGGTCCCCAAGCGCATGGTGGACGAGAATCTGCTTCTCGCCACCTGGAATATTCAACAATTCAGCAATCAAAAGTCCGCCCGGGCTCTGCAATACATCGCTGATATCTGTGAACGCTTCGACATCATTGCGCTTCAGGAAATTAAAACCGACCTGCGCGGCCTGAGCCGCCTCCAGGCATTGCTTCCCGGCAACTACAAAATCCTGGTCACCGACCCCACGGGCAACTATGAACGCTTCGCCTTTCTTTATGACAAACGCACTGTGATCAGCACCGGGCTGGCTTGCGAAATCGGCTTCACGGTGCCGGGGAAGACTCATACCGGCTATCAGTTGCACCGCATGCCGTATTGCGCCTCTTTCCGGGCCGGCCGCTTCGACTTTGTCATAACCAATGTCCACATCTTTTATGGCGGGACCAAAGCGGGTAAAGATGCCCGTCAAAAAGAAATCACCGAGTTGGTTAATTTTATTGACAAACGGTCTCAGGCCGCAAAAAGCAAGGTGTTTGATCGGGACTTCTTCGTCATGGGGGATTTCAATATTGAAGCCATGGGGGACCGGTTCTTCCAGGCCTTGGAGAGCAAAGGGTTTAAAATGCCCGCCAATTTGGACCGTCTCTTCACCAATTTCGAAAGGGACCATACCTTTGACAAGATCGCCTGGGTCGACCGCCCTTCTTTTTCGTTTGCCGGCAACTGCAACGTGGTCCCGTTTAACGAGGTCGTCTTTCAAGATACCGAGCCCCAAGGCGGCAAGGCCGAGATCAGCGATCATCTCCCCCTCTGGGCCGAATTCAGGATCAACAAACTCACCCAGGAACTTGATCAGATCATCAACCCGGGGGAATGAGGCGCGGTAAGGCTACCGCGTTTTGGCCAAGTGGCCATAGATTATGCTCAAGATACAGGAAGAATTGTTAAACGCGGCTCGGGAAGCTGCGAGGCTTTCTTATTCTCCATATTCTAAATTTCG
>JARRQO010000114.1:0-7046 GCA_037381685.1 Deltaproteobacteria bacterium | reverse complement strand
TCATGCACCGGTTTTTCCCCTGGCTCGATACGGAGAGCTTGGCAAAGCGTATGCTTGGTAAGTGAAGCTTCCCCTGAGACTTGGGGACGAGGCCATAAAATTTGTGGTTCCTGGTGCGGTCGCGGCCTTGGGAGCTACCCTGGCCGCCCCTATCCTCCTGGCCGCCCTGGTCAAAATCGCCCGGCCGGTGGTCAAGGAAGCCATCCGCTTGTACCTTGACCTGGCGGACGACGTTCAAGAAGTCGTAGCCCAACACCGGCTTCGGCTGGAAAAACCCCCCAGGTTTTCCCGCCATCTTCTCTCGGGAGTAAGCGAGAAATTGGTGACGGATGAATTAGAGATCGAGACGGAGGAGATCTTGGGCGAAACTCTCCTGGAAGGGATAGTAGAAATATTGTAACCAGTCGCGATGAATAACGGCGCGGCTTTGCAGAACCCGGCGAGGATGATTATATTAAAACCGCTTGCAGCGAGGGGCGGTTTTCCCTTTAAGCTACTCAAGCATTCTGTGAAGGAGAATGGCCATGGCCTGGTATGATAACGTGGCACAATTTTCTTGGTCCAACGTCTTGGTGGGGGTAAGTGTCGCGGTATTGGCGCCAGTGCTTCTTCCAGCGGTGAGCTACGTGGTTCGGCCTGTTGTGAAAGGGGTGGTCAAAGCCGGCCTCACCGCCAGGGACCTGGGGGTGGGTTTCGTGGCCGAAGCCGGGGAGCAGATCAGCGACCTGGTGGCGGAAGCCAAAGCCGAGCATTACGCCAAGCCCGAAGCCTAAGGGCCAATCCGGGAAACAGCCTCCAAGCAAGGACCGGGGCTTTTCCCGGAAGCCGGATTGATTCTCAAACCAGTGCCCTTATGTTGTTGGCTGACCTAAACGTCTGCACCCAAATTGCTCGCTCGGCGCGGGGATATCCATGAAGCCAGGGTTGCTGCAAAAATTCAGCCTTCGCCACGCTATTCCCGGCCGGCTCCGGGT
The DNA here is from genome assembly GCA_037381685.1 of Deltaproteobacteria bacterium. Lineage (GTDB taxonomy): Bacteria > Desulfobacterota > Desulfobaccia > Desulfobaccales > 0-14-0-80-60-11 > 0-14-0-80-60-11. The sequence continues at coordinate 6,072 of JARRQO010000114.1, read as the reverse complement.
CAAAGTTACCGCCTTTTATATTTCTGATGATCAAGCCCAGGTCTTGACTGAGTGGCTGGCGACCCGGGAAGAAGTCAGGGAGGTCCGGGTCCACCCCCTGAGTCGTAGTATCATTCTTTATTATGATGTCCGCATAACCTCCTCCGCAGTAATCCTCCACCTAGTGGAGCGGGCCCTTGACCTCCTGCCCACTTTCCAGGCGGATCGGCTCCGAAGCGCCACAAACCTGGCAGCCCCAAGAGGGTTGCGGTCCGGGATGGCGCGGGTCATAAGTCTAACGGCCTTTCTGGGTTACCACTGGGTCCGGTCATTGTTGTGGGGCTCTCCCCTCAGTCCCGCAGTCATTACCCTGGCTGCGGCGCTGGGGGGACTGCCTTTGCTCAGGGACACCATAAGGGACTTGGCCCAGGGGCGCTTTATTGGTCTCAACCCTTTTCTCGCCAGTGCCTGTGTCCTGGCCATTACCAACGGAGAATCCTTGACAGCCCTGGAGGTCATCTGGGTGCGGGAGGTGGGCAGTACCCTGGAGAACTACGTCGCCGACCGCTCCCGCCGGGAAATCCGCAAAATCTTGCAGGGGTCAGCCCGAAAGGCGTATGTGTGGAAGGACGGCATCGAGGTGGAGACGCCGGTGGACCAAGTGCGTATCAGGGATGTGGTAATAGTTCACCCGGCCGAAAAAATTTTGGTGGATGGTGAGATTGTCCAGGGCGAGGCGCTCGTAGACGAATCCCAGATTAGCGGGCGGGCTGAGCCGGAATTCCGCCGGGTCGGAGATCCGGTCTTTGCAGGCACCATCTTGCAGCAGGGGAAGCTTTTTATCTCAGCCGACAAGGTGGGGGAGCAAACTTACCTCTCTCGAATGCTGGCTTTAGTGGAACAGTCTTTGGCCAATCGGTCCCAGGCGGAAAAGCGGGCCGACCTTTTGGCCGCCCGCCTGACCCGGCTGGGGCTGGCCGCCACCCTGGTGACTTTTTTGCTCACCAGGGACCTGGCTACCGTAATTGCCATCCAGTTGGTAATGGCTTGCCCCTGCGCCACCGTGCTGGCGGCTTCCACGGCGGTGACCGCGGCCCTGACCAACGCGGCCCGCCATCAGGTTCTGATTAAAGGCGGCCTCTATCTGGAAGGGCTCCAGGAAACCGACTGCATCTGCTTCGACAAAACCGGCACCCTCACTACAGACATACCCGAGGTAACGGAGATCATCCCTCGTACCCCGGCGATAAAACCCGAACGAGTGCTGGGCCTGGCAGCCAGGGTGGAAGCCCATAATCCTCATCCTCTGGCCCGGGCCCTGGTGCAGGCGGCGCCCGAGGCAGATAAATTAGCCGAACCGGTTGCAGTTCCGGAAATCATCCTGGGCCGCGGGGTCAAGGCGCGGGTGGACGATACCTGGCTCCTGGTGGGCAATCTGGCCTTCATGCATGAAGAAGGCGTCGATACCCGCTACTTTAAGAGTCAGGCCGCCAGACTGGAGGACAAGGGTCATAGCCTGGTTTACGTGGCAAAAAACGGCAAGGTCCAGGGGATCGTTGGCCTGGCGTATCGCGTGCGCCCCGAAGTCGCGGCGGTTTTGGCCGGATTACGCCAAGAGGGGATTGGCGAAATGCATCTGGTCAGCGGGGATACGGAGCCGGTGGTCCGCTCTTTGACCGAGAGGTTCGCCTTTGAAGGAGCAGCCGGGAGCCTTCGCCCCGACGATAAGTCCCATTACGTAGAGCGCCTGGTGGCGGCAGGACGCCAGGTAGCGGTGGTCGGGGACGGAGTCAATGACGCCTTAGCCCTGTCCCGGGCCCGGGTGGGAGTGGCCATGGGCGCGGGCGGCTCCGAAGCCGCCATCGCGGCCGCAGACATCGCTCTGGCCGACAGCGACCTTGCACAACTCTTATTCGCCCGGCGCCTAAGCCGGCAAACTATGCGGGTTATAGAACAGAACTACTGGCTGGCGGTATCAACGGATATTATCGGGGCGCTCTTGATTATTGCCGGCCGTTTGGGTCCTTTGATGGGTGGGGCCATTCACGTGTTCCACTCCCTGGGAATCCTTCTTAACTCCAGCCGCTTGCTGAGGTGGCAACCATCCCAGGAAAAGGCTTAGGGCGATGTCAGGGGCGCATTAAAAGAGGACTTCGGCTCTTGCCCGGAGAGCGTTATCCATAATTAAGATTGTTCCTGGTTAAATGCTCCTTTCCCGGCTCCCCTGATGTCCTCAGCCTGGAAAAAAATTTCTTTAAGGGCCCGGACCGGCCCAAATTTTGCCACAATATTTTCCGCTTCATCTCTGATGAGCTCAGAATTCGGGTCTCTCCCGAAACTTTTGCGATAGAGTAGAGAAAGTTCCAAACTGATCTTCTCGATCGCCTCTTCTTGCGACACCATGGTTCCCTCCGATTTTTAGGTCGCTTCGGTCTTCATCTCCTCCCGAAGGTCGGGGGTTTCCTCGAAATTGGGTCCCAGAGCCTGGTTAGCCCCTCTCCGCCCCAGGCCTCCGCAATTGCTGCAAATAGAGCTGTCATCATCCGGGCTGGCCACTCATTGCTCCCCACTGCCGCAATCCAGACCGCGGCAAGAGCAAGTAGGCCAGGTGGTTCTCTTGTTAAAATTGGTTGTTTGGAAGATTTTTCCATGGGCCAGGTTAATCGGGTGCCAAGCTGAATCTCGGCGCGACGCCCTCTTGCCGTTGAAGTGCTTTTCTGGTTAGCAGACGATTGTTAGGTGGGAATGAACCTTCAATTAATTGTTGATGAAGGAATAGACGCCTTCCGGGTATTACGCTCCTCGAGTACCGGCGGCTATGAGGAATTCTCAGGCTGGCGCTAACCGAGCGCCTGCTCTTCAAAGAGGCGCCAATTAGCCTGAAAGGCCGCGCCAAAGGAGCGTTCTTCCATATAGCGCCGGGCTGTCAAGCCCATCTCTTTGAGCTCTGTCGGCTGAGCCAGCAGGTTTTGAATGGCTGCGAGCAGACTTGCTTCACAATCCCTCCGGATAACCAGCCCGGTTTTCCCGGGAATCAGATTCTCTTGGGGCCCGCCGGAATCGGAGACAATAACCGGGAGGCCCGAGGCCTGCAGCCAGGGAGTCAATGCAGCTCCTTGCCGATGGCGGGGTCGATCGCCCGCACCAGGGCTACCCCCGAAGAGAAGGGAAAATTCACCACCTCAAAATAATCCTTATGTTTCTTAACGGACTTCATCCACTTGCGGACCCCGGTGTGGTTGAGCAGCTCCCGGATGTAGATGTTGGTGTCGTGTAACAGGATGTAGGTATTCTTCCGGGAATGGGCCAGCACGCTGGTAAAATCGTATTTCACATCCTCATAAGCGTGGCTGCCGTCAATAAAAGCCAGATCCACCGGCGGCAGGTTGAAGTGGTCATACGCCGGAAAGAATTCGTCGTTGCGCATCTTATAATGCTTGACCAGATCCTGGACCCCGAACCGCTGAAAATGCGCCCGCACCGAACTTTCCTCGGACCACATGCCCCGGCCGCCGATGGTGGCCAGCGGGCCATTCTTGAGGAGGCTATAGTCTGTTTTGCCCTGGGCCTCAAGGATAATGGTGGGGGCTTCCTATCCTTCGTGGACCCGTCCTACGCTAAAGCCGTATCCCGAGCCGATCACCAGGGTGTGCTTGGGGCGCAGGGCCCGTACCAGGGCATAGTAAAGAAACCCGAACCCCAGGTTGAGACTCCGGGCATCTTCCCGATGACCAAAGGGCTTGGCAAAATGGAGCAGGTCTTTCAGCAAGGTATCGCTCAGACTGAAGAATTCCATCTCCCTCCCCTTCTTGGCCGTTTAAGCCCCGCCACGGCGTCAATCCTCCGGCAGTTACGGTAGTGACTGTGAACTTTAATTTCCTTAATTACCCGTCATTTATTTGGCCTCCATTTTATTTCCGTTAATTTTTGGATTATTTTTGAAAGGTTTCCCAGTTCCCTTGAAATCAGGAACCGAGATAACTACTAGTTATTTAAATCTCTTAAGGAATCTACCGTGGGGGGCAATTTGGGGCTTGGCGGGGTGGACTTGTCGCTACCGGGAAACGGTTAGGTATTGTCATCATTGGCTCGGTTTCGAGGGCCCGGCTTGGAATTCAGGTCTGAGGAAGTGAATTCGGGCAAGGGGCCCAGGAAGACGGTTTTCACCAACCCTCGCAATTCATGGCGCAGTCCAGCCAGACAAAAATGGCCCTGTTCCGTAAGATCGTAATATTTCCGCAACCGGCCTTTGTAAACCCGAACGCGGCTACGCAGCAGACCGGATTTCTCCAGGGTGTGCAGCAGAGGGTAAAGGCTACCCGGGCTGATCCGGTAACCCAGCGCTTGCAGGGTCTTGCTCAGTTTGTTGCCGTATACCGCCCCCAGGCTGGCTTGATAGAGAATGAAGATCTTCACCATCCCTTGGATAAAATCCAGGTGAATGCGGTGAGACATTAACATAGTCGATAAATGACATATGTCGGTTAGCAGTTGTTGAGGAAATTGTTAATATTTTGTAAAAATTAAATTTATTTTAAAAAAGGAGAATTGCCGTGGCACTGTTTGATGACGGGCTGAAAGGGCCGACAGGGAGCATTCTGGTTATCTTGGGGGTGGCTTTGGCGGCGCCCATTGTGCTTCCCGCCGTGGCTTCCGTTTCCCGCCCCCTGGCCAAAACCCTCATTCGGGGTTACCTGACCCTGGCGGATACGGTGAAGGAGTTCACCGCCGAGGCCCAGGAACAGGTCAGCGACCTGATGGCCGAGGTCAAAGCGGAAAGGACGGCGGCCACCACGGAAGCGGCTGCCGCCGCCAAAAGCCCACCATCATCCTGAGGGCTGGCGCCTAAGATGAAGAGGGAACTTAAAGGCGTCACGGTGATGCATGCCTTGCCGGGAAGGGTGCGCCTCAGGATCGGCCCGGTCAAGAGAAACCCCAAACTCGCCCGCCGAGCCCAGGAAAAACTGCGCCAAGTGCCGGGCATCCACCGGGTGGAGGCCAACCCTGTCACCGGCAGCCTGTTGATCCTCTATGACTTGGCCATGCTGACTTCCGTGGAAGCCCTGGGGCCACTGGGGGAAATCTTTGGCGACCTCTTTCCGGAAGTGTCCTTGGAAGAGCTTACCACGGGATTAACGGACCTGAAGGAAGCAGAAGCCGTCGCTCACACCACCGGCGGTTTGTTGGGGGTCTTCAATACGACCGGCAATTCGGTCCTCTTGCCCAACCTCAACCTGAATATCCTGCTGCCCCTCACCCTCCTTTTTCTGGGAGTAAGAGGTCTAACCATGTCCAAGGGGACAATTTTTCCCGCCTGGTACGATTACTTATGGTTTGCCTTCAGCACTTTTGTGATGCTGAACCGGCGCTGGGTGGAGGAGACCACGTAATCATCTCCCAAACCTAAGTCCTCTCCTAAACCTAAGACTTCGTAATCTTTAATAATGGGGGCCTGCCCGAACTCGGGCCACCAATTCTTTAACTGCGGTCAGAGGCAAAAAAAGGATGGGGGTGCCGTGGGCACGGTGGTAGGTATCAGATTGAGGAAATATCAGGTTATTCCCGACCAAGGTCAGGAGAAATCAGCGGGTCTGTCGGGCGGGGGTGGGGACGTTTAAATCAGAGCGCTAACCAACTGGGTCAGGACAGCTTCCATGAGTCCGGAGGCCACAATGGTGCTGACTTTGCCTACCACTCCCTCATCGCGGGAGACTGAACCCCCGGAAGCAGCCGGCCGGCCGGCGAGGTCATGGAAGTATCCCAGTTCCTTTAAGACCGCCATAATCTCCCCTTGTTTAAGGAGGCGAGGATCATAAATCAGGAGCAAGCTCCCGGTCACCGGGTTGGCGGAGACCTGTTGCATACCGGTAAGCAGGTCGAAATGCTTCTCAATTTCTTGAGCTTTTATCGGATTGCCCTTGATCTCCGGAATCTTGATGCGCAACCTGCCGGTCAGGGCATGGACATATGAGGCGGAACGGTTCATACGATTCTCCTTAGTTCTGAAGATTACTTGGTTATCCCGATATTAAGGGCCGCGTGTTATGAGCAAATAATGGTTTTGTTAATTTTTGGTTAATTTCCTTATTTTCA
>JARRQO010000113.1:0-8577 GCA_037381685.1 Deltaproteobacteria bacterium | reverse complement strand
CTGGTGAATGGCCCGGGCCACCAGCTCCTTGCCGGTGCCGCTTTCGCCCAGGATAATCACCGGGGCGTCGGAGTGGGCCGCGTTTTCGATCAGAAAAAACACCTGCTGCATGGCGGTGGAACTGCCGACCAGACCGTGGAAAGCGTCTTCCGAGCGCAGTTGCCGGCGGAACGCGGCGATCTGCCGGTCTTTGGCCACGATCTCGGTGATGTCGGTGATGGTTTCCACCGCGCCGATGACCCGGCCCTTGCTGTCATGGAGAGGGGAGGCGGTCTTGAGCACCGGCACGTAGGTGCCGTCTTTCCTCATAATGGTGCAGCGGCGCATATCCAGGTCCCCGGTTTTAAAGAGCAGGCACCAATGCTCCCCGCTCTTTTCCCGGGCCAGATTAAAGATGCTGCAGTTCAGGATGGAGCATTTCTGACCGATGAGCTCCTGGCGGGTGTAATCCGTCATGCCTTCCAGGGCCTTGTTGACGGACAGGATGGAGCCGCTGGTGTCCACCACCATAATGCCGTCCCGGATGGTATTTACAATGGTTTTCCAATACCTGTCCAGTTCCTCTTCAAACATGGCCGTCTCCTTATTCAATAATTAACACTTTGACACAAAAATCACAAGTGCTATTTAAAATTTAACAAGTGCTAAATTATGTTTTTTAGCAATTTTAACAACCTGCCCGGGGTGAGGGGTGCCGCAGGAAGCATAGATACTCTGTAACCACCGCTAGATAAGCTAGAGCTTGGGACAAATGGCATTGAACTTGCCAAATGATTGTGTGGTATGGAATAATAAGGAGATCAAAAGGCCTTGAAGCCCAAAGCCGACTATGTTCTCGATTTCAGGCAAACCATCACACCCTTTGCCCTGCTCAAGATGACCCAGGTGCTGCGGGAAATGAATCGGGATGAAATTTTAGAGATCATCACGCGGGATGCGGATGCCCGGTCGGACGTATTCAAAATAATGCCCACCGCCTCCTGCGAAGTGATTGACATGGAGTTCAACAAGGAAGCGAATTTCTTTCTGATCCGGGTAAGGAGGCTCTGAATCATCGGGCAGGCGCTGACCAAAGGGAAAGGGAACTTATGAGTTTTCAAAAACAATTGTTGTCAGGTGAATTCGTGGTCCTGGCAGAGATGAACACCCCCAAAGGCACCGACACCTCCCAGTTGGTCTCAAATGGCCGACGGCTCAAGGGACGGGTTGACGCCGTCATCGTGCCGGATATGGATAACGGCATTATGAGGATGAGCGCCCTGGCGGGGGGAGTGCTCATGCAACAGCAGGGGATCGAGTCGATCATCCACGTTTACTGCCGGGACCGGAACCGCATGGCGCTGCAAGGCGATATCCTGGCCGCCTACGGTCTGGGCATTCAGAACCTGATCGTGGTGGAAAGCGAAGACCCCGCCAATTGCGATCACCAGCCCCAACTTCCTGGTGGGCTGCAACCTGGCTCAATGGGCCGATGCTAAGGGCCTGGACCAGGAACTTGAGCGGACCCGCCGGAAGGTGGAAGCCGGGGCCGGCTTTGTGGTTACTCCTCCCGTCTATGACCTGAACCTGTTCCGAGCTTTTCTGGACCGGAGCCGGGATTTGGGAGTGCCGGTCATCGCAACCGTGTTCTTGCTGAAATCCGTTGGCTCAGCCCGATACATCGCTACTACCGAACCGTCTGCCGGGATCTCCGAGGAGATGATCCGGCGGATTCGGAAAGCCTCGGACCGGGAAAATGAATGCGTTCGAATTGCCGGGGAGACCACCGCCGCCCTCAAGGAACTGGCCCAGGGAGTGCGGCTGGTCACCCTGGGCTGGGAGCACCGCCTCCCCGCGATTCTCGACTACGCCGGCCTGTGAGCCTGGCTTTCCGAACTTCACTTAAACTTTTGAGAGAAGAGTAGGTTAAAAATGCAAGAGTCAAAAAGATTCTCATCCAGCAATAAGGTGCTCGTGGTCGGTGGGGGCATGGGTGGCATCCGAGCCGCCCTGGACCTGGCCGAAATGGGCCGGGATGTGGTGCTGATCGACAAGGCCTATGCCATCGGCGGCCTCATGACCCAGCTCGACCGGACCTTCCCCACCAATAATTGCGATCTCTGCACCCTGTCGCCCCATTTATCGGAAAGCGGCCGCCAGCTGCACATCCAGCTCATCCCCATGACGCAATTGAGCGCCCTGTCCGGGGAGGCAGGCCGTTACAAAGCGACCCTCACGACGCAGCCCCGCTACATCGACGTGGAAAAATGCACGGGATGCGGCGAGTGTTACCGCCAATTTCCCGACTCGGTGCGCTTCACCCCCGGCCTCGACCATCGGGCCCCCACCTGCATGCGGTATCCCCAGGGGACGCCGTATGCCTATTCCATCAAGATGCATGAGGGGATCGATATCGAGGGGTTGATCCGCTCCTGCCCGGCCGGGGCCATTCTGCCCGACGACACCGAAAAAGTGCAGGAAATCGAGATCGGGTCCATCATTCTGGCTCCCGGCGCCGAGGTTTTCAATCCTCAAGTCCTGGACACTTACGGTTACGGGGTTCATTCCAACGTGGTCACCAGCCTGGAATACGAGCGGATTCTCTCGGCCTCGGGCCCGACCCGGGGCGAACTGGTGCGTCCCTCTGACAGCAAAACCCCCCGGAAAATCGCCTGGATTCAGTGCGTGGGCTCCCGGGGGGTTCAAGTGGGCTCGGTGCCGTACTGCTCCAGCGCCTGCTGCATGTTCGCCCTGAAGGAAGCCATCGTTACCCGGGAACGTTTCTCTAAGGACATGGAAACCACCCTGTTTTACATGGACATGCGCACGGTGGGCAAGGATTACGAGCTCTACCTGCAGCGGGCCATACACGATTACGGCGTGCGTCTGGTGCGCAGCCGCCCCCACACCGTGGAACCGATCCTGGAGGAGGGCTCTCCCACGGGAGACCTGGTGATCAGCTATATAACCGACGACGGCTCTTTCCAGAGCGAAACCTTCGACATGGTGGTCCTGGTCACCGGTTTCCGGGTTTCGCCGGAAGTCAAGGCCCTGGCTGAAACCATCGGCGTCGACCTCAACGAGCACGACTTTGCGCACACCGAAAATTTCGACCCGGTGGCCACCTCCAAGCCCGGTGTCTATGTCTGCGGGATGTTTGAAAGCCCCAAAGACATTCCCGACACCATGGTTCAGGCCAGCGCCGCAGCTTCCAGCGCCGTCGTGGATCTCACCCCTTTGCGGGTGGTGGCAACCCCCGACGAACAGCTGCCCCCGGAGCGTCAGGTGGCGGGTGAAGAGCCCCGGATCGGGGTCTTTGTGTGCGACTGCGGTCTCAACATCGGCGGGGTGGTCGACGTGGAGAAGGTCGTCGCCCATGCGGCCCAGCTGCCTGAGGTGGTGCTCTCCAAACCCATAGGGCACGGCTGCAGCCGCGAATCTTTGGAGGTCATCCAGGAGGCCATCCGCCAGCATAATCTCAATCGGGTGGTAGTGGGAGCCTGCTCCCCCCGGACCCATGAAGGCCTCTTTCAGGACACCATCCGCAAGGCGGGCCTGAACAAGTACCTGGTGGAAATCGCCAACTTGCGGGATCAGGATACCTGGGTCCACCCGGACTTTCCCGCCGCTGCGGCCCTCAAGGCCGATGAACTTGTGAGCATGGCCGTTTCCTCGGTGCGGCTAGCCCGCCCCCTGACTGATCAGACCCTGCCCATGAACAAGGATGTCCTGGTGGTGGGCGGCGGCGTTGCGGGCATGACCGCGGCGCTCCGTCTTGCAGACCTGGGATACAAGGTCCACCTGGTGGAACGCTTTAAAGAATTGGGCGGGTTGGCGAGAGGAATCCGCCGGACCCTCCAGGGCGATGACGTGGGCGCCTTTGTGAAAGATCTCGTCAAGAGAACGGAAGCCCATGATCGCATTCAGGTCTGGAAGCAATCCATGGTGGTGGACCATACGGGCATGGCCGGAATGTTCAGGACGGGCATCCAGGTGGGAGTCCAGATGTTCTACCGGGAAATCCGGCACGGCATTACCATCCTGGCCACCGGAGCGCTGCCCACCCGTCCCTCCGAGTATCTCTCGGGTCAGCATCAGGCGGTGACGACGCAACTGGGTCTCGATACACTCCTGGAAGACGAACCCGAGGTGGTCAAGAACTGGAAAAATGTCGTCATGATTCAATGTGTCGGCTCCCGGGTCCCCGAGAACCCCAACTGTTCCCGGGTGTGCTGCCAGGCGGCCGTCAAGAACGCCCTGCGGATTCGCGCCTTGAACCCCGAGGCCCGGATCGTCGTCCTCTATCGCGACATGCGCACCCCGGGCTTCGAGGAGGACTATTACCGGCAGGCCCGGGAGCAAGGGGTAATTTTTTCGGTCTATGAGCCGGAAAATAAACCGCAGGTGGCAGCCGACGGCGACAAGGTGAGCGTGAGCTTCATTGACCCGATTCTGGGGCGGGAGGTTGACATCTCCGCCGATTGTCTGGCTCTGAGCACCGGCATGGTGGCCGATGAGGAATCCACGGAAGATCTGGGCATGATTTTTCGCCTGCCCCGGACCCCCGATGGCTATTTTCTCGAAGACCACGTCAAGCTCAGACCCATTGACCTGCCCACCCCGGGATTCTTTGTGGCCGGCACCGCGCACGCGCCCAAAACCATCCGGGAGAGCATTGCCCAGGCCCAGGCCGCGGCGGGACGGGCCCAGACCTTCCTGGCCCGGGACAGCATCAACCTGGGCGCCGTGGTGGCCACGGTGGACGGCAACCTGTGCGCCGCCTGTCTCATCTGCGTGCGGGCCTGCCCCTTCGGCGTGCCCTTCATCAACGAGGAGGGCTACTCCGAGATCGATCCGGCCAAGTGCCACGGTTGCGGCATTTGCGCCTCGGAATGTCCCGCCAAGGCGATTCAGCTCCTGCAGTATGAGGATGACCATATCCTGGCGAAACTGGACGGACTTCTGGAGAGGATAATCTGATGGAAAAATTCGAACCGGTAATTGTGGCTTACTGTTGCCACTACTGTGCTTATACCGCAGCGGACATGGCCGGCAGTATGCGGCTGCATTATCCGCCCAACATCAAAATCATCCGGGTGCCCTGCTCCGGGAAGGTGGATGCCATTCACATCCTCAAGGCCTTGGAGAAGGGCGCTGACGGGGTGTACGTGGCCGGCTGCCTGGAGGGGGATTGCCATTTCAAGAACGGCAATACCAAGGCCTCCCATCGGGTGGACTATGTAAAGAAGCTTCTCGATGAGATCGGCATGGGCGGCGAACGAGTGGAAATGTTTGAGATGTCGGCGGGGATGGGCGAGCGCTTTGTTCAAACCACCACGGAGTTTACCGAGAAAATTCGCAAACTTGGACCCAATCCCGCCAAGGTTGCGCTGAAAAAACAGCGGGCGGCAAGCTGACTCCCGCTTAACAGGAGACTGATCGACCATGATTACTGCTGAACGAAAACCGATGGATGAGCTTATCCGATGTGTCAGGCCGTATCGCAGCATTTTGCTGGTCGGCTGCAATGAGTGCGTCACGGTGTGCGCCGCCGGAGGGCGCAAAGAGGTGGGCGTCCTGGCCTCCGCCCTCAAGATGCATTTTATGAAAGAAGGCAAGCCCTTGGAAATTCAGGAGGTCACTCTCGAGAGGCAGTGCGATCCCGAGTATGTGGAAGAACTGGTGCCGAACATCGACCAGGTAGACGCAGTGCTCTCCATGGCTTGCGGCTGTGGCGTCCAGGAAGTTGCCCGCCGCTTCCATAACAAGCCGGTGTTTCCGGCCGTGAACACCAAGTTCATGGGCTCCGCCGAGCGTCAGGGGGTGTGGGCCGAGCGCTGCCAGGGATGCGGTGACTGTGTCCTGGGAATCACCGGAGGCATCTGTCCTGTGGCCCGGTGCTCCAAGAAGTTGTTTAACGGTCCTTGTGGCGGCTCCACCAACGGCAAATGTGAAGTGGACCCGAGCATCGACTGCGCCTGGCAACTCATCTGGGATCGCCTCAAAACGCTGGGCTTGTTGGAACTCTACGAAGAAAACCTGCCGGCCAAAGATTGGCGCCCCGGTGGGGGCATGGGCCCGCGCAGAATCATCAGAGAGGATATGGCGACATGAAAACAGGAAGCATTCTGGAAAAGATATTGGCATCAGGAGACCTGGCCATCACCTCCGAATGTGGGCCACCGCGCGGCTCTGACGCGAACAAGGTCCGGGAAAAGGCGGAAATGCTCCGCGGGTATGTGGATGGGGTCAACGTAACCGACAACCAGACGGCGATGGTAAGAATGTCGAGCCTGTCCGCCTGTATCCTCCTCAAGCAGATGGGGCTCAACCCCATCCTGCAGATGGTTACCCGGGACCGCAACCGGTTGGCGATGCAGAGCGACATCCTGGGAGCCTATGCCCACGGCATTGAAACCATGCTCTGCCTTTCCGGCGACCATCCCCATTTTGGCGACCACCCCATGGCTGCCTCGGTACACGACATCGATTCAATCCAGCTCATCCAGATGGTTAAGGATATGCGGGACGAGGAAAAGTTCCAGGGCGGGGAAAAAATCGACGGGGCTCCCAAGATGTTTATCGGCGCGGCAGCCAATCCCTTTGCCGATCCTTTTGAACTGCGGGTTGCCCGGCTAGCGAAGAAGGTCAAAGCCGGCGTAGATTTCATCCAGACCCAGTGCATCTACAATCTGGATAAATTTGAAAAGTGGATGGAAGGGGTGCGGGATCGGGGCCTGCATGAAAAAGTCTACATCCTGGCCGGAATCACCCCCATGAAGTCAGTGGGCATGGCCCGCTATATGAAAAACAAGGTGCCGGGTATGGATGTTCCCGATGAGGTCGTCAAGCGCTTGAGCGGGGTTCCCAAGGACAAGCAGGCCGACGAAGGTATCAAGATTTGTCTGGAAACTATCGAGCGCCTCAAAAACGTGGAGGGTGTGCGGGGATTTCACCTCATGGCGATTGAATGGGAGCAGAAGGTCCCAGAGATCGTGGAAAGAGCGGGCCTGCTGCCGCGACCTGGTTTAACCGCGGAGAACCAATAACCCGAGGAGGCAATCAATGGGCGACAAGGAACTGATTTTGGTTGTGGACGATGATCCAGACCTGGTGGATATGATATCTACGAAGCTCGAGGCCAAAAATTATAGAATATCCAAGGCCTACGATGGTATCCAGGCCTGGGAGAAGATCAGGGAGGAGAAGCCCGCCCTGGTTATTCTGGACGTCATGATGCCCAACAAGGACGGCTACGTGGTCTGCGACGAAATTAAGAAGGACCCCGAGTTCAAGGATATTGTCGTGGTGCTGCTTACTGGGGTGGTGGATAAACTGCCGACCACCTCTTATACGCATCACGAGGGCCGCACTACCGAGGCAGATGATTTTATCCCCAAACCCGTGGACCTGGATAAACTCATGGATATCGTCCGGGAAAATCTTACGCGTTAGCGCAACGCCCAGATGGGGGCGCACGGTTGCGGGGTTATAACTGAACGGCTGTTTGAGAACCGCTAAGAAGTTCTCAAACATTTCCGGCGCAATTGCCTGCGGTTTATGCGGGTAGGGTAATTTGTGTTTTCCCGCTTCCGTCCCCCGTGTCTTTATTTTTCAATGTCTTCCTCGTGGAAACCTATCGAGACTGACCGGTGGTCTATGGAAAAAGGCGCCGCCAAAATTAATGAAGAGTTCGATTGGCGGTCCCGGGTATTCGAGTCGCTCACTGTGCCCGCTCTGATTTTAAAGCCTGACCGGGTGGTGATCGACGCCAACAATTCTTTCTTGAAGGAGTTCGGCGCCAGTCGAGAGGAGATTATCGGCCGCACCTGCCACGAATTCTTTTACCAGTCCGACAAGCCTTGCCCCTATGACACCTGTCCGCTCCTCAAGGTGCTGGCGGAAAAAACCGGGCAGACGATCCTCAGACGCGTGAAGCTTTTGGGCAGGAAAGAAAAATGGGAGGACCGCATTTTCTCGCCTATCCTGGATGATGCCGGTGAGGTGAGATACATCATCGAAAAAATTCGCGATGTTACCCACGTCAAGAAGCTGGAACGAGAGCTTTCCGGGATCAAGGTGTTTATGGAAAAATTTGTCCAGAGCTCGATGAGCGGCATCATTGCTGCGGACCGGCGCGGCAGAATTCTGTTGATGAACCCGGCCGCAGAACAGCTCACCGGCTACACCTTCCAGGAGGCCCGGCACAAAATCACGGTTCGGGACCTCTATCCCCGGGGGCAAGCGAGAGAAATTATGAAAAAGCTCCGCGACGAGAGGTTTGGCGGCAAAGGCAAGCTGCCTTGCTGCCAAACCACCCTGTTAAACGCCCAGGGAGAGGAGATTCCCGTAGAGCTGAGCGCGGCGGTCATCTATGAAGGCGACAAACCAGTGGCCACCATGGGTATCTTTAATGACCTCCGGGAAAAACTGGCCCAGGATCAAAGGGTCAAAGAAGTGCTGATACGGGCCGCCCGCGCCGAAAAAATGGCCTCCCTCGGTCAACTGGCGGCCGGAGTGGCCATGAAATCAACAACCCCATGACCGGTATCCTCCTTTACGCCGGCATGGTCCTGGAAGACATGAGCAGCGACGATC
>JARRQO010000112.1:0-10174 GCA_037381685.1 Deltaproteobacteria bacterium | reverse complement strand
TCGCTGTTCTTTTGGGCGCAGTGGGTCTGCTTTTGATTCTGGGCGAAATCCTGGCCCGGCATATCCGCCGCCTGGACCAGATCACCCTTAAGGATGCGGTTCTTATCGGCGTCTCTCAGGCCTTCGCCATCATGCCTGGGGTCTCCCGCAGCGGCATCACCATGACCACCGGCCTCTTTATGGGCTTCAACCGCCGTTCCGCCGCCCACTTCTCCTTTTTGATGTCCACCCCAATCATCTTCGGCGCCGGCCTCTACCATATACTCAAGTGGTTCCGTGAGCCCCTCGGAACCTTACCGCTTTTGCCCGCCGTCCTGGGCTTTCTAGCCGCGGCCATCTCCAGCTACCTCACCATCAAGTACCTGATGCGCTTCCTGCAACACCACACCTTTATTCCGTTCGCCATTTACCGTGTCCTTTTGGCCGCAGTAGTTCTGATTGCGGTCTTTTACTTTCATATGAGCTAATCCCCAACAACAAATAAGGATATTCCCATGTTTGACGACCAAAATTATATAACCCTCTATTGGCTCTCCGGTTTTGCCGAACCCAAGTATGAAATCTGGGAGGCCAAGAAAGCCACCATCCAGCGCACCCCGGATTCCCTGAGCTTCAGCCTTTATCTGGCCTGGCCCCTGGAAGTTGCCGACGAAGGCCACGTGATTATCCGGAAACGAGATTCCCGCCTCACCCTCGAAACCGACTGGTTCCCGGAGGAGGAATTCGACCTCCAGGCTTATTTCTCACCGGATCAGGAAAAAGTAATGCTCAAGGGAGCCTTTGAACGGGAAAACATCTTCATTCATTTCCATAAGTAGCTAAACACTCTAACAATTATCACTAAAAACTGCCATTTCCGCTAAGCACTCCCTCCCTTCTGGGGGCTTTTCCATTTTTTCACGATGTGATATTCAGAAACACAATAGTTCATTTATAGCGTTTGCCAAAAATTTTTTCCTTATATTCCCTCTCCCCCCAGCGGGGGGAGAGGGTTAGAGTGAGGGGGGATAGGAAAAGACTTTTGGCAATTACTATAACCTGCTGATAGATGCTGTGAACTCCCGGGAAATCATCAATTTCAGACACCGTCTTCTCGCCATCTCTGCCTCTCTGGCCGTCGGCCTGGGGCTGATGGCCCTCAAATTTATTGCCTTCTATCTGACCAATTCCGCCGCCATTCTCTCCGACGCCCTGGAGTCCATTATTAACGTGGTGGCTGCCGGTTTTGCCCTGATTAGCATTCTCATCGCCGCCAAAAGCCCCGACCCCACTCATCCCTATGGCCACGGCAAAATCGAGTATTTCTCCGCCGGTTTCGAAGGCGCCCTGATCATCCTGGCCGCCCTGGGAATTTTTTACGAAGCCTGGCCCCGGCTCCTCCACCCCCAGGTGATTCCCCGACTGGAAAAGGGGATGCTCCTTATCCTGGGCGCCGCCCTGATTAATCTCATCCTGAGCCTGGCTCTGATCATGGTGGGCCGCCGCACCAAATCCATCGTCCTCACCGCCGACGGCAAGCACGTCCTCACCGATGTCTATACCACCGTCGGCGTGCTGGTGGGTCTGGTAGCCGTCAAACTCACCGGCTTGAATTGGCTGGATGGCGCCGTGGCCTTCCTGGTGGCCATCAATATCCTGGTCACCGGTTCCCGGCTGGTGTGGCAGGCCGCAGCCGGTCTTATGGACACCTCTGACCCGAAGCTCTTGGAGGAAATCTGCCGGGTGATCGCCGACCACCGCCGCCCCATGTGGATCGACATCCATCAACTCCGGGCCCGCCGGTCCGGCGCCCGGGTCTTCATGGACTTTCATCTCATCCTGCCTCGGGATCTCCACCTGGAAGCCAGTCACGACGAGGTAAAAAAACTGGAAAAGATTCTCATCGATCACTTTGAGGGACAGGCCGATATCCTCATCCATGCCGACCCCTGCATGGACCCGGAGTGTCCCATCTGCGGCCACGAACCCTGTGGCTATCGCCGTGAGGAGACTAAAATGCAGACCCTCTGGCGCTCGGACACCCTCACTTGCGATGGACCACATAAAATCCCGGCCCAATCCGGTGTGCCGGAAAAATAACGCTGATTCTTGGCGCCTCTGTTTGGGTCTGGCGCCAAGAGCAACTTGATCACCATTCAAAGGGACTCATATGAAATCCAAACGCATTCTCATCGTCGGTGCTGTGGCCCTGGGGCCCAAGGTCGCCTGCCGGGTTAAACGCCTGCGCCCCGATTATCAAGTCACCATGATCGACCAAGGCGAATATATCTCCTACGGCGGCTGCGGCATCCCTTACTATATCTCCGGCGACCTCAGCGACATCAAGGAACTGATGAGCACCAGCTTCCACATGCTCCGGACCCCGGAATTTTTTGAAGGCGCCAAGGATGTCCGGGTTCGCACCCGCACCCGGGCCCTGGCCATCGACCGGGAGGCCCAACTGTTGCATGTCAAGAACCTCGAATCCGGCCAGGCAGAAGACCTGCCCTATGACGAGCTGGTCCTGGCCACCGGCAGCCACCCTCGCCCCCTCCCCGTGCCCGGCGCCGATCTCCCCGGCGTCATGCATGTCTCCAATCTGGCTGCGGCCATAGCCGTCCGCGATCAGATCGCCAAGGGTCAGGTGGGCCAGGCCGTGATCATCGGGGCCGGCGCCATCGGCGTGGAGATGGCCGAAGCCTTGACTGACCTCTGGGGCCTGGAAACTACCCTGGTGGAGATTACTCCCCAGGTTCTGCCCGGCTTGCTTACCCCTGAACTGGCCCGCATGGTCGCCCGGCATCTCCGGGACAAGGACGTCGCCCTGCATCTTGAAGAAACCGTCCCACCGATCTGGCCCGCCAGGCCGGCCTTCTGGTTTCTCCCGCAGGCGGCATCGTGGTCAACCACCGCCTCCAGACCTCCGACCACCGGATTTACGCCGGGGGTGACTGCATCATGAACCACCACCTCATCACCGGCAAATCCGTCTATTTCCCCTCCGGTTCCCTGGCCAACCGCCAGGGCCGGGTCATTGGCACCAACCTGGCCGGAGGTTCCGCCACTTTCAACGGCATCGTCGGCTCCTTCGCACTCAAGACCTTCGACCTGGCCGTCGCGGGCGCCGGTCTTAACCTGGTCACCGCCCGCAAAGAAGGCTTTGACGCAGTGGAAGCCCTTGTCATCCAGGCCGATCGGGCCCATTTCTACCCCACCCAGGACCTCATGTATCTCACCCTGGTGGTGGATAAAAAAACCCGGCGCCTCCTGGGGGCCCATGGCTTAAGCCACAATGGCGACGCCCTGGTGGGCCGCATCAACAGCATCGCCGCGCTTTTGCCCTTCAAGGCCGATCTGGCCGACCTCTCCAACTTGGAGGTCGCCTATGCTCCACCCTTTGCCGCGGCCCTGGATATTGTCAACGCCGTGGCCAACACCCTGGAAAACATCCTGAACGGCTTCAACCGCACCATTGAGGTGGGCGACTTCGAGCAGTGCTTCTTGACCGACAAGGCCTCGGACACCATCTGCCTGGACGTCAGGGGCGCGGCCAACGCTGCGCCCTACGTGGACCTCTTTGGCTCCCGCTGGCTCAATATCCCCCAGGAGACCCTGAAAGACCACTTTGGCGACATCCCCAAAGACAAGCGTCTGATGGTGGTCTGCAACTCCGGCGTGCGCTCCTATGAAGCCCTGCGCCAATTGGAAACCGCAGGGCTCTGCAACGTTGTCAACCTCCAGGGCGGCATTGCCGCACTTAAAAAATCCGGGGCGCTGGATTTATCCGAGTCCGAAGAGGAGCATTCCGGCGACTAACCTCTATCTATCAAGCTTTTCGGGGAACATTTTGACCACTGCCATAAATCTGGCCCAGTAAAGCAAAATATTCGTATAATAAAGTTATGAAAAGCTACCGCAAGGAACTCTGGTTTAATGTCCCGGGCCGCCGGGCCTTCATCAACATCACTTCCCAGGTAGAGCAGTGCCTGAAAGAAAGTGGCGTCAAAGAAGGCCTTGTGCTCTGCAACGCCATGCACATCACCGCCTCGGTGTTCATCAATGACGATGAATCCGGTCTGCACCACGACTACGACGTCTGGCTGGAAAAGCTGGCCCCCCATGCCCCGGTCTCCCAATACCGCCACAATGTGGGGGAAGACAACGCCGACGCCCATATGAAACGGCAGATCATGGGCCGGGAGGTGGTAGTGGCCGTTACGGACGGCAAACTGGATTTCGGCACCTGGGAACGGATTTTTTACGGCGAGTTTGACGGCGGCCGCCGCAAACGGGTCTTGGTGAAGATTATTGGGGAGTAAGTTGGCAAGCACCCAGGAACTTATCGCTCAGAAGCAAAGTCCCAGCGCTAATTGTGAATTGATTACCCAAACCGATAATGCTTCCTCACGTCCTTGCTGATCTTCCAGGTGCAGGACAGGCCCTCTGGAAAAGTCACCAGGTCGCCCTGACCTACAGACGCGGTCTCCCCGTCCGCGCAGGTCACCGTCACTTCCCCTTCCAGAAAATAACAGGTCTCGGATTCCTCATAAGTCCAGGGAAACTCCGAGGCCTCTTTGGTCCAGATGGGCCAACCGTTTACCCCCAACTCCTGCAAGCGCTCGGCGCTGGGCTGCCGTTCCACTTTAATTGTGCTCATCACCTCTCCCTTTTATTAGGTAACCCAGGTTCCCGCCGGTGCTTCCTAGACAAGGGTGCGCCCTGCGCCCCTTCTTAGATTTCGCCACAATACCGGAGGGATTTGAACCCCTACCTCCTGCCCCCCTGGATTTACTCTCAAAATTGATGTATAAGCAGTAAACGGAAACCGGTCAGAAAATCCTTTAATCTTGTGGTCGTATTCGGCTTCAAGCCGGGACTGAGAGGTTGCCTAACCGAATTTAGGGGAAAATCACATGGAATCGTTGATAATTCCTTTGCTTATTTTGGGTTGCATCTTAACCTATAAGGCCTTTCGTGCCGAAGACCCGGATAAAAAGAGAATATATGGACTTCTTGCTCTTTTTATAGGGGGTGTTCTGTTTTATCTAAGCAATTATTCCACCACGCCTTAAAACCACTGCTTATTTGTGACTAAACCGAAAAACCCGGGAACATAATTTCTCCCCCGGCCGGTTAACCTCCTGTTATTCCCCCTCAACCTGGTCGGGACGGGCGGATTCGAACCGCCGACTTCCTGCTCCCAAAGCAGGCGCGCTAACCAGGCTGCGCTACGTCCCGACTGCCTATGTTAATTTAGCTCTTTCTTGAGTATTTTGTAAGAGATTTTCTGCCGGAAAAGCCGTGAAGCCGCTTTTCTGGCCATCCATCCCTGCAGGCCGTAACTTCTCATGACCTTTTAAGCCCCACCGTTTTACTCAAGTTTAAAATCAGCGCCTGACCGCCGAAAAGCACTTCGCTAAACTGCGGTGCCCGGCCCCAGCCGGAAACCTGCCAGAGGGTCCTCCGGCCCGAAATAAATTACTGGGTGATATTCTTGAGAGCCATGTCCCCAATGCCTGAACCATCATTGGTTCAACAATTATTATTTCAAAATAAATATTTCTGCTCCCCTTGAAAAACCATTAAATAGAGTAACCTTATATGATATTAGGTTCTCAACTGAGAGACTATTCTTTTCACAAGCAGTCATGCGGAAAGGCAAAGACCATGATCCAACTGATGAAGCTCTTCAGCCCGGTAAATTCCATGAATGCCGAGGAAGCCAAGGCGTACATGGCCCAACATGAGGAAAAGGATTACACCCTCCTGGACGTGCGTCAGCCCCGGGAATACGAAGAATCACACCTCCCCGGGGCCAAGCTCATGCCCTTGCCTCAGCTTTCCGACACCTATAAGGATTTGGACCCGGAAAAACCCACCATCGTACATTGCGCCATTGGAGGCCGCAGCCGGGTGGCGTCCCAAATGCTGTCAGGCTGGGGATTCAAGGAGGTCTACAACTTGGCAGGAGGCATCAAGGCCGTTGAGGGACACAAGGCAACCGGCCCCAAGGAACTCAACCTGGACCTGGTGCGGGGCGATGAGAGCCCGACACAGATCATCACCCTGGCCTATGGCATGGAAAAGGCCCTCCAGCTTTTTTATGAAATGCTGCTCGACCAATCCCAGGACCAGGAAATGCAAGCACTTTTCAAGCAATTGGCCGAGTTGGAAATACGTCATGAAGACCGCCTCTTTGAGACTTACCGCCAGGTGGAGCCGGATGCCCAGGACCGGAAAAGCTTTGAAGCCGCTATCATGCCCCAGATTCTGGAAGGGGGATTCGACGCCAAGGAATTTCTAGAAACCAACAAGTCCCACCTGCAAACCCCCACCGAGGTGCTCGATCTGGCCATGATGCTGGAAACCCAGGCCCTGGACCTTTATCTCAGGTTTGCCGGACGCTGTGAACAGGCCAAAACCCGGGAAGTGCTTTACAGCTTGGCAGATGAGGAAAAGGCGCATTTGGCCAGGCTGGGGCAGCTCTTGGAAGAGAAATTGGAAAAGCGGAGCTGACTTTATGGCGATTACCGTCATGGAGGTATTGAAAACTCTGCCCCGCACCAATTGCGGCGATTGTGGGCAGCAGACCTGCATGGCCTTTGCCACCCAGGTGATCAAGGAAGGCGAGGACCTGGATAAATGCCCCCACTTGACCGCGGCCCAAACGGAGTTGAGGCAGGCGGTTAAGGCCCAGCAGGAAGCGGGGGTGGGCCGGCGCCGGGAATCGTTGGCCATTTCTTTGGAAGTTCTGCAGGAAAAGGTGGCTCCCCTGGATTTTGCCGCTCTGGCCGAAGGATTGGGCGCCACCTATGGCGAGGAGGCTGGCCGGCCGTATCTCTCCTTAGCTTATTTCGGCTTTTGCCTCCAGGTCTTCAAGGACGAATTAAGGTACCCGCCGGGGGCCCTGGCCGATCCCTGGGACGCCATTCTGCTTTACAATTACATCGCCTCCCAAGGCCAGGAGCCGGTATCAAACCGCTGGATCGCCTATAACAGTTTGCCCAACTCGGTGTCCAAAGCCAAGACCTTGACTCGACTGGAACAGAAACTGGCGGACCACTTCGCCGGCAAGACGGACCAACTCAAAGAAAAGGTCCAGCACCTGGGAGGTGAAACGGTGGCCGTGGGCGGGGAGGACGCCGATATTCAAGCCGCCTTCCTGCCGTTGCCCCGGGTGCCCCTGCTTCTGTTGTTTTGGGACGCCGAAGCCGAGGAAGGCTTTGCCCCTCAGGCCAGGTTTCTCTTCGACGCCAGTGTTACCGCCTACCTGGACCTGGAGGCATTGCTGTTTCTGGTGGAGCACCTGATGGAGCGGCTGATGTCGAATTAAGACTTGGAGGAATTGTGAAAAACCAGGGCCGAGGGCTCATAAAAACCCTTTCATCCTCTGTTTACACCCGTTCCGGACCGGCGAGAATGGGTTTCCCGATGGCTCTGGCGATGGCCCGCAGCATACCCTGGTAGATTTTTTTATGGAGAGGGTCAAGCGCATACCAGTAGGCGATGCCTGCCAGGCCCCGGGGCAGGAAGCGGGAGGTCTGGATAAGTTCGGTGCCGCCGTCGGGTGTGGGGATAAGGCGAAATTCTAAGGTGGCTTCTCCAGGCATCTTCATTTCCGCCAACAGCAACAAGCGCCGTTTTGGTTCGATTTCCAGCACTCGAAAAAAATCCAGGGCATCGCCGGCGCGGAGTTCGGCGGGGTGGCGCCTGCCCCGCCGCAGTCCCGAGCCTCCCAAGAGACGGTCCACCCCGCCCCGAATTGCCCACAAGGAATCTCCGTAATACCACCCCTTCTGACCGCCGATCTGGGTGACTACCTGCCAGACTTCATCGGGCGTAGCCGCAAGAAGCACCCGGTAACCCAGGCTGAGCACAGTACCCCCGGCATAGGCGGCATCGCCGCAGGAGACCCATTCTGGCGGGACCAGGGACCCGGCGTCGCTCCAACAGGTTTCCACCCGCTGCTGAGCGATCCTTTGCAGGGCCAGCCGGATGGTCTGCCGGCAGTTCAGCAACTCTTGGGGTATGAGATCCCTGATGCGATTATCCAGGCACACCACTGGGTTGGCCAGGCCTTCCGCCAGGGGCTGGGCCAGAGACGCAGGGATAGGCGTCACCAAGTGAATCCAGTAGGAACTGAGGCGGGGAGTGAGAACCGGCACCGGAATGACCAGACGCCGGCGCAGGTGGGCCTCTTCGGCATAGATATCCATCAACTGCCGGTAGGTCACCACTTCCGGTCCCCCGATATCGAAGGTTTGTCCCCGGGTCTCATCCTGCTTTAGACAACCCGTCAGATAAGTGAGAACGTTGCGGATGGCAATGGGCTGTACCGGGGTATGCACCCACCGGGGAGTGAGCATCACCGGCAAGCGGTCCACCAGGTAACGCAGAATTTCAAACGCGGCGCCGCCTGATCCCAGGATCATAGCTGCCCTGAGAAAAGTCGTGGGGACAGGTCCGGACTGGAGAATCCAGGCCACTTCATGACGGGAGCGCAGGTGCTCGCTCAAGTTGGGATCATCCGCACCCCCCAGGCCCCCCAGGTAGATGATACGGTCCAAGCCGGCCTCCGCCGCGGCTCGCGCCATGTTCCGGGCGGCCTGGCGGTCGGCTTCAGGAAAATCCCGGGCGGCCGCAGTCATGGAGTGCACCAGATAATAGGCCGCCCAGCACCCCCGGCTCGCCCGGCGCAAAGATTCCGCGTCCATGACGTCGCCCTGGGCTAATTCGATGCGGGGATGGGCCCCCCAGGGGCGGCTCCGTAATTTGTTTAAGGAACGCCCCAAGGCCTTAACCCGATACCCGGCCTCCAGGAGGCGGGGGACCAGGCGTCCACCCACATAGCCTGTGGCGCCGGTGACCAGAACCGGTTTTGAGTCCATGCGCTCCAACCTCCGATTTAAACTGGGCCCCCCGCCGCCTTCACACGTGATTGCGGAGCTGCAATTCCACCGGATGGGGATGGAGGTAAAACTGCCCTTCCAGATAAGGCTGGTGATACTTCCGGACATAATGATTAATCAGGGTGACCGGAACCACCAGGGGAACATAGCCTTGGTGGTAACTGCCAATAATTTCAAGCAATTCCCGCTTTTCATCAGCCCCCAGCTCCTTCTTGAAGTACCCCATCAGGTGATGTAGGACATTGGTGTTTTTCTTAATCGTGGCTTTAAAACGCAGTGCCTCCATGAGCCGGAATTGATATTGCTCATAGAGTTCAGATGTAGGCAGTTCTTTGCCCTGGGCCACCAGTTTTCCCAATTTCCGGTAATGTTCGGGGCTGTGGGCCAATATGAGCAACTTGTGCCGGGTATGGAAAGCCACCAGCCCCCCCAGGCCAGCGGATGCGGCCAGCAGCTCCCGCCAGCGCTGGAACACAAAGATGCGCTCGGTAAAGTTTTCCCGGAGCCCGGGGTCGTGCAGACGTCCTTCATCCTCCACCGGCAGAAGCGGGAAGTGCTCCATGAAGATCCGGGCAAATACGCCTACCCCTTTGGTCACCGGAGAGCCCTGGGGCGGTTCGCTGTAGACTTTGACCCGCTCCATGCCGCTACTGGGGGATTTGCTTTTAAAAATATAGCCACACAAACCTTCCTGTTCCAGTTCCTGCACCCGTTTGCGCGCCCAGGCAACCATGCGTTCGGTATGATCGATTTTGGTGCGCACGGTCATCAGGCGCGGGGCCGCCGGGTCGCCTACCAGGCGCATGGCTTCCCGCGGCACCCCCAAACCGCACTCCACTTCGGGGCACACGGGGACAAATTCCACATAACGCCCCAGGGTTTCAATGATAAAACGGTCCGACTGGTGGCCGCCGTCAAAGCGGACTTTCTGCCCCAGCAAACAGGCGCTGATTCCCAGCCGAATTTTCTGCATATGCCTTCCGCTCCTGCCCTTAACTATATAACAAATTGGTGAAAAAATGACGTCTTAATGATAAGAAGACCTGATTCAAAACAGCCCGCCGTGAAGATTTTCTTTAAGGCCCTGCACGAAAGCGAAAGAAAAATCCCCCCACTGAAAACCCAGGCATACACATCTGATCTCAGCCATGCTAAAATATTGTGAAATATTTCTCTTGACACAGGTAAAAAAACGAGAAAGAGTCTTTGTGCTGCCCTTCGATCGATGAGGCGATATGACCCAGGAATTTTTCCAAACGACACGGGCCGAACCCTTGCTGGCCGCC
>JARRQO010000111.1:0-7354 GCA_037381685.1 Deltaproteobacteria bacterium | reverse complement strand
ATTATCAAACAGGGCTGCCATGAAATCATCCGGGAAGATGAACTGGCCGCCCGCCTGGAGAAGTCCCGGGCTACGGGAAAGCCCTTGCGGGTCAAGGCCGGGTTCGACCCCACCGCCCCGGATTTACACCTGGGCCACACCGTGCTCATTCAAAAACTCAAGAATTTTCAGGACCTGGGGCACCAGGTGATTTTTCTCATCGGCGACTTCACCGGACTGATCGGCGATCCTTCCGGCAAAAGCGAGACCCGGCCGCCCTTAACGGAAGAACAGGTTAAGGCCAATGCCGCCACCTACGAGCGCCAGATTTTCAAGGTGCTGGACCCGGCCAGGACCATCATCGACTTCAACAGCCGCTGGATGAAGGAGATGCAGGCCCAGGACCTCATCCGCCTGGCGGCCCGGCACACCGTGGCCCGGATGCTGGAGCGGGAGGATTTTCATAAACGCTACGTCTCCCAGACCCCCATCAGCATCCACGAATTCCTCTATCCCCTGATCCAGGGCTATGATTCCGTGGCTCTGGAGGCCGACGTGGAGTTGGGGGGCACCGACCAGACCTTCAACCTCCTGGTGGGCCGGGATTTGCAGCGGGAGTACGGCCAGGCGCCCCAGGTGGTGATCACCCTGCCTCTCCTGGAGGGCCTGGACGGGGTCCAGAAGATGAGCAAGTCCGTGGGCAATTACGTGGGCATCGACGAGCCGGCCAAAGAGATTTTCGGCAAGCTCATGTCTATTTCCGACGACTTGATGGTGCGCTACTATGAGCTTTTAACGGACATCACCCCGGATGAGTTGGCCAGGCTGAACCAAGACCTGGCTACCGGGAAAAAACATCCCCGCCAGGTCAAGGAAGACCTGGCCAAAACCATCGTGGCCCGTTACCACAGTAGGAATGCGGCGGAGCACGAAGCCGCGGAGTTTATCCGGGTATTGCGCCAAAGAGAGCTGCCCGAGGAGATCGAGGCAGTGACCCTGAAGGTCGCCGACCCCACCCACTGGCTGCCTCGCCTGATGATGGACGCGGGCCTGGCCGCGGGAACCTCCGAGGCCCGGCGCCTCATCTCCCAGGGCGGGGTGCAGGTGGACGGGGAAAAGGTCACGGACGCCAATCTGGAATTGGCGGCAGGGAAAACTTATCTGCTCAAAGTGGGCAAACGGCGGTTCAAGCGGGTGAAGTTGGAGGCATGAAATCCAGGCCGGAGGCCGGTGCCACTATTTACCCCTTAGGGGACTGGGGGCAGGGGTTGAGGGGTTTTATAAGTGTAAGGGCTTCTTACAAAAATCCTTAACCCGGATAATTCGCCGGGCTGCAAAAAAACTCGGTAGCACAGGCTTTCCAGCCTGTGCTGCGGCTTTTTGGGTTATCTATTTTACCTATATTTTCAACAGTTTACCCTTCAATTTCGTAAGTTCATTGAATAAAGCGAGTTAACCCCCTCCCCCGGCTCCCCGGGCTTCTTTGCCTCTTCTCCGCCTCCGGGGCCGGCGGCGTCGGGGACGCCGGCGTTTGGATACCCGGGCGGGAGGAGGCAAGGCCTCGGGCTGGCAGCGGTCCAGCAATTCGGCCTCCGGGGCCGTTTTGATCTGATGCAGCATCCAGGTCACGGGATACAGGGTCAGCCGGGTCAGCCGGGCCGGAATGGCTTGGTCCCGGGCCACCAGGGGCGCCAGCCGCTGTTCCAGGGCCAGCATCTGGGAGACCTCGTCCTGCCGTTGCCGGGGAAATTCGATGCCCCCTAAAGCCTCCTTGATCTTGGCCTGGATGAATCCTCGCAGTTCTTTAAAATCCTGGGGATGGAGTTCCGGCTCCAGGTAAGCGGTTAAAAACACCGCCCAGAGCAGACTGTCGGAGAGGGCCAGGCCGTTTTGCACCAAGCGGTCCAGCCGGCCGATGAGCCCTAGCAGCCGGGCCTTCCCCGATTTACCCAAGCGTCCGGTCCAGGCCGGGAAAATCTCATAGAACAGGCCGGATTCCAGCATCAAAGCGAAGAAGGGCCGGGCCGCGCCGCTTTTAAAATCCTTGAGGATTTCATCCCTGACCCGGGCCGGGGCGCAGGTGCGGATCAGATGGCCTTTGGCCAGGATTTCCCGCCAGGCCGCCATATCGATGGTAAAGCCCAGGCGGGCGGCATGGCGCAGCACCCGCAGCATGCGCACCGGGTCCCGCACGAACCGCACCGCGGGGTCGCCGATAACCCGGATACGCCGGGCTTCCAGGTCTTCCATGCCCCCCACATAATCCACCAGGGAAAAATCGGCGATATTATAAAACAGGCCGTTGATGGTCAGGTCCCGGCGTTGGGCGTCTTCCACCGGGGTGCCGTAGGTGGTATCCTTGGGAGGGTTGGCTTCATTTTCGGGCAATTCGTCAAACTCGGAGCGGCACCGGAAGGTGGAGACCTCCACAATGTGAGCCCCTTTGAAAAAGACCTGAACCAGCCTGAAGCGCCGCCCGATAATCCGGCTGTTGCGGAAGAGCTTCCGCAGTTCCCCGGGGCGGGCGTCAGTGACCACGTCAAAATCTTTGGGCCTCCGGCCCAGGAGCAAATCCCGGACGCTGCCCCCCACCAAATAGGCGGTATACCCGGTATGGTGAAGGCGATAAAGGACTTTCAGGGCTTCCACGTCGATATCACGGCGGGAGACGGTGTGTTCGGGCCGGGGAATAATGCGGGGAGCGGTCTGGGCAGGCCCAGTGGATTCGGACGCCATAGGTGTGATTATAGAAAAAATCTTCACATTTTTTAACCCCTTATTCTTTATAATTAAAAAATTCGCCCGGCACGCGGGGCTCGACCGGCACCACCACCGCGGCCCGCAGCATTGTTGACAAGCGCTTTAAATCCATATATTTTTTAAACTGTTAGGGGTAGGGAAAGGTGAGGCCGAAAACCCAGGTGCAGCGCGTGATTCTGACCCTGGCCACCTGGGGCGGCGTCGGCTATCTCCCCTTCATGCCCGGTACCTGGGGCACCCTGGCCGCCCTGCCGCTGTGGTATCTCCTGGCCTGTTCCGGTCCCTGGGGTTACGGCCTGGGAGTGGCGTCCCTGCTGATCCTGGGCCTCATGGCCGCAGGCCCCGCCCAGGATTATCTGGGGCGCCCCGACCACCCGGCCATCGTGGTGGACGAAGTGGTGGGATTGCTGATCACCCTGGCGGGGGTCGCCCCCACTTGGCCGGCCGCAGCCCTGGGCTTTGTCGTCTTTCGGACCCTGGACATCCTCAAACCCGGCCCCGTCCGCTGGTTCGGAGAAGGAGGCACGGGCGCCCTGGAAGTCATGGCCGACGATGTGGTGGCAGGGCTGATCGGGCGGTTATTAATTGAGATTGTTTTGATCTTTTGGGTAAATGGCTAAGTGTATCGGGGGAAGATTTTTCTTTCAAATGCCGACTATAATGAGAAAAGAGGAGGCTTAGATTTTTCTTTTTCAGCAATGAAGGCCTTGAAAAGCCTCATATACACATAGAATCAGGTGAAAATTACGCTAAGTTTTGGTTGACACCGGTGGTTCTGGCGAAATCGTTCGGCTACCATCCTGCTGAACTTTCCTATCTCCGAAAGTTAG
This sequence comes from Deltaproteobacteria bacterium, assembly GCA_037381685.1. Taxonomy (GTDB): domain Bacteria; phylum Desulfobacterota; class Desulfobaccia; order Desulfobaccales; family 0-14-0-80-60-11; genus 0-14-0-80-60-11. The sequence goes on along the minus strand of JARRQO010000111.1, from coordinate 3,785 downwards.
TGGAGAAAAACCAGGAATTATTTTGGGAGAAATGGCATGAATATTTTGCCTAAAACCCACATCGTTCTGATAACCGAGGTCGCGTTCGAAGATGAAGTGTTGCAGGTATTTCTCTATGATGGTCGCGAAATCCGGGTTCCCTTGGAATGGTTTCCCAAGCTTCGTGATGCTTCCTCCGAAAAACGGACGTATTGGCGACTCATCGGTAAAGGCATCGGCATTCATTGGCCTGATCTTGATGAAGATTTATCTTTGGCAGGGTTGTTAAGATAGTCAGTCAAGAAGCCACCGTAACCCGCCGTGATATAGTGTTAGTGTGCAAGTGCGCACTCTACGTAAACTGCTGACTGCTGAAAGTTCTCATGACACACGGCGAAATTATCGCCACCGGCACCGAGTTGATCACCGGCCAGGTAGCTGACTGCAACGCCTGTTATGCCGCCCGGCGCCTGTATGAGGCCGGCTTGGCGGTGACGCGTCTCACCACGGTGGGGGATAATTCCTCCCTGATCCGGGAAGTCCTGGACCGGGCCTTGAGCCGGTCGCAGTTTATCATCATCACCGGCGGCCTGGGGCCCACCGAAGACGATGTCACCCTGCCCGCCGCGGCCCTGGCCCTAAGCCGGCGGCTGGTGGTGCATGACGGCCTGCTGGACCGCATCAAGCGCTGCCTGGGGGAGCGCCAGATCCCCTGGGAGGAGCGTTATGCCGGGCTGGCCCTGATCCCGGAAGGCGCGCAGCTTTTGGACCCCGGCGGCATGGCCTGCGGCTTTGCCGTGCAGCACCGGGAGGTGCGGCTCTTCTTCCTGCCCGGGGTTCCCGAGGAAATGCGAAGTCTTTTCGATGACATTGTGCTCCCCACTTTGGTGGACTGGGCCGCCCCCAAACAACATTGGCGCCGCCGCACTCTGCGCCTGTTCGGGATTTCCGAAGCCCAGTTGCAGGGGGTAATCAGCCGGATACCTCAGTTTCGGCAGGACGTGACGGTGGGTTATTACCCCAATTTTCCTGAAACCCATCTGGCCCTGACGGTGCAGGGAGACGACCCCGCCCAACTCGACGCCGCTTTAGACCGCCTTACCGCCACCCTGGCCCGAGAGGTGGGCGAAGCCCTGTTGGGGCCGGAAGAAGCGACCCTGGAGGAACTGGCGGGCCGCAGGCTCAAGGAAAGAGGGCTGACCCTGGCGGTGGCGGAGTCCTGCACCGGCGGCCTCATCGGCCACCGCCTTACCAACGTGGCGGGCTCCTCGGACTATTTTTTGGGGGGCGTGGTGAGTTATAGTAATGCAGCGAAGCACGATTTGCTGCGGGTGCCGGCCCAGGTCCTGGCCCAAAACGGGGCGGTGAGCCCGGAGACGGCCCGGGCCATGGCCCAAGGCGTGCGGGAAACCTTCCACGCCGGGGTGGGCCTGGCGGTGACCGGCATTGCCGGGCCCAGCGGCGGCAGCCCCGCCAAGCCCGTGGGCACGGTGTATATCGGGCTGGCCACCGGCGCAGGGGAGGACGTCTGGCACTATAAATTTTTCGGCAACCGGAGCCAGATCAAAATTCTGACGGCCGAGACCGCCTTGGACCGGCTGCGGCGGAAGCTGAAAGAGTAGCTGACAGTTATCAACTATCAGCTTCCCAACCCCTCATAAGTTGTAGTTGGGGGATAGCTTGGGATGGGGATAAACATGGAAATCCAAAAAGTAAAAGAAGCCAGGGATTCACTAGCAAAGACGATTGCTAAACTTATTATGGATTTTGAGTGGGACACCGACACCGTTATAGGTGGTCCCATCATAATCTCAAGGGATCAGGATGAATTGCATCCTAGACGCGTGACCGTCACTTTGCAAATTATCGTACCGGAATGAGAAATGAGAGAGGATAACCTGCCTTCGTTTTCCACTACCATTCTGATATCTGTGAGCTAAGAAAATGATCCGCGCCTTTTTGGCCATTGAGATGCCCGAAACGCTCCGGGCCGGGCTGGCCCTGGTGCAGGGGGAATTGAAAAAAAGCCGCGCCGACGTGCGCTGGGTGGCGGCGGGTAACATCCACCTCACTCTAAAATTTTTTGGCAACGTGCCGGATGAAGAGATAGATACCCTGGCCCTGGCAGCCCGGCAGGTGGCGCAAACGGAGGCCCCTTTTCAACTGCGCGCCACCATCGCCGGGGCCTTTCCCTCCCCCCGGGCCCCCCGGGTGGTGTGGCTGGGGCTGGGCGGGGAGGTGGTGCCCCTGAACCGCCTCTATTATCAGTTGGAGAAGGCCTTCGACAAGCTGGGGTACCCCGCGGAGAACCGGGCTTTTCACCCGCATCTCACCCTGGGCCGGGTGAAATCCCCGGCCAACCGGGACCAACTGGCCCGGATGCTGGAGAAGATGCCGCCGGTGGATTGGCCGCCCTTTGATGTGAAGGAATTGATTTTATTTCAGAGTGTGTTATCCCCCAAAGGATCGACGTATACGCCGTTGAAGATGATACCATTGGGGAAATAATTTTAGGGCGCTTAGGCGGGCAGTGTCCGCCTACATTACGATTTGACCAAAACCGGTCAATGTCTTACAATGTATGACATGAAGACTAACACCTTGACCATCAGGCTGGACGAGGAGTTGGATAAGCTCCTGACCAAGGCGGCGAAGCAATCGGGAAAGAATCGGAGTGAGATTGCCCGGGAGGCGCTGCGCCGCCAACTCCGGGTCAGTCAGTTCGAAGCCCTCCGCCGGAAGATCATGCCTTTCGCAGAGGCGCGGGGATATCTCACCGATGAGGACGTGTTCCGGGAAGTTTCATGAGGGTTTTCCTGGACACCAACGTCATCGTCAGCGCGGTGGCGACCCGGGGGCTGTGCGCCGACGTCTTCCGCGCGGTTCTGGCGGCCCATGAACTGGTCATCTGTGACCAAGTTCTTCAAGAGGTGCAGCGCATCTTGAGTAGGAAGTTCGGCGTCCCGGAACCGCTGCTCGCGGAATACCTGGAACTCATCGGCCAAGAAGCCCTCGTGGCCGCACCCGCAGACTTGCCGGACCTCCCCATCCAGGACCGGGATGACGCAAAAATCGTCGCCGCGGCCATCGCCGCCCAGGTGCAGATCTTGGTTACCGGCGATCACGAGCTGCAAGGCCTCAAGAAGGTTGGGGAAGTAAGGATTATTTCCTTGCGGGCCTTCTGGGAAGAACTGACGGCCCCGGGATGAGAGGGACCAGGGGTCAGGGATCAGGGGCCAGAGGTGATTAGCTGATTTGTCATTCTGAGGGAGCCGCAGGCGACCGAAGAATCTCAAAAGGCGAGATGCTTTGCTGCGCTCAGCATGACAAAATGTAGGGTGGGCACTGCCCACCAATTCCTTAGAAGGTCGCGGCTCGCCCCGGCGGCGCCAAATGTAGCTTCATGCTTTAGGCTGCGCCAATATACAGACCGGAAGTCTGAGCTATCAAGTTTTTTTGTTTTTGCTGAAAGCCGACCACTGAAAGCTGACAGCTAAATAAATCTGTTAATCCAAATTCCAAGGAAAAGGAATAGAAATATGACCGATCAAACCACGGCAGAACGGACCAAGGCCCTGGAACACGCCCTGGGCCAGATTGAAAAGCACTACGGCAAGGGCGCCATCATGCGCCTGGGCGCTGAGGAAAAAATTGATGTGGCGGTGATCCCCACCGGCTGCCTCTCCCTGGACCTGGCCTTGGGCATCGGTGGCATCCCCCGGGGCCGGGTCGTGGAAATTTACGGCCCGGAAGCTTCGGGGAAAACCACCCTGGCCCTGCACGTCGTGGCTCAGGCCCAGCGCCAT
>JARRQO010000110.1:0-7362 GCA_037381685.1 Deltaproteobacteria bacterium | reverse complement strand
GTTTGGGGTCTACCACTACCACGCCGTGGCGTTCCGCCAAGGTCAAGAGATATTGATACTCCATGGCCTTGGTCTGGAGGCGGTAGCGCAGCCAGAGCCGCAAAGGCAGGTATAGGAGGGCCAAAGCCAAAAGCCCGATCAAGACGTAAGACCCCCCCAGGCCGATAGACTTGATGGCCGCGGCTACCAGAGACAAGGCGGCTTTGCCCTGCAGGGCAAACACCAGGACCATCATGAAGATCAGGAGTCCCAACAGATAGCGCAGCCGCCGGAAGCGGACGCCCCATTTTCCCGGGGACGCGTCGGGGGAATCCGTAGGGGACTCCTGGCAGAGGAGGTCGAAGCCCTGGATGATGACCCCGAAGAGAAACACCAGGGCGATGGGGGCGATGAACGCGGCCAGGAGGTATTGGCTCCAGGGAAAGGGAATGACCTTGGGATGGTTAGTGAAGATGCCCTCATCCATCTGCCAAAAAAGGGTAAAGACTAAGATAAGGATCTCTACCAGCGCTACTACCACCAGGAAGCTGTTGAAGACGTAACGTTTTTCCAGGGGATCGTAAAAATTGAAAAATTTGGCCATATCACAGGGGGGTTTTGGGTTCCGGGTTTTGGGTTTTGGGAGAGAAGTTCAGATAGAGATGCACGGCTGCCGTGCGCTCCCACCAGTACAGCCCCGCGGACCAGGCCAGCAAGAACAGGTCTTCCAGAAGGGCCAGAGAACCTACCTGGCGCTGGGAAAAGAAGCCACAACCACAGTCGATTTTCAGGCCCCGGGCCATAGTGACCAGGATTAGGACCAGAAAGACGCTCAGCAGCCCCCACAGAATGACCAGGCCACTGCGCCGTTTTAGCCCTGTTACCAGAGAAAGTCCCGCGACAATCTCCACCCAGGGCAGCACCGCAACAACCACGCCTATCAGAATTTGTGGCAACAATCGATAAGCCAGGGCGGCTTCAGCAAATTCATAGGGATGCAGGACTTTTTCCAACCCGGCATAAACAAACAGGCCGCCCAAGATAACCTCCAGCGTCCGGATTAATATCGTGTTGTATTTCATCCGCAAGTCCTGCACCTTAACCGGGTGAAGCTAAAAGGAAATAAGAACTTTTTATCCTTAAACCATGGCTTTTCGTTGGAAAAGGTGAATACTGCCTGAAGGAAAAAATTTTTCCCTTACTTACTTGTAGCCGCGGGGTAGCCGGCTTCGTCCCAGAGGCGAAAGCCTCCCTCAAAGGCCAGCACTCGGGTAAATCCCAGGTCTTGCAGTTTCTCCGCCACCTTCAGGGACGAATCGCAACTGGCCTGGCTGCAATACACCACAATCTCCCGGTCTTTGGCCAAGCCGGCCACTTTAGCGGCTCCACTATTATCTAGCATATCCGGGGTAATATTCAGGGCCTTGGGGACGTGAATCTCGGCATACTCGTCGGGGGTGCGGGCATCGATGAACAGGGCTTGGCCCTTTTGGAAAAGGGCATAAGCCTGGACCAGGTTGATAGTTTTAACTCCCTGGAAATGTTCCTGGCGGCGTTGGTGCCTGGCCTGCGAAAGCACCGCGGACAGCTCTCCGTGCCAGGACTGTCGTACCAGGGACCATTGCTGGACAAGCCCGATAAGCGCGGCCAGACCCAGGATATACGCGGCCCAGGCCAGATCCCGCCGCCACACGTGACTCATGGGAATTATTTACCCTCCGGTGCCTGCTTCCCCGGAGCGCTGACAGGCGGTTCGATCTCCGAGGCGGCATAATGTTTTTTCCCCGCATAATAAAAGGGGACGGGCAAAAAGCCCTCGTCTGCTTTGCCGGTCGCTCCTGTCTTGGTTTCGTGGAAGTAACGCCACACCCGCCCGGCCTTCAGATCTACTACGAAGACCTCTTTGCCGTCGGCCACCATCTGGAAGCGGGAGCCCGAGACCTGTGAGGCCATTTTCTTCACGTTCAAAGGGGACCTTTTGGCCTCTGGACGGGGGGGCTGGGATTTCAGGTCTGCCACCACCTGCTGGGCCAATTGGTCGTGGCCGTAAGGGCTGTAAAGCCAGAAGATGGTAGCGGCCGCGATCCCCAGCAACAGGCTGATGATTACAGTCCAGGTCAAACTCCTTGTACGCGCCATCCGGCACCTCCGTTTGGCGAATTTGGCCCGGGAGGCAATCGGCGCCTGGGGGTTAATTTACCCTCGGCTCTCCGATTTCGCCAGGCCAGGATGTTCAGGACGATAGTTCAGCTGTTGGCTGTGCCGATTTTAATTTTGATTTTACCATATGTCCTGCGGGACTTGTTACTTTGGCCTGCGCAGGTAAAATAAACTTCATGACAGCAGTAAGATTAAGCCATAGCGAAACACCCAGCCCCGGCAAGATCACCGCCATCACCTTCGATCTGGGCAACGTCCTGGTCAAAGTGGATCACCTGCGCTTCTGCCGGCGCCTGTCCGCGCTGGCCGGGTTGAGCCCCCAACAGGTCTATGTTCAGGTGTTTGAATCCAGCCTGGAGCCGGGCTATGATACCGGCCGCCTTGCCTCCCCGGAGTTTTATGAGCGGGTCACGGCTCACTTCGGGGTGGCCCTGGACTATGCCAGGTTCCGGGCTCTGTGGTGCGACATTTTTGATCCCATGGAGTTCATGGCCGCGGTGGTGGCCCGCCTGGCGCCTCGCTTCCCCCTGTTTCTGCTTTCCAACACCAATTCTTTGCACTTCGATTATATCCTGGAAAGCTTCGGAGACATCTTACAGCCTTTCCAAGCCTTTATCCTATCCTATCAAGTGGGCAGCCGCAAGCCGGAGGCGGCCATTTACCAAGCTTTAATCCAACAGACGGGTCACCCCCCGGAGAAAATTCTCTTCCTGGATGACAAGGTGACTTTTGTGGAAGCAGCTCGGGAACAGGGTCTGGTGGCTTGGCAGTTTCGCACTCCTCAGGAACTGCGGCAGGATTTGGAAAGTCATGGCCTGTGGTGAAAAGACAGTTTTCGGTTTTCAGTTTTCAGTTGTAAAACTAAGCAATCCCAGGTCTTCATTCTAAGTGGTACTTAATGATGAGGTTTCGGCGAGCATCAAACATTACTTGTAGATCCTAATCCTTCTCGTTGCAATGGTTCCCGTGGCAACGGTTGACTTCGAGGTCATATCCCGAACAATAACCCCATCCTTACCTTTTGCCGTTACCATTGCGGAAATTACCAATGCCCTTTTTTGGGCATGTGTCAAAGTTTTCCAGAACAACGGTTCTACATCAATGAATAAGTCGGTGTCGTTGCTGTCAAGTTGAATCATTCCGCTTTGGGATAAACTGCTGATGGCTCTCTCGGCAGCGGAATTAAGGTCCGTTCCCGTCTGGGCCTGAACCTGCCCCGCCAGACAAAATACCAGCACCATTGCCATGATGATTGACTTTTTCATTGCTTTACCCCTTTAATAAGCCTTCCAAGCCAGCCAAGCGAATGGTATTCTTAAAAAGAGAGATCTTCGCTCCGTTCATGGATGGCAGAAAACGTCTTCACATCGTCAATCTATCACATCAAGAAGGCCTTCACTGAAAACCGAAAACTGAAAACTGGAACTTAAAACGCCTTCCCCACGGCCTTGTCCAACTGGGCTTCGTATACCCGATAATTATAGAGGGCCTGGACGAAGTTTAAGTCGGCCTGGGAAAATTGCACCTGGGCATCGGTGAACTCAATGATCGTACCCACCCCCGCCTGATAGCGCCCCCAGGCCAGGCGCAGGTTTTCCCGGGCGGCTTCCAGGGCCTTTTTGGTGGCCCGGATCAGTTCCCAGCCGGTCTTGACGTTCAAGAAGGCCTGGTTCACTTCCTTGGTGACATTTTGCCGCAGGACCTCATAGTTTTGGATGCTGGCTCGCAGTTGGGCTTTATTCTGACTGAGGGAGTAGGCCGTGGACAGGCCTTCGAACAGGGGGACGGTCACGGCCGCGCCCACATACCAGTTGCTGGGCATGGTGGCAAAAGGCTGATCAACACTTTGCCAGCCATAGGCCGCAGTGGAACTCAGCACCGGGAAATAACCGGACCAGGCCACACTGACCGCGGCCTGATTGGATTCTTGTAAGTAACGGTTCTTGACGATCTCCGGGCGGCGCGCCAGGGCCTTGGATTTTAGCTCTTCCAGGGAACGCGGCGGGGTCGTTACTTCCAGCACATCTTCGACCTGGGAAAAGGGCCAGGTCTTCAAACCCAGCGCGGTCATCAGGGTAACCTGGGCCAATTTCACATTGTTTTTGGCCTGAATGAGATTAGCCTCGGCCTGATACAGATTGGCTTCGGCTTTGGTCACGTCGATCTTGGCTTTTAAACCCACCTTATAAAACCCCTGGGCCTGTTTCAGCAGATCCTGGTTTTGCTTCACTGTTTCTTCCTGGACCTTTTGGGAGCGTTGGGCCGCCAGATAACCAAAGTAAGCGGTCCGAACGTCCAGAACAACCTGTTGCCGGGTGGCGGCGTAATCCTGCTGGGTCTGGCCGAAGGAAGCCCGGGCCTCTTTAATCAGGCTGGGGGTCTTACCGAAATCGTAGATGAGCTGATTGGCTTGAAACTGGTAAAAATAATAATTGGTCGTGACATTGCTGGACACGCTGCTGATGGCCCCGCCAGTGACCGCAGTCAGGGGCCTGCGGGAGGTGGAAGAAAAAGCGTTGCCATAATAATAGTTAGCCACAAAATTGACCTGGGGGAGGTAGGCGGAACGGGCTACCCCGATGTTATAGCGGGCCGCGGCCACAGTTTCCCGGGACTGCTTAACGGAGGGTTGTTCTTTCAGAGCGATATCGATAGCCCGTTGCAGGTTTAGGTTCCCCTTTTTTACAGCCGCACCTGCCACCGGGGCGGTTCCTCCGCCTAACGCCAGCAATATCGCCAGCAGTAAGAGAGCCTCGATTCTCCTGAAACTAAGCTTCATGAATATACTCGGCATCTTCACTTAAGTCTGCTAGGGCGCCACGACCTTTTAACACTAAAGGGTCATCGGCTCAACCCCTCAGATGATATAAGCCTCGATTCGTTAATGCAAGCCTGTTGAGCCATCCAAGGCCTGAACTCCGCAAGACTCTGCATGGCCTGCTGCGGTCCGCAGACCCGGTATCGGATCGGCTAAATTTAAAACGGGGGCTTGCGGCGGTGAAAATCCGTGGCCTGCTCGAAGGCGTGGGCTACCTGTAACAATTCGGCTTCACCGAACACCGGCCCCAGGAGTTGCAGGCCGATGGGCAGCCCACCAGAAGAAAAGCCACACGGCACTGAAATGCCGGGAATGCCTCCCAGGTTGGCGGAAAGGGTGAAAATGTCAACTAAGTACATGGTAAGGGGATCGTCTATTTTTTCCCCCAAACGGAAGGCCGGGGTGGGCGATACCGGCGTGGCGATCAACTGACAGCGCTCGAACGCAGCCTCGAAGTCCCGCCGCATCAAGGCTCGCACCTGAGAAGCTTTCTGATAATAGGCTTCATAATAGCCGGCCGATAAGGTATAGGTTCCCAGCATGATGCGCCGCCGCACCTCGGCCCCGAAGCCCTGGGCCCGGGTTTGGGCGTACATTTCCTGGAGATTGCCGCCCTCGGCCCGAAAGCCGTATTTCACCCCGTCATAGCGGGCCAGGTTGGAGGAGGCTTCGGCCACTGCCAGGACATAGTACGTGGCCACCGCATATTCGGTATGGGGCAGGCTCACTTCGATGATCTCCGCGCCGAGGCCATTCAGGGTTTTTAAAGCGGCCTTGACCGCAGCCTCGACCTCGGGGTCTAATCCCTCCCCAAAAAATTCCTGGGGGACTCCGATTTTAATGCCCTTGATCTCCTGGCCTAACTTCTCCAAATAATCGGGCACCGGCTCCGCCACCGAAGTGGAATCCTTGGGGTCGTGGCCGGCAACGGCCTGCAGCAGCAAGGCCGCGTCCCGCACTTCTTTGGTGAGGGGTCCGATCTGATCCAAAGAGGAGGCATAGGCCACCAGCCCGTAACGGGAAACCCGGCCATAGGTGGGCTTTAGACCTACCACCCCGCACAGGGACGCGGGCAGCCGGATGGAGCCGCCGGTGTCAGACGCCAGCGAGGCACTGCATAGGTCCGCGGCCACCGCCGCGGCGGAGCCGCCAGAAGAGCCGCCCGGAATGTAATCCCGGTTCCAGGGGTTGAGAGTGGGGCCAAACGCCGAGTTCTCCGTGCTCGAGCCCATGGCGAACTCGTCCATATTAACCTTGCCTAAAAAGACCGCCCCGGACTGGCGCAGCCGGGCGCAGACAAAGGCGTCATATGGGGGAATGAAGTTCCCCAGGATGCGGGAGCCGCAGGTGGTGCGCAGCCCCCGGGTGACCATGACGTCTTTCAAAGCCAGGGGAATGCCGGTCAGCGGCGTGGCGGTGCCGTTTTTTAAACGCGCCGCGGCCTCCTCAGCCATGGCCCGGGCCCCGGCCTCATCCACGGTGATATAGGTGTTGAGCTCGCGGTCCCGTTCTTGGATGCGGGCCAGCAAGGCCTCGGTTACTTCCGGCGGCGACACCTCGCCCGCAGCCAGAAGGGGAGCCAGTTGGCTGATACTCAGACTATAAATCGGTTCCCCCATGTATTGACCTTCTTTCAACATCGGTGGCCCAGGCTTTTCAGCCAGTGCAGAAATTATGGCAGGCAAGGCCTGCCCCACATTTTGACCTTATTTTCAACCTTAAATCCAGAACCCCAAATCTGCCTCAGATGATCCGGGGCACGACAAAGGCTTCTTCTTCTTGAGCCGGGGCATTATCCAGAGCGGCCTCCCGGTCAAGTCCTGGCCTGACGGCGTCTTCCCGGAAAACGTTAAACACTGGAATCACGTGGGCCAGGGGTGGGACGCCCTCGGTGTCCAATTCCTGTAACTTTTCCACGTAGGCCAGGATGTCATTGAGTTGCCGGGTGAAGAGCTCGATTTCGGCGGGCAAAAGGCTCAGGCGGGCCAGGGTGGCCACATGGAGCACTTCCTCTTGGGTTAAGGCCATGAATTTCTCCTCAGCAGGGTCAGGCGAGGCCTCCTAGCCATGCAGGATAAAAAAACACTTCCTGGTGCCATGGAGGTGTCTGCGGAAAATTTTCAACAATATCCATTATACTGAAAGGAGGTACTGCAAACCAAGAGAAATTCGGTTTTAAGGATAAAACTCAAATCGGATGTTCTGACCTTAAAGTGGACGCGGGCAAGGCTAGCCAGGATCAAAACTTGGAAAAACGTTGATTCAGGTCCTAACAAACCGTCTGAAACAACGATCTTAAAAATCAGAAACAGTTAATCATGCAGGTTTAGGAATTTTTGGTATTATGGTGGAAAAACCTTTGCCGATTGGATATATTTAATCATAACATCAATATTTCGAGGGAC
>JARRQO010000109.1:0-10159 GCA_037381685.1 Deltaproteobacteria bacterium | reverse complement strand
GAGGGCGGCGATACCGGCGTTGATGTGGACTACCGTGCCGCCGGCAAAGTCCAGGGCCCCCAGACCCTTGAGCCAGCCGCCGTCACCCCAGACCCAATGGGCCACCGGACAATAGACGATGGTGACCCAGGCGATCATGAACACCAAAAACGAGCTGAATTTCAGGCGTTCGGCGAAGGCCCCGGTGATCAGGGCGGGGGTGATGATGGCAAACATGGCCTGGTAGATCATGAAGGTCTGATGGGGGATGGTGGCGGAATAAGCTTTGAAGGGCGCCGTCCCCACACCTCTGAGCCCCACCCAACTTAAATTGCCGATGATATGGACCACATCCGGGCCAAAGGCCAGACTATAGCCCCAGAGCGCCCAGAGGACCCCCACCACTCCCAGGAGGATGAAGTTCTCCATCAGGGTGGCCAGGATGTTTTTGGACCGGACCATGCCGCCGTAAAACAGGGCCAGACCTGGGGTCATAAGCATAACCAGGGCGGCGGACACCAGGACAAAGGCCGTATCAGCCTGATTCATAAGGCCAGTTCTCCCCTCTAAAAATTTTTCAATATTTTCGGCAGAGCAATTTCTGTGCCATTTAAATTATTAGCTATTACAACAAGTTATACAATTAGAACAGGTCTGGTATTACATTATTGTATATTTGTGGAGGGTTTTTTACAATTATGTGTTAGTTAATTATCCGGTTTCAATAAGCGATGAAGTCAACGACAATAATGTAAGCTTAATCGTTCACCGGTTCCCGCGGCGCCGAAGGGAGCTGCGGGAAGGAGCCGGAGCTGCCAGCCAGGACGGCCGCTTGGATGGGGCGGGCCGGGAGGGGCTTAAGTCAGGATAACAGTTCTTGCAGGGCGGCAATCACTTGGTCTTGCTCGGCCTCGGTCAGGTCAGGGTATAAAGGCAGGATAATGCTGTGGTCTTGCAGGTATTCGCTGACCGGTAAAGGATGGCGCGGCGCCACGTCCCGGTAGGCCGGTTCCCGGTGGGCGCACATCACCCCCCGGCGGGTGTGAATCCCCCGGGCCAAGAGGGCCTGCATCACCTCCAATTGGCTTTTGGGGCACTCGGGCGTCAGGGTGATCCAGTAGGATTGCCAGTTGCTCCGGGCCCAAGCCGGTTCCCGGGGCAGGGCCAGGTGGGGACAGCCGGATAAAGCCGCCTGGTAGCGGGCCGCCAGTTGCCGCCGGGGGGCAATCAGGTGGGGCAGACGCCGCAACTGCTCCCGGCCCACCGCGCCCTGAATATCGCTCAGGCGGTAATTGTAGCCCACCTCCAGGTATTGCTCGAACAGCACTTTGTCGGCCCCGTGGCGCTCGGCGGTGGACAGGGACATGGCGTGGGTCCGCAGGCGCGCCAGGCGCCGCATGATTTCCGGGTCCCGCCCGGTGATCATGCCACCGTCGCCGGTGGTGATGATCTTGCGGGGATGGAAGGAAAAGGTGGCCAGATCGCCCCGGGGCCGGCCAAGGGGCTCCCAGAGGCCGTCCTCCAGACTGATTTCCGAACCCACGGCGCAGGCCGCGTCTTCCACTAAAAGGAGATTATGCTGCCGGGCCAATGGCAGAAGGCTGCCCAAATCGCAGGGCATGCCCAACTGGTGCCCCGCCAGGATGGCCCGGGTGCGGGGGGTAAGGGCGGCTGCGGCCAGGGCCGGGTCCAGATTGCCGGTGGCGGGCTCCACGTCCACAAACACCGGGGTGGCGCCTACGTAGCGCACCGCGTTGGCCGTGGCGATAAACGAGGAACTGACGGTGATGACTTCATCTCCCGGGTCCAGATCCAGGGCGGCAAGGGCCAGGTGCAGGGCCGCGGTGCCGCTGGAGCAGGCCACTGCGTGGGGCGCCCCCACCGCCCCGGCAAACTCTTGTTCAAAGGCCTCCACCTCCGGCCCCTGGACCACCCAGCCGGAGAGAATGGCCCGGCGGGCCGCGGCGGCCTCTGCCTCCCCCAGGGTGGGCCGGGCCACGGGGATTGTTGCCATGCCAAACCTCCAATCGAAGTTCGAGCTTAACTTTGAACTTTGAACTCGGAACTTTGACCTTCAACCGCTTGCCAGGCCAGACGGGCGGCGCCCACCAGGCCGGCGTCGTCCCCCAGTTCGCCGGGGCAGACGCTCACCGCCTCCGGGGGAAACAGGGTGAGCCGCCGGTGCAGTTCCGCCTCCAGGGAATAGACAAAAACCTCCCAAGCCCGGGCAAAGCGGCCGCCAATGACCACCCGGGAAATCCCCAGCAGGTGCACGACGCTGGCAATGGCCAGGCCCAGGCTGCGCCCCACCCGGTCAAAGGCCCGGCGGGCCAGGGGGTCCGCCTGCAAAGCCGCCACCACCAGGGTTTGGCCGTCGATGGCGTCGGGGTCGGTTTCATAGAGTTCCCGCAGCCAGGAAGCCGCGCCCTGGGCCAGTTGTTCCTTGACCCAGGCCACGGTCCAGGAGGCCGAGGCCATGGTCTCCAAACAACCATAATTGCCGCAGTGGCATTTGTGGCCCTCCGGGTCCACGGTCATATGGCCGATTTCCCCGGCGGTGCCCTCCGCGCCGTCCCACAACCGCCCATTCAGGATCAGCCCGCCCCCCACGCCGGTTCCCAGGGTAATGCCCAGCATGTGTTGATGGCCTCTCCCCGCGCCCAGCCAGTTTTCTCCCAGGGTAAAGAGGTTGGCGTCGTTTTCCAAAAAGAGGGGAAAGTCCGCGGCCGGCGCCAGACGGGCAATCAGGGGACATTCGTTTAAGGCGGGGACGTTGGGAGAAAAGACCACCTGGCCGGCATCAGGGTGAATGCTCCCAGCCCTGGGACCGGGACTGTTCACCGGCCTCCTTCAGGTCAGCGGCCAGGGCCGCCAACAGGGGCGCCGCCTCGTGGGGAGAAGCCGTGGCCCGCTCCCACCGGGAGAGAATTTTGCCCTGATGATTAACCAGAGCCAGACGAATATTAGTGCCGCCCAGATCAAGGCCCACCACTGCCGGTTCTTTCACCTAATCTCCCCCATGTTTGAAAATGGCTCGATCTCAGGGACGACCTCTGCCAGTTTGCCGGTTGTAACCGCCCCGGACCGCATCAGGCGAGGAAAAGAGCCACTCACGTCCACGATGGTGGACGGCAAGCCCCCGGGGCAATCCCCGGCCTCCAGGATCAGGTCCACTTGCTCGCCGAACTCCTCGGCGACCCGGGCCGCCCGGGTCAGGGGCGGCCGCCCGGAGAGGTTGGCGCTGGTGCCGGTGACGGGGTAGCCCAGCGCGGTGATCAGGCGGCGGGTGATCAGGTGGCCGGGCTGCCGCACCCCGATGTTCCCGGTGCTCGCGGTAAGCAGCCGGGGCAGGTGCGGGAGGCTCGGCAAAATAATGGTCAAGGGACCGGGCCAGAATCTTTCCATCAGCCGCCGGGCCGGGTGCGGGACTTGCCCCGCCAGTTGCTCAAGCATGGGCAGCCCGTCCACCAGCAGCAGCACCGGTTTTTCCGGGGGCCGTTGTTTAAGGGCGAAAAGCCGGGATAAGGCCGCCTCCTGAAAAGGGTTGGCCGCCAGGGCGTAAAAGGTGTCCGTGGGCACCGCGATGATGCCGTTACCTTTCAGGACCCCCCGGGCCTCTGCCCAGAACTGCCCGGCGTCTTCCTCCCGCCATGGCCAGATACGTCCCATCAACGCATGATAACCTCAGGTTTGCTTTGTGGCAAGGAGATTGAGGATTTTAGAGTAAAGGAAAAAGGCGAAAAGGCAGGAGAAAAGGGAGTAAAAAACTGAGCCTTCTGCAAAAAAGACATTTTGTCATCCTGAGCGCGGCGAAGGATCTCGCATTTCCTCTTACTTAACCCTGCTTTATGCATGAACTTTTGGAATTATCCGGCAACATATCGAAATATAAAGACACAATAAATGGCTCCCAAAAGCCGGGGTTTTTTTGCACAGGCTAGAAAGCCTGTGCCACCAAGGTTTTTGCAGCCCGGGGAATTATTCGGGTTAATAGATTCTTCGGTCGCTGCGCTCCCTCAGAATGACAAATAATGAAAAATTCGCAAAGGTCTCAAATCGCCTTAACCTTTTTCGCCTTTCCCCCTTTGTCCCTTTTTCCCCTGCGGTTGCAAGCGCTGCCGCCGGGCTTCGAACAGGGCCACCGCGCCGGAGGTGGCGGCGTTGAGGGAACCGATCGCAGGCATCGCCATGGGAATGGAGACGATGAGGTCGCACTGCTGGCGCACCCGGGGGCGCAGCCCCTTGTCTTCGCGGCCCACGACCAGAACCAGCGGGCGGGTCAGGTCGGTATCATAAATGCTCCGGGAAGCCTCGGCGGCCGTGCCGATGCTGAACAGGCCCGCGTGGTGCAGGGCTTTCAGGCAGGCGGCCAGGTTGGTGACCCGGTAGACCGGCAGGTATTCCAGGGCCCCGGCCGCAGCCTTGGCCACCGTGGGCGTCACTCCCACGGCCCGGTCCCGGGGAATGATGAGCCCGTGGGCCCCGGCGGCCAAAGCGCTGCGGCAGAGGTTGCCCAAGTTCATGGGGTCGGTGAGGCCGTCCGCGGCCACCAGCAGGGCCGCCTCTTTCAGGGCGTCGAGGCGGTCCAATAGCTCCGCCTCGCTCAAGTAGGTGTAGCTGCTCCGGCGGGCCAGGATGCCCTGATGGTTGGGGGTGCCGCAGAGCCGGTCCATTGCGGCCCGCTCCTGGATACGCAGGCGCACCCCGGCGGCCCGGGCCAGCCGGCGCACTTCGTTGAGCCATCTGCCCCCGGCCCCCTGAGCAATGATCACCTCTTCCAGGGGCGTATCAGCCTGGCGCAGGGCCGCCAGGACCGGATGGCGTCCGTAAATTATCTGGCTCATGTTTATTGGGCCCGCCGGGCACGCGGCTTGCGGAAAGGTTTGGATTGGGGTTAAGAGTAACAAATCTCTATAGATTTAGGTAACACTTTTAGGTAACTGAAGCTAATAAAAAACCGCGGTGTGGCTGGCCGGCCGGACAAGTTCCCGCCTTGGGGTCTGGATAAAATCACTTGTTTCACCACTTTGGTTTCAGTTTGAAATATGTCTCAGAGGGGGATAGTTAAGCCTTTCCACGATTTTCCTTAGCGGCCCCCTTCCAATATGGAACAAGTTTTTGTGACTTATTTCGCTATGTTGCTGTTTTTATGCTATAATTCAACTTGGCTCGGTTGGTGCATATCTGGCGCCTGAGATGAACAAGCGGGTGCTTTTAGCCATTGACCTGGAGATGCCGGACTCCCGCGCCGCCTCTTATGCGGTGCAGTTGGCGGCGCGGCTTACCTTATCCCTGATGCTTATCGCGGTGCTGCCGCCCCCATCCGGGCAGGCCGGGGAGGCCGGTGACATTTGTCTGTCCGGCCTCAGAGAAGAGCAAAGCCTGTGGCTGGGGAAGGTCCGGGAGCGCTGCCAGCAAGAAAGGGTGAGCCTGGAGATCTTTTTAGCCGCGGGGGCCTTCTGCGAGGAAGTTCCGGCCTTCGCCCAGGCCCAAAGCGCCCTGCAGTTCATGGTCTTGGGGTGGCCGGACGAGCGCCGGCAACGTTATCCCGACTGCAAGGCCGCGCTGCTGGGTTTGCGCCAGCACATCGACGGCGAAATTCTGCTGGTGCGGAGCCAGGGGCAGGTAACCCGGCTGACGGACCTGTGAGGCGGCTCCGGGGTTGGGGTGGCCAGGCGAAATTTGGACAACCGCTTAATTGGCAAGATTTATTCAGGAAATCGTAATAACTCCATCTAAAGGAGGGGAGCGCCGCACATGTTGAACCTTTATCTACCGTTAGCTGGAAACAGTATCAATATCTTGCTTCTCTTTGGCCTGGGGGGCGCCGTAGGTTTCCTTTCCGGGCTCTTCGGCGTGGGAGGCGGCTTTCTGATGACCCCGCTGTTGATCATGGTGGGCATCCCTTCCACGGTGGCGGCGGCCTCGGACTCCAACCAGATTGTGGCTGCATCCACCTCCGGGACCTTTGCCCATTACCGCCTGGGGAACGTGGATTTCAAGATGGGGATCTACCTTTTGATCGGCGGGGTCATCGGCGGCACGGTGGGGGTGCAATTCATCAAGGTGCTTCGGGCCATGGGCAACGCCGATTTTGTCATCAAGGTCACCTACGTGATCATGCTGGGCGTCATCGGTTTTTATATGTTCATGGAAAGCCTGCAGAGCATGCGCAAAAAACCGGTGGAAGCCAGGCGGGTGGAGGCGGCTCCGGCCAAAGTCTCCTTGTACAACCGCATGATCCAGGCCCTGCCCTATCAGACGTATTTCGAAAAGTCCGGCGTCACCCTCTCCCCCCTGCTGCCCCTGATTTTGGGGGTCTTCGTGGGGATTCTGGCGGCCATCATGGGCGTGGGCGGGGGCTTCATCATGGTCCCGGTGATGGTCTACATGCTGCGCATGCCCATGCACGTGGTGGTGGGCACCAGCCTTTTTCAAATCCTGTTCACCTGTATCAACGTCACCATCATGCAGTCCATCTCCAACCATACGGTGGATATGATTCTGGCCATTATCCTGCTTTTGGGCTCCACCGTGGGGGCCCAGTTCGGAGTGCGCCTGAGCAAGCGCCTCAAGGCCGATCAACTCAAGATACTTTTGGCTTCCATCGTCATCCTGGTGATGGTGCAGATGCTGGTGAGCCTAGCTTCGGCGCCCCATCTCCTGCTGGCGTATAAGGGTGGGCACTAAAATGAAACGCTTAAAATATTTATTACTCATGGTTGCGGTGATGGCGGCGGGAGTGCAGCTGGCCGGGTCGTTGCCGGCCCGGGCCCAGGAACCCTCCCTCAAGGTATCTCCCGCGGTGGTGCATATCGGGGCCTTCTTTAACGGAGAGACGGTGACGGTGAAAGGCGTCATCCCCGCCGGGGCCCAGGCGGTGTTGGAGGCGGTGGGCACCAGCGCCGAGGAACACCTCATGCGCAAAGGCCGCCGGGGCTTTCTGTGGATGAACGTCGGGAAAATCACGGTGCACGACGCGCCTTCCCTCTACATGGTGGCGAGCACTTCGAAAGACCTGCTGACTTCGGCCACGAAGGAGGCCGCCTGGGGCTACCGGTCTTTGGAGAAGCACATTACCTTTTCCGGGGACATCACGGCCGCGGAACGCCCCGAGTTTATGAACCAGTTTTTGCAACTCAAGGAAAGCGAAAATATCTATGCCTCGCATCCCGGGGCCCTGAAGATTGAGAGCGCTTCCGGGGGGCAAAGCCTGGTGACGGGCTCATTTTACCTGCCCACCACCACCAAACCCGGCACCTACAAGATTTTACTCTCGGTGATTCAGGACGGCAAGGTGGCAAGCCGGGCCAGCGCCGATCTCCAGGTGGCCATGGTGGGCTTCCCGGCCATGCTGTCGAACCTGGCCTACGGGCACGGAGCCACTTACGGGATCATCGCGGTGGTCATCGCCATCGTCACCGGGTTTGCCATGGGCTTTCTCTTCAAGGGCGGGGGCGGCCATTGAGGAACCTGGTTTTTTTGTGCCCGAGACGGTTTGCTTAAAACGATTATCATGTATATTTTTAATCATTAAGCTTTTCTGCTTCAGGAGACCTGCGATAAGAATTAAAGGTCAGAGGCAGGACTTAAGGGCGGGCTTTTAGGTCCGCCCCACCGGCTGGGAATGAGGGATTAAAGCATTCCCGGCTCGGGTCTAGACCGGACAACGAACTATTTCGGAAAAAATATGTGGCAAGCCGTTCAAAATCTCTGGAACCGCCTAGCCAAGCCCAAGGCCGACCTGGTGGCTTTTCCGGAGGTGTTTGAGCATTTCCAGGCGCTACTGCAAGACCACCAGCGGGTCATGGAACTCATCGCCGACCTGGGAGAAAAATCCGGTGGGGAATACATCTTTGACCGCAAGTACCTCATTGATACCGCTGATGAAATCCAGACCCTGTTGCTGCGCATGGTCAAGGGTCTGAATCTCATTACCTCCAACCGGTACCTGGAACTGTATCAAGCCATCGACCGGATTTTCATTCCTCTGGGGGCCGAGTTGCGGGGACGGCTGCTCCTTTCCGAGAAAATGCCTTTAGTAATCTCCCTGGAGGAAGCCCCCCAGGATCGGCCCGAGCTCATCGGGGGCAAGGCCTCCCACCTGGCGGTGGCCATGAAAAATCTGCACCTGCCCGTGCCGGCGGGTTTTGTCATCACCACCCGGGCTTACCGGCTCTTTTTGGAGCACAACCACCTGGAGGAACGGATTCATGCCCTCCTGGAGGCCTGGGTGGCGGGCGAGCACGACGAACGCCATGTCTCCCGCCAGATCCAATACAACATCCTGGCGGGCGTGGTGCCCCACGAAGTGGCGGTGGAAATCCGACGCCAGGCGGAAAGACGGGGAGACTGGGCCGTGAGGTCCAGCGCCTACGGCGAAGATGGGGAACTGACTTTTGCCGGCCTGCATGAAAGCCTGCTGCACGTCCCACCCAAGGGCATCATCAAGGCTTATAAGCAAGTCCTGGCCAGTCTCTATTCTCCCGAGGCCCTGATCTACCGGCAGAAGATGGGCATGCTGGGGGAAGAGGCGGCCATGGCGGTACTGTGCCAGGAGATGATCCCGGCCCGGGCCGGCGGTTTACTGCACACTTTGGACGTAAGCGGCCGGGAGGGCGACTGCATGGAGGTGTTCGCCTCTTGGGGTCTGGGGCGCACCGTGGTGGAAGCCCGGGCCCCGGTGGACCGCTTCGTGGTGGAACGGGACTTCCCCCACCTCATCAGGTTTCGGGAAATCGTCCGGAAAGAAAAGCAGGTGCGCGCCATGGCCGGCGGCGGCGAGGAAGAAGTGCCCGTCCCCGCCGAAGATCAGAGCCGGGAAACGCTTCCCGAGGCCACCATCCAGACCCTGGCCCGCTGGGCCCTGACCCTGGAGCGCTACTTCAAACGTCCCCAGGAGATCGAATGCGCCCTAAACCAAGCAGGTAACTGTTGGGTCCTGCAGTCCCGGGCCTTGCAGCTTCTGAAACGCAGCGTGCCCTCCAACCAGGACATTTGCGAAACCTGCGCCCTGTATCCCATCCTGATCCATGACGCCGGCGTGGTGGCCCATGCCGGGGTGGGCGCCGGCCTGGTGGCCCACGTCGCCACGGATATGGACATGGAGAGGTTTCCCGAGGAAGCCGTCCTGGTGACCAAGTACACCGCCCCCTGGCTGGCCCGCATTGTGCCCAAGGCCGCGGCCTTGGTGGCGGAGCGAGGTTCCGCCGCGGGGCACCTGGCCACCATCGCCCGGGAGTTTAGAGTGCCCACCCTGGTGGGGGTGGAGAACGCCACCGAGATCCTCAAGCCCGGTATGAAGGTCACGGTGGATACCAAGCAACGCAAGATCTATGAAGGCCGGGTGGATGAGCTGATCCAATTTGAACTGATCAAGTCCCTGGCCTTTGAGGATGCCCCGGAATTCCGGCTGCTGCGGAGAATCCTGGCCCGCATCGCCCCCCTGCATCTCATTGATCCCCAGGATGCGAATTTTACCCCCGAGAGCTGCCAATCCGTCCACGACGTCATCCGGTTCATCCACGAAAAGGCCGTGGAAGAATTGATGGATCTGCCCCGGTTTGTCAAACGTTTCAAGGGAGTGCGCATCTTCACCCTGGTCTCCGACATCCCCCTGGGACTCAAAGTTTTGGACCTGGGTGGTGGCATCGCTCCGGAGGTCCAGGGCACCAGGCTTTTGCCCGAGGATATCCGGTCCTTGCCCATGCGCGCCCTGTGGGCCGGCCTGTCCGGTCCCGGGGTTTGGAGCACCGAACCGGTGCCGGTGGACTTCCAGGGAATGATGTCCAGCCTCACCAAGACCTGGGCCGAAACCCCCGGGGCCACCACCGTGAGCGGCTTTAACCTGGCCGTGATCAGCGACACTTACATGAATCTGCACCTGCGCTTGGGCTACCACTTTAATCTGGTGGACGCCCGCATGGAGCCCGATCCGCCCCGGAATCACATCTATTTCCGGTTTGTGGGGGGAGTCACCGACCTGACCCGGCGGTCTCGGCGGGCCCAACTGCTGGATAAGATTCTGTCCCAATACCACTTCAAAGTAGACACCAAAGGTGATTTGGTGGTAGCCAGGGTTCTGCATCTGCCCCAGGAAGAAATGGAGCTGCGTCTCCAGGCCCTGGGCCGGCTGGTGGGGTACACCCGCCAACTGGATATTCAACTGCGCAGCGATGAA
>JARRQO010000108.1:0-7370 GCA_037381685.1 Deltaproteobacteria bacterium | reverse complement strand
GCGCAAGCGCATTATCGAGCCCCGCCTTCAAGATGTCAGAGCCGAGGAGGGCGACTGGCTCAACCTTGAACGCTTAGCACAGGTAGAAGTTACGTCCGAAGAAGTTGGCTACCCCATTGAATCGGCACTGATTCCAGGTATGGGACCGGGTTGGCGAGCCGCTGAGCCTGGGGAGCAGACGATTCGCCTCCTGTTTGATGAACCGCAGAGAATCAAGAGAATTCGTTTGGTGTTCCAGGAAGACGAGCACGAGCGCACCCACGAGTTCGTTTTACGGTGGTCACCAGACGACGGTCAGTCATATCGGGAGATCATGCGCCAGCAGTATAATTTCAATCCACTTGGCGCAACACGTGAGGTCGAAGACTATGATGTCGATCTCGACAGGGTCACGGCGCTTGAATTGAGGATCTTGCCAGACATCAGCGGTGGCAGCGCCCCTGCCTCGCTGGCACAACTGCGCCTAGCCTAAGTTTTATTAATATCTTATCGCAAGTCACAAAAACAACTAACTTGTCACGAAGGAGACTTATCATAATTTCCAATGAATTACAGGTATGATCTGAATAAAGCAAAGAGGTTGTTGTGGGACCCAGGGCCAAAATTTTAATGGAAGAATTGTCTGCTCAAATTTTAACCTTCACCATTAAGTTTTATCCCCGGTTTCCCTTCCCCATTCCAAGGTTAAGAGCAAAGCGTCTTCATGAGTATCGTTGTAGTAGTGGGGGCGGCGGCCCACTTCCCGGAAGCCAAAGGACTCATACAGGGTCCGGGCCGCGAGGTTGGAGGGCCGCACTTCCAGCCAGGCCAGTTCGGCTCCCAGGGCCCGGGCTTGGGCCAAACCTTCGGACAGCAAACGCCGGGCGATGCCCTGGTGACGCCGGGCCGGGTGGACGGCCAGATTGAGGATGTGCATTTCTTCGTGTACGACCCAGAAAATCAGGTAGCCCCAGGTCCGCCAGGGTCGGGGAGGAGCAGGACCGGCTACCAGCATGTGGCTGTTCCGGTGGCCCAATTCCGCCAGGAAGGACCACCGTGACCAGGGTTTGGTAAAGGAGAGCGCTTCAATAGTCCAGATGGCCGAGACATCCGCCAGGCCGGCCCGGCGGATGAGAAGCCTCTGGGTCATTTTTTATGCAGAACCTCGCTGGCTACGGTAATTCCTTTCTGGCCGGATTGCTGCAGGGCCAGGGCTACTTCCCGCAAGTCATCCTGGTCCCGCAGTTGAGCCAATTTCATGAGCATGGGCAGATTGACGCCCGTGATGACCTCCACCTTGCCCTCCTGCAAAAATGACAGGGTGAGATTGGAAGGGGTCCCCCCCAGCATGTCGGTTAGGATGACCACCCCATTGCCGTTATTCACCTGGAGCAGACCCTGCTGAATCTGTTGGCGGGAGACTTCGGGGGGCGCGCTGGGGTCCAGGGATATGGCCACAATGCCCTCCTGCCGCCCCAGGATCAGATCCCAGACGCTGGTGAAAGCCTCGGCCAGCTCCTGGTGGGTGACGATTAAGATGCCAATCATAAACTAATCTCCTGCAGATCGCGGCATGTCGCGATGGGTAAGGGTGAAAGGGTAATTACCGTGATTCAGGTATTGGCCCACAGCACTGGCGATCACCACCGACCGGTGCTGCCCCCCGGTGCAGCCAAAGGCCAGGGTCAGGTGGGTCTTGCCTTCTTCCTGGTAATGGGGCAGCAAAAAGTCCAGGAACGGAAACAGATGGTCCAGATATGCCTGGGTCTCAGGCCGGTTAAGGACATAATCCCGGACCGCGGAGGCCTCGCCGGTTAAAGGCTGCAGTTCCTCCACAAAATAGGGGTTGGGCAAAAACCGCACGTCCAAAACCATGTCGGCATCCGGGGGAATGCCTTTCTTATAGGCGAACGACACCAGATGGAGCTGCATGCGCTGGCGGGGCAGGAGCTCGGAGTACTCGTCTTTGATCAATTCCCGCAGTTGATGAGGGTTGTATTGAGAACTGTCGATGATTCGGTGGGCCATCTGACGCAGTCCAGTCAGAGAAAAACGCTCCAGGCGTAGAGCCTTGTTGATGGTGTCGTGGTCCGCCAAAGGGTGCTGGCGCCGGGTCTGGCTAAACCGCCGGATCAACGTGTCCTCATCCGCCTCCAAAAAAATAATATGGAAATGGTAGCCCTGGTCTTCCAGGCCTCTGAAGACCTCGGCGTAATTCTGGAGAAAGCCCTCGGTGCGGACATCCATGACCAGGGCGATCTTGCGCCCCTGCCGGATAGCCTGGGATTGCATTTGCAGGAAAGAGGGGAGCAGACCCAGGGGCAGGTTGTCCACGCAAAAATAGCCGCTATCCTCCAGGGCGCGCAACACCGTGCTCTTCCCCGAACCGGAAAGGCCGGTAAGGATCACAATGGAAAAGGGGGACAGGTGGTGTTGGTTCGATCCCTGATGCGGACCTGTTGCGTGAGCCATTTTTACTGGATCTATTCTTCCTCTAAATGACCTGTGACACTCTTATCGGCAGGCAAAAAAGAAAACGTGAGACCTGAAATTAAAATTCCGCATCGCGCTCGGCGATCAAATGGTAAATTTCATCGGCCCCTTCGGCCTTCATCAGGTTTTCTCGAAAGGGTTGGCTCATGAGCATCCGGGAGATCTTGGCCAGGGCCTTGAGATGGAGACCGGCGGAATTGACCGGTGCCAAAAGCATAAAAAAGAGATGGGAAGGTTTGCCATCCATGGAGTCGAAGTCGACTCCTTTGACACTGCGGCCGAAGCACAGCAAAATTCGAGAAAGTTGCGGGAGCTTGCCGTGGGGGATGGCGATGTTATCGCCGATACCGGTGCTTCCCAGGCGTTCCCGGTCCAGCAGCACGTCCATCACGGTTTGGAGAGAGAGTCCATCGGACCCCGGCGCTAAAGATTTGGCCAATTCCTCCAGTACCCCTTTTTTGTTGTTGGCCTTCAAATTGGGTAAGATACAATTTGGGGCCAGGAGGTCAATAATTTTCATGTCGTCCTCAATGCCTCATCCCAAGTCTGGCTCCACCAGAACATAGTTGCCGTCCTGGCGCCGGTATAAGATGTTCAAACCACCGTCAGCTACATTGGTGAACACCAGCAAATCGTCATTCCCGTTCTGCATGAGGTCCACCGCATCCGTGAGTTGCAGGGCCGAAACCTCCATGCGCTGGCGCCGCATGGCCGGCAACACCGGGGCTTCCTCGGGTTCGGCCAAGACCGCCATCGTAGACCGGCTCCGGTCGCCTTTGGCGCTTCTCATTTTATCCCGAACTTTTTTCAATTGCATGTCGATCTTGTCCATCACCAGGTCAATAGCGGCATACATGTCGCTATTCTCTTCTTTCCCTTTAATGATTCGACCGTTGGTGTCAATAGTGACGTCCGCCAAATGGCGAAATTTTTCAAGCCCCAATACCACATGGGCGTCAACCGGTCCGTCCAGATACCGTTTGAACTTATTTAAGCGGTCCGTGACATATTTCTTCAAGGCCTCAGAGGGCTCAATCTGTCTAAAAGTCACAGAAATCTGCATTAATTCCTCCCGAAAAGTTAGGTTCGCAGCAACGCTGGGACCTTAAGTAACAGAACTTTCCCGCTGGGTTTTACGTCGATACCCGGGTTTCTTGCGTTTACTGGATGACAACACCCCCAGCATGCCGCGATATTTGGCCACGGTGCGCCGGGCAATAATCACATCCTGCCGGCGCAGCATATCGGCAATCTCTTGGTCACTCAAGGGGTTCTCCGAGTCCTCCGATTGCACGATCTGGCGGATCTTTTCTTTGACGCTTTCCGAGGCGATCTGGTCTCCCAAAGACATGTTGATCGCACTGTTGAAGAAAAATTTGAGGTCAAAGACTCCTTGGGGGGTATGAACATATTTGTTAGTGGTGACCCGGCTGATGGTGGATTCGTGCATCTGGACATCTTCCGCCACCTGGCGGAGGGTTAGGGGTCTGAGATACGCCAGGCCATGGTCCAGAAACTCCCGTTGGAAGCTCACGATGCTTTCGGTTACCCGATACAAAGTCTTTTGGCGCTGGTGGATGCTGCGAATGAACCAGAGGGCGTTATCCAGGTGCTTTTGGATATAACTTTTAACCGAGTCCGGCAGTTTGTCGGGGCCGCGCAGGGCCTCCAAATAAAACGAGTTGACCCGCAATTTGGGCAGGCCGTCGTCGTTCAGACGGATGACATAGTCGTTGCCCACCTTCTCCACGTGGACGTCAGGGCTAATGAAGTTCGCCTCTTCGACATCGAAGCCCCGGCCGGGTTTGGGCTCCAGGTTGGCGATGATATCACCGGCCTCCACCACTTTCTCCAGCGGCACTTTCAGATCCCGGGCGATGGCATGGTAATTTTTGTTTCCCAGATTGTTCAGGTGGTGATCGATTATAGCCAACACCAACGGATCAGCGATACCCTGAACCTTGAGCTGCAATTGCAGGCATTCTTGCAGGCTGCGGGCTGCCACCCCCGGCGGATCAAAGCTCTGGACGATCTCCAGGACCTGCTCTACCCGTTCCTGGTCGATCCCTTCCATTTCGGCCGCGATTTCCTCCACCGTGATCCGGAGATAGCCGTCCTGGTCCACGTTACCGATGATATATTGCCCGATGGTTTCGCCTACCTCGTCCAGTTTGGCCATCTTAAGCTGCCAGAGGAGGTGGGACCTCAGCGTAATCTCTTGGGCATTGAGAGACTCAAAGGGCAAAGCTTCCCGTTCTTCGTACTCGCCCACGGGGGTGGGCATCAGACGATCCTTCAAAAAGCTGTCCCAGTCCCATTCTTCCGTGGCGGATTGGCCCTCCGCCTCAGTTTTGCCTTCCTCGGGTTGTGAGTCTCCATTGGAAAGGTTCGACAACCCGGAATCTTCTTCGCCTGCGGCCTTTTCCTCTTGAAACTGATCGTCTTCCAACACCGGATTGGTTTCCAGGACCTGGGTGATTTCGCCCACCAACTCCATGCGGGAGAGTTGCAGCAGTTTAATGGCTTGCTGCAATTTCTGCGTCATGATGAGCGATTGCGTGAGTTTTAAATTTTGTCTAATTTCCAGGGCCATCTGGTTGCCTTATATAAATATCCACCTTAGCAAGTCCGGTCCTGCCGCGAACCCCTTATATATTATAACTTAAAGGCCTCCCCCAAGTAAATTCTTTTAGCCAACTCACTTTGCACCAATTGCGCCGGCGAACCTTCCTCCAGGATTACACCTTCGTTAAGAATGTAAGCCCTATCGCACACCCCTAAGGCTTCCCGAACATTATGATCAGAAATCAAAACACCCAGACCTTTATCTCTTAAGTCCCTGATAATATTTTGAATATCTGTTATAGCCAAAGGCTCGATGCCAGCAAAAGGTTCATCCAGGATGATAAAGTGGGGCGAAGTGACCAGGGCGCGGCTGATCTCCACCCGGCGCCGTTCGCCGCCCGAGAGAGCCGCAGCTTTTTGATGGGCCAGATGGCTGATACTCAAATCTGCCAAGAGTTTCTCCAGCCTCTGCTGACGCATCTGCAAATCCGGTTCCAAAGTCTCCAGAATCGCCAAAATATTTTCGGCCACCGTAAGCTTGCGGAACACGGAAGCCTCCTGGGGCAGGTATTGCAGACCCTTCCGGGCCCGGCGATAGATGGGTAGCAGGGAAATATCCTCGCCATCCAGGTAAATCTTGCCGCTATCCGGCGGCAGGAGCCCCAGCACCATAAAAAAGGTGCTGGTCTTGCCGGCCCCATTGGGACCCAGGAGTCCCACCACCTCCCCGCTCTGCACTTCCAGAGAGACGTTGTCCACTACCCTGCGGCCGTCATAACTTTTGACCAATGATTCCAGCGTGAGGCGGTGCATGTCCTAAGGTTGGCGCCCCTTACCAGTTTTCGGACCAAAAGGCAGGCCCGCTTTGCCCCCGGCAGTGCCCTTGGAGTAAAGCAGGGCTTCCACCCGGCGCCGGGGGGAACTTTCCACCAACACCTTGTTGGTCTTGAGATTGAAAATGATCCTGCCCCCTTTCAGGGTATTTTCGGCCTGCCATAACTGGGGGTTTCCGCGGAGCACCACCTCATCCCGGTCCTTATAGTAAATGGCCTCCTTGCCGGTGGCCACCCGGTCCCCCTGGACGAAGCGTACGTTCCCTTGGGCCACGATCCGGTCGATTTTACCGCCTCCCAAGTTTCCCAAAGGGGACTGCTTTGCGGCTGCCGGAGAAGGCTTGGCCGCGCCCTGGGCGGCGGCCGGTTGCTTCTTTAGATAAACCAGTAGCTTATCGGAATACAAGGTGGACTCGCCATACAGGGCCTTTACCCGGCCGCTAAAGATGATGGTCCCCGTCTTTTGATCCGCCTCCAGGCGCGCCGCGGTGATCCGCAGCGGGATTTCCTTCCCCTCGGCCGGCTGCTTGGCCACGGCGCCGTAGGCCAGGGGCAACCCGGCCAAGCACAGAACCAAAATCCCGGCCAGGGCCAAAAGCCGAGGTGATTTCATTGTTCGACCTTCCACTTCTGCACCTGTACTTCCGTAAGGCGGTGCTGAGCAATAATCAGCTTCTTGGCGGCCAGCTCCACCCGTACGTCTTTGCCCTCCACCTTAAGGCGCGGCTCCGTGATCTCCACCTCCCCTGGGGCGAGCAGGACCCGTTGGCTGGGTAGATAGGTTGCTTCATCTGTTCGAATAATCAGATCGCCGCGTTTCATCTCCACCTGGCCCTTTAGGGTCAAAACCCGGGTCTTGGTATGGAACAGGCCTTCATCCGCCTTAACCCGTATGTCTTCTTCGGGGCCAAAGAATTCCACCCGCACCCCGCTGATGCTGATCGTCCCCTGGTCTTGGTGAAAATCTGCCCTTTTGGCCGCCAACACCCAGCGTTTGTCGCCGTCCTGAATCTCGGTGAGGGCCAGGCCCTCCATCCGGGGATGCTGAACCGCAGCCATGGGTTTGGGGGTTGGGGGCGCCGGCCGCGGGCCCCAGAACTTCCAGACACCCAGTCCCAATATCGCCACACTTGCCACTATCCAGAGCCAACCGAAGCGGCCCCGGGGGGATGGTCCTTTGCCGAATATATTTTTCATGCCAAATTCACGTCTTTCCTTTGAATTATATTAGGGGTGGACAAGAGTGTAAAGGCTATTCTGGCAGATGCGGGTTTCTGACCCGGAGCCGGATAAAATGCGGCGAAGCGAGATCTGGCAGGGAGAGGGACTTTAGCCGGGAGGCGGCTGCTAAAATTTTTCTTTTGGCTGGCCGATCCGGGTATAAAATAAAAGGGGAGAGCCGCGCCTCTCCCCTCATCGGTTTTTCAGCCGACTTCTCCCGGAAAAGATATTGGTGAACTAACCTCTTAAAAAGTTTGGACTACTTCTTTGCCGGCGCCG
>JARRQO010000107.1:0-7379 GCA_037381685.1 Deltaproteobacteria bacterium | reverse complement strand
GGGGTTAGCCAATTTAGCTAACCCCTTGATTTCTTTGGTGGGCCGTCAGGGACTCGAACCCTAAACCTAGTGATTAAGAGTCACTTGCTCTGCCAAATTGAGCTAACGGCCCCAAGGCAGAATTTGGCTTATATATACTGAGCCGCAGGGCTTTTGTCAAGGGCAAGGCATCCTTTAAGATTGCCGGTAGTGACGGGAAAAGAGGGTCTAAGCAGCGTGAAGCGGTGGGCAAAAATAAGGCGGAAAGTTGATTTCTCCCAACTTGGAACTATCATGATTACCAAAAGAGAGTTGTCTTAAGATTAACTTGAAACCTCAGCGACGGTCACAAGTGCTGACAGTTTTAATCAAAATGTAGCGCAGGCGCCCTGATCTAGGGTTTAATGAAAGGTGGACAGCCGGGGGGCGGCGTCCCACACGAGACTTGTGCTGAGGTCTCAAGGTGCATTTCAGGTCAAAAAGCGGGAAACGGCTCCAATTACGGGTTGGGGGCAGACAAATCTTCGGATACGGCATAATCTCGGATAAGCTCGGTTCAAGACGCCAGGGTCCATAAACATGAGTTTCGATTTATACCTGCCCATCGCCAGGCACAGCGTCGATATTTTTTTACTTTTAGGGTTAGGGGCCATAATCGGTTCGTTTTCCGGCATTTTCGGGGTTGGCGGGGGCTTTCTTATGACCCCCTTGCTCATTATGGCGGGAATCCCCCCCACCGTGGCTGCGGCTTCGGATTCCAACCAGATCATCGCCGCCGCCGCTTCAGGCAGCTATGCGCATTACCGCATGGGGCATGTGGACATAAAAATGGGGCTATTTTTGCTGGCGGGCAACCTGGTCGGAGGTACCCTGGGGGTGGAGATAATCAAGGTTCTGCGCCGCCTCGGCGAGGCAGGCTTCCTCATAAAGGCCACTTATGTGGTCCTGCTGAGCCTGGTGGGGACCTACATGCTGGTGGAGAGTATTAAAAGTCTGCGAAAGGCCCCTGGAGAAAGGAAAGTTCCGGCCGGCCCCCCGCTTTACCAGCGTCTGGGACAAGCGCTGCCCTGGCAGATGTACTTCAAGAAGTCAGGCGTGGCCCTTTCTCCCTTACTGCCTCTCATTTTGGGAGGGGTCGTCGGCCTGCTGGCCGGGATAATGGGGCTGGGGGGCGGATTTATCATGGTCCCTTTAATGTTTTATCTGCTGGGTATGCCCATGCATCTGGTGGTAGGAACCAACCTGTTCCAAGAGGCCTTTTTGTGCGCCAATGTGACCTTTGTGCAGGTAGTCACCAACCACGTGGTTGATCTGATGCTGGCCCTGGCCCTGGCGGTGGGGTCGGGCCTCGGGGCCCAGTTCGGCAGCCGCTTCAGCCGCAAGGTCCGGGGCGAGCAACTCCGGTTTCTGCTGGCCGTGATTATTCTGGCGGTGATGATAAAAATCTTTTTGGGGCTGGTGCTTCATCCCCATTATACCTTGGATGTAAAGGGGATCGGCTGAAGTGAACCGGGTCAACAGGAAAACACCGGGGGAACTCATCTTAGTGGCCGCGCTGGTCCTCCTGGGGATTCTCTCCGGCGCAAGCCTCGCCGAAAATATTCGGATAAATCCCGCTACTCTCAAGATTACAGGGTTCTTCGGCGGGACCCGGCTGCAAGTCTCAGGGGATATCCCAGAGGGAAGCGAGGCCGTCATTGAGGTCATCGGCAAAGAGGTGGAGCAGGAGCTCATGCGCAAGGGCCGCCGCTGGGATATCTGGATGAACGTGGGAGAGATCGATATTAAAGGAGTACCCACATTTTACCTGGTTGCCAGCAGCGACCCCCGGCTGTTGGCCGCAACCAAAGCACCAAAGCCTTGGGGATATGGCCTCTGGCGGCGGAGCGCCAGGTTCCAGGGTGCAGTCAAGAAGGGCGATGAGACCTTAATCTTTAAAGAATTCATAAAGTTAAAAGAAGGGCGCGGGCTGTATGGCAGGTTTCCCGGCGCGGTGCAGGTGGTTTCCGCCGGCCGCGGGCGTTCCCGGGCGGAAGCCAGCTTTCCGATTAATACCAGGATTGCGCCCGGCACCTATAGCATCCGCCTCACTGCCGTGCGGGGTGGGCAAGTAGTGCAGCGCATCCAGGTTCCCTGGCAGGTGGATATCGCGGGCTCTCCTGCGTTCCTGACCTTTCTGGCCACAAAGCGGCCGGTCCTGTATGGCATACTGGCCCTGGGGCTGGCCGCCACGGTGGGGCTTCTATCCGGAGTCCTGTTCAGGTCGAAGTAACGGCAGCAACCCGGAAGGTCGGCGACCCCTGAAAACTGCCCTCAGGTTCAAGGAGGATGAGCTGATGGCCATTATCACAATTTCCAGAGGTTCTTTCAGCAAAGGCAGGGAGGTGGCGGTAAAGGTCGCGCAACGACTACATTACGCCAGTGTCTCCCGAGAGGTCATTATTAAGGCTTCCCAAGAGTTCAACATCCCTGAAATCAAACTGGCCAAAGCCATCCACGACGCCCCCTCCTTCCTGGAGCGCTTCACCTTTGGCCGGGAGAGATACCTGGCCCATATCGAATCCACTATTTTGGAGTACTTCCGGAAAGATAACGTGGTCTACCACGGTCTGGCCGGCCATTTCTTCGTCAAAGATGTTCCCCATGTCCTGAAAGTGCGCATCATCGCCGATCTGGAGGACCGCATCGTCGAGGAAATGGTTCGCCAAAATATTTCCCGGGAGCAGGCCCAGGAGCAACTGCGGGATGATGATTATGAACGCCGGCAGTGGAGCCTCAAGCTTTACGGGATGGACAACAGCGATCCCAAACTGTACGATTTGGTGCTCCACATCCATAAGCTTACGGTGGCTGATGCCGTGGAGATCATCTGCCACACGGTGAAACTGGCCTGCTTCCAGACCACTCCGGAATCCCAACAAGCTCTGGAAAATTTGGCCCTGGCGGCCAAGGTCAAGGCCAGGATAGTCAGAAAATATCCCGCGGCCTCCGTCACTGCCCAAGAGGGCAAGGTTTTGGTTCACCTCCAGGCCGCCGGGATTCTGGAACCGGCCGTGGAGGCGGAAGTCAAGGACCTGACCGGCGAAATCTCCGGGGTTAAAGAGATTAAGGTCCACCTGATCCCGCTCAGTTTAATTTAATCAGCAGCCTGGCTGGAGCTGAGGTGCCATCGGGGCTGTTTTCGAGCGTGGGCTGAGGCAATTTAATGATAAATCCGTAAACAAGGAGGCAGGCATTATGAGTTCACCCAGCCTTTTGGATAAGACCTACCACGCAATCATGAGACGCCTGGTACAGACCGGTCAAGCGCCGCATTACACGGAGATCGCCGCGGAGCTGGGGGTTTCAGTTGAAGAGGGCCGAAGCGCGCTGCACAACCTGATGTCGGCCGGAATTCCAGGTATGTGGCTATTTCCTGACACTGACTATATCAGCAGCTTTGCCCCCTTCAGCAACCTGCCAACCCAGTACCGGATTACCGTTGCTGGCGAAGAAAAATGGTTCGGTCAGTGAGGATTCGAGTCGCTGGCAGTTTGCTGGCTGTTTCCAGGAAAGTTGGTCCAAATCAACGCTCCCTGCCTCGATTGCGGATCACCTGTTCGGGTAGAAATACAAGATGGGGTTATTGTGAAAACCGAACCCGAAGGGATCAGGGGATATGTGGCGGTGCCCTTTTCAAAGTGGATGGCGCGGCTTCCCTATGCCTGAAGCACCATGAATCTCTTCCGGTCGGAAGATCATATCCGCAATTGGACGAAATACGACCCTGAAACTGCAGAGGGCATCCTGCCTCTGGAAGCCTTGCTCAAATTGTTCTCAGGGAGTTTTTTCCGGAGAAGATTGGAGCTTGATTATGTTTCCCGCAACCCGGGTTACTTGAATGAGTTTTTAGCCGGAATAAAGGAAGTTGCTCAGGGACGGCCCTTTTGGAGCCCCGGGATTCTATAGGAGAGAACTTCGAAGATCAAGCGGTGCTTGTCCGCTGATAATGGCAGATTAAAAGCCTCGGGTGAGGTCGCAGGAGAAACCGCCCGAAATGTAAAAGGGCCGGCTTCTCAGCAACTTAACTTAAAAATATTTTCATTACTTGAGTTTTGCCGTGGGAGGAGAAAACCCTTCGCCTCGATAGTCCTGAGGGATCTGTGGCCGCACTTGCTTGGGGCCCTTCTTTTTTGGCCTAGAGGCGAAAATATCTATGTCCAAATCGCCTATTTCCGCAAGCGGCCTGCCAACATTGTCTTTTAATTTATTACAAAGAATTTCAAGGTAGGCGAGGCCTTCCAGAAGAATCACACCGTTTCTGGACTCCCCGAGATGAGTGGCTACCACCGTTATGCTCGGTGGCGTTTGGTCATAACGAAGCTGGGCACTTTGCAAAACCCCGGTTTCACCTGCGCCCTCGTCCGACATCCACCAGGCTGGTGGCCATGCGGGCAGCTCTTTCCATTTCAGATCCCGGATGCGCATAACGTTCTCCTTTGCTATGCCCGGTTCTCTTGGTCAATCAATCTTGTCCCGCCAAACGCATTTATAAAGCACGGCTCTCTTGAGATTAATCCCCCTTGCTTACGAAAAGCCCAAGTTCAAAGTTAATGGTTTTAGGTTCGAAGTTGACGTGGAGTGCGGATTTCGCTCTAAAATTAAAAACTTACCATTTTCATGGCTTTGATAGAGCCAGAGGTTAATGAGCGGCTGCTTTGAAATTTTATAATAACATTTTACAAAAAAATTATCATCAGTCAAGTATTAAATCTCGAGAAACGAGACGGGGGCAGGCCCTAGCTCACCGGTCTCGGCCGGGTTCCCCTTTCTTTCTGCGCGAAAAGGCCGCATTTATCGCCTGGAAGCTGCTCATGGAGCCACGGGGGTAAACCCATAATGTTTGAAGATATCTTGGGCGGTGCCGGTCTTGAGGAAGGCCAGAAAGGCCAGGCCGTTGTCCCGGTTGCGCCCCGTGTCGATCGGACAGGCGAAGTAATTAACCCGGCTTCTCTGGTCCAGGTCGGGGCCGACCTCCACCCCCTCCAGCGGCAAGCCCTGTTGCCGGGCATGGGCCACTTCGGTGGCCCAAACCGGACCCACGTCGGCCTCCCCGGACAAAAGTCTCTCCGGGGTCTGCCGGTGATGCACGGTGGTGAGAATGGTGGTGCCCTGGTTATTCTTGGTTTCCATGATTTGCGTCACCAGGGGTTGGCCGCCGGCCTGTTGATACATGTTAACAATGTGTTCGGCAATATCCTCATATTGAGGATTGGGCTGGGAAATTCGAACCTGGTCTGCGGCAAGGTCCTGAACTGAAGAAATCTTGAGAGGGTTGTTTTCCCTGACCATCAGAACTATGCGGTTGTGGAGATAGATGAAGCAATCCTTGGCCTGGGTGAGGCCGGCTTGGGCCAGGGTGTCCACCGCGCTTTGGGAGACGGAAGAATAAACATCCGGTGGACAGGTGATCTCCCGATCTTGAAAAATCGCGCCGCCTGCAAGGATTTGCTGAAGTTCCATTTTGGGAGGAAGGGTCTCACAAAAGATATTCTGCACCTCAAAATGATCCTGCTTGAACGCCGCTAACAACCGGGGCATGGCCATAAACTGATTACCGGCCATGAACAATACCAGGTCGGCCTTCTCGGCGTATTCCAAACCCAACAAATCTTGGCCTCGATCCGTCGGAATAACCGTTAGGCGGGTTTTGGCATCGCTAGCCATATAAATCTCCCCGGGTTTTTCTATGAGGATAAGCGGGTGCGACCGCCTTAGTCAATCATTATTTGTCTGGGCGGCGTCTTATCCTCCTATACCGGGTCAATCTTCATCTTTGAGAAGTAGCTGCTTAACACTTTCCGGCGCCTTGACACTATTTCAAGCGTGGGATATAAATTTTATGCGGTCCCATCGTCTAGCGGCCTAGGATACCGCCCTCTCACGGCGGAGACACGGGTTCGATTCCCGTTGGGACTACCATTTTCGCTTTTAACTTACCTATATTATTAGTTAATTAGGTTTCCTACCGGGAAACGTTCCCCGGTAAACCCTGCCGCCAGCAGCGCCTTTCCGTCAGTTCTAGTCAAATTCGGCACATAACGGTTGTACTTCTCCAGGGTCATCACCGGGCTTTTATGTCCCAACATGCGGGCCACCCAGTTGATGTTCTCCCCGGCGGAGATGGCCAGCGTCGCAAAGGTATGGCGCATCTGGTAGGGCGGCCGGTAGCGCACCCCCACCCTCTTCAGCACCGGTTCCCAGACCTTCATGCGGAAGAGCTCCTGGTGCACCGGCTGCTGCCTGGCGTCGAGAAAGACGTACCCTCCCAGGAGCCAGCTCACCGCCTTCTGGGCCCCCAGGGCCTCCCGCACCGGGGGCAACAGATCACAATGTCCCGGAGGCTGCCCGCCGCCTTGGGGATGCCCGTCTGGCCCAAGACCCGGCCTTCCCGGATCAGGATCTTTTCATGCTGGAAATCCACCCGGTTCCATTTGGGGCACAGGCTTCGTTGGGACGCCAACCGGTCCAAAACCCGCAGATCACATAGTTGACATAGAGCGTGGGGTAACGCCGAACTCCCGCGATAATCCTTCCCCTTCCTCGATAGTGAAGGGGTTGACGTCGGTCACGCCTTGCGCCAGCCTCTTTACCCCCACGGTTGGGTTCTTAGGGATCACATCGTCCACATATGCCTGATGAAGCATCATCCTCAGCACCTTCACAGGCTTGTCGTTGATAGTACTGGCCATGAGCCCGCTGACCACCAGGTTCTTTTGGAAACGGGCGATGTCCCCCCTGGTAATGGTGGAGAGCAGCCGGTCCTTGAAGAATGGATACAGGTGCTTCCAGAAGGCACTTTCCCAGTTGCGGCGGGTGGTCTCCTTGAGAACCTTGCCTTCCAGCCACTCGGTGAAATATTGATTGAAGGGCAGACCTTCCTTTGGGGGAGAAAATAGTTCGATTTTGACGCCGCAGGGAATGTGTCCCATACTGAAAGACGCCAACGTAAGAGCCCACAGAAATATGAGCGGCTTCACCAGGAAACCAATCTGGAACGGGCCGTTTTGGTACTACACCAAAAAACCATCCTTGAAAATGTCTCGACTTTAGGGGAGCCTTACTATAATATGACTCCAAATTCGCTACTTAAATTAGCTAATTATTAGAAATTAAGCGGACCTAAGCATAAAGATATCTTGTCAAAAATGCAGTAAAATTCCCGGAGATGGGCTTTCTCCGGACATTTTCGGAGGCCGGTGACCGAGCGGAGTGAAGGGAGGTAACCATACCCCATGGACGTTCTGATGCTGTCTCGCCTGCAGTTTGCCGTAGCCACCTTTTTCCATTTTATTTTTGTGCCCCTGACCCTGGGCCTGTCCATCCTCATTGCCATTATGGAGACCATTTATGTCAGGACC
>JARRQO010000106.1:0-9519 GCA_037381685.1 Deltaproteobacteria bacterium | reverse complement strand
ATCTCGGGCATCCTCGCGGAAGCCTGTCAGCGGTCCCAGGCCATTTTGGTGGGCGATATCATGACCACCGACCTCACCACTATCGCCCCGGACACCCACCTGCTCCAGATCATCGATATCATGATCAAGAAACACGTCCGCCGCCTGCCGGTGGTGGAATCCGGGAACATGGTGGGCATGGTGTACATGTCCAGGGTCTTTCAGGCGCTTTTGGGACGATTCTCTTGAAGCGCGGCATGGCCTTCAGGCGCTAATGAAGAGTAAATCGGCAGCTGATCAAGAGGACACCAATGACTGAGACCGTCATTCAAAGGGCCTTCAAGCCCTTTAAAGATTACCTCCCGGGCTGGATTTGGGGGCCCCTCAGAAGCCTGGTTACGGCTCTCTGCACTCCGATTTCGTTCAGTCTGCGTTCCGGACATTTCAAGAGTAGTTTTAAGACCTTTGCCGTATCGGCCCAAGGTGAGCCCATCCCCTGGTACACCTATCCGTGCCTGGACTTCCTCCGCTATCGTTCTTATCAGGGCAAAAAAGTGCTGGAGTTCGGGGGTGGGCAATCTACCCTGTGGTGGGCCAAACGCGCCAGCAATATTGTCACCTTTGAGGGTGATCGGGAGTGGTACGATAAGATAAAAGTGAACATGCCCGCCAATGTCGACCTTTTTCTTGTGTCAATCGAGAATCCGGACCGATGTGTTGCAGAAGTTACGCAGGTACTGGACAGAGGTAATTACGGAAAATTCGATGTTATCATCATAGACGGTCTTTACCGCTTTCAGATGATCGATCTAGCCAGGCAGGCAATGGCTGATTCGGGAGTGATAATTTGTGATGATGCCGATGGGTACGGGTTTTACGAGGGCTTTAAGGACAGCGGTTTAAATCGCGTGGACTTCTTTGGATATTCACCATGTGTCATCTTGCCACATTGTACCTCTGCTAAAGCATAAGCGGCGCCGTGCCGCCATCTGCCGGGAGGAAGAGCATGGCTTCCAATGATCGCCAGAATGTCTTGAAGGATTTGACGGTTAGGGAGGCCATGCGCCGTCTCACCATTCATCTGCCCGGAGAGGCTTCCCTGGAGCAGGTCATCAGTTATGCCATCAAGTTCAAAGTCAACGCCATCCTGATCACCGCCGCGGACGGCGAGGCCTTGGGGGTGGTGACCAAAACCGATCTCATGGGGGCCTATTATGCCGGACTCCCGCTTGCTAGCCCGGCAGCGTCAATAATGGTGGGACCGCCCCGGTTCTGTCATCTGGAGGATTCCCTGGATGCCGCGCTGGATCAGATGCGCACCCACAAAATTCACCGGCTCTATGTCCGGCAGGAGGGCCGCCGGGCCGTGGGGGTCCTGGCCTACCCCGATATCACCGGGTTGCTTTACCGCTATTGCCACCGGTGCGACCGGAACCTGCGCAGGAAAAGCCCTGAGTCGGCACACTCTTTGGCTGACCGTTTCCGCCTCCGGGAAGTCATGACCCCGGGGGTCTATGCCCACCCGGAGACCGACAGTCTGCTCCAGGTGATGGAAGGGCTGGCGGCCCACAGGTTCGGGGCCTTACTGATCACCGGCGCCGACGGTGACCCGGTGGGGGTGATTTCCAAAACCGACCTCATTTTGGCCTATAAGCACCGCCTGCCGGCCGAGGTCCAGGCCCAGGCCGTGATGACCCGGGGGGTGCAGGCCTGTGATTGCGACGACATCCTGGTCAACGCCTTGCGCCGCATGATCTTTTCCGATATCTCCCGCCTCTTTGTCTATAAGGAATCGCCCCGGCGGATCGTGGGCGTGTTTTCCCTGTCCGACGCCGCCCGGTTCCGCTCCGGTACCTGCCGGGCCTGTGTCAGCAGCCGCATTCGCCCCCACTAGGCCAACGCCTCACTCACTTTTGCCTTTCTCCCAGGCCTTTATCCGCTCCCTGGCCTGTTGCCGATAATAATATATATCCTGTTTTTGTTGCTTACTGAGCAGGGCGATGGAATACAGCGACAGCTCCCCCTGGTGGTCGAGGTCGCTATATTTCAAATACATGCGGGTCTTGACTCCGTTGTAATAAAAATTCGGGACATCCATCTGTTGCAGGGCCTGCGACCGCTGGCCTTCTCCAAACCTGGCAAAAAACTTGCCGTGCCAAAATTCATAGATGATATTATTGAGCTTGACGTTCACCAGATGTAGATTTTCCTTATTTTTCCTATAGTAGGTAAAAGGCCCGACCACGGCGATTACTTCCATAGTGTGGAGGGGGTCCAGGGTGGCGATGTTCGTGCCCCACTTGAGGCCCCGGAAGCCATCCGGCTCCGTACCGGGCTTAAAGGTATAGTTGTAGGTGAACATTTTTTTCGGGGCCGCAGGGGCGGGGGCCGGCCCCAGGACCAGGGACAGGAGCACGATTACTCCCCAAAGGACGGCCTTTTTCGGCATTCTTGCAGTCTCCTCCTCGCGGTATTTACACAGGTCTCGGGGAGAGTCAGGTGGAGTGCATTGTACCTGATCGCCGCCGCCAAAGCCAGCGGGTTTTTGGCATCGGCACTCTCTTGGTTTTGGCGGCTCGGCAGATAATTGCTTCTGGACAAATGGCTCCCAGGTGCTTAAATCCAGGAGTAGAAACCGAAAAGGGCCTAACGGGGGGTTTAGTTGATTTTCCGGGGTAGGAAAATTTTTTCTAAAAAAGGCCTTACCCCTGCCAGCGGTTCTCAGGATGAGCCTACCGAGGGCCCGGCCCAGCCTTTAAACTTTTGGCAGGAATACCAGCGGTCAGGAACTCCCAGGCTCATTTTCTGTGCCGTTATCTTGGGGATTGCCGGGGCCTGCGCAGCGCAGATTTTCCAGTTTTGCCTGACGCTGGGTCAGCGCTACCTGTTAACCGGCCTGGCGGGTTATTCTCCTCCTGGCCTGCCCTACGAGGGTGGGTCATTACAAGTAATCATCGGCCCTTACGGCCTCTGGCTCATCCCGGCGGTGACTACTTTGGGGGGACTGCTGTCAGGAGTGCTAGTTTACACCCTGGCCCCCGAAGCCGAAGGACACGGCACTGATGCCGTGGTCAAGGCTTTCCATGAACTCAAGGGTCGTATCCGCGCCCGGGTTCCTCCCGTCAAAACAATCGCCTCAGCCATCACCATCGGATCGGGGGGCTCAGCGGGCAAGGATGTCCCACCGCCCAGATTGCCGCCGGCGTAGGCTCTTTGCTGGCCGGCTTATTCCGGATGAATGAACATGAGCGCCGCTGGATGATCCTGGCCGGGATGGCCGCCGGACTTTCCGCGGTATTCCGTTCACCCCTGGGGACCGCAATTTTTGCGGTGGAAGTGCTCTATGGCACCATGGAACTCGAGGCCTCTGCCCTGCTCTATACCGGCATCGCCGCAGTGGTGGCCTATGCCATCAACTGCAGTCTGGTGGGCCCCGAACCCGTCTTTCAACTTCCGCCCAAGTTGGGGGCCTGGTCGCCCCCTGATCTCGTCTTTTTTGCGCTTCTGGGAGTGGCGGCGGGTCTGGTCGCCGCCTTATTGCCCTGGGTCTTCTACCGCATTCGGGATTTTTTCCATCAGCTCCCCATACCGCCGCATGTCAAACCGGCTCTGGGTGGTCTGCTGCTGGGCTTATTGGCCCTAAGTTTGCCGCAAATCCTGGGCGGTGGTTATGGCTGGATGCAACTGGCCATTGATCATCAACTGCCGGCCCACTTGCTGATCATTATGGCCCTGGGAAAAATTCTGGCTCTTTCCCTGACCATCGGTTCCGGCGGCTCCGGCGGGGTCTTTGCCCCGTGCCTCTATGTGGGCACCATGTTAGGGGCGGCGCTGGCGGGGGGACTTAACCACCTGATACCCCAGGTCAACCTGGATGTTTCCAGCTTTGCCATTGTGGGCATGGCCGCCTTTTTTGGCGGGGCCGCCCGCGTCCCGCTGGCCACCATGATGATGGTCTTGGAGATGACCGGCGGGTATCAACTGCTGGTGCCGGCCCTGCTGGCGGTTCTCCTGAGCTTTCTCATCCAGGGTCTGATCGCCAAAAAGGGACAATATCCCAGTCTCTACGAGGATCAGGTGCCCACCCGGGCGGATTCTCCCGCGCACCACCATCGTTTTCTGCATACTGCCATCAAACTGCTCAAAAGCGGCACCGCCAATATCCCGGAGGATTTAACTCCCCTGGAGGTGCAAGACCTGCTGCGCCTGGGTATTCCAATTCCCTTGGGGGTGGCAGCCAAGACTATTTATCAAGGCAGAATCCGGCCAGATGCCAGTTGTGTCGGCAAGCCCATCAAGGAATGTTGGTTCTCGCCCTATAAGGCCCAGATTCTGGCGATTATTCACAGTGAGGCGGCCCTGATCCCGGGGCCGGAGACCGTATTGTCCCGCCACGATCTGGTAATTGTCGCCCTCTCGCCCGAAAATTATCCGGAGGTGCGGACGGAAATTGAAGTCTTGACCCTGGAGGAAAATCCCGCAAAACCGGAGTAGAAAGGAAACAAACCCATGCCTGAGCTACGCGGTGTTGATTATTCCGCCTTGGATGTGCCCGAGGTTTTGTCCCTGCTGTTTCATCCCCGGCCCGAATTCCACCTTGGCGGCGAACCGGACCCGGCCCGGGACTTGTTGATCCCCGTGGCGGATAAGGTGGCGGTGGGGGCTCGCTGGCATCCTGGCGAGCCGGGGTATCCCACCATCATTTTCTTCCATGGCAACGGTGAAATCGTGGCGGATTATGATGAGTTGGCCCCCTTCTT
This sequence comes from Deltaproteobacteria bacterium, assembly GCA_037381685.1. Taxonomy (GTDB): domain Bacteria; phylum Desulfobacterota; class Desulfobaccia; order Desulfobaccales; family 0-14-0-80-60-11; genus 0-14-0-80-60-11. The sequence continues at coordinate 4,780 of JARRQO010000106.1, read as the reverse complement.
CCTGCGCCAGGGCGTCAATTTTTTCCCGGTGGATTATCGAGGGTACGGCCGCTCCACCGGCTTCCCCACGGTAAGCGCCATGATGCGCGACTGCCCTAAAATTTTGGAGGTCGCGCGCCAGTGGCTGCCGGCGCAGGGCTTTGGCGGGCCTCTGGTGATCATGGGCCGGTCGTTGGGAAGCGCCTCGGCCCTGGAGCTGGCGGCCAGCTATCCCGAGGCGGTCGCCGGCCTGATCGTGGAAAGCGGCTTTGCCCTGGCCGGACCCCTGCTGCAACTTTTGGGCGTTGACCTCAACGCCGTCGGTTTTCAGGAACAAACCGGGTTTCACAATCTGGACAAGATCAAATCATATGCCGGCCCCACCCTGATCATCCACGCGGAGCACGACCACATCATCCCTTTAAGCGACGGCCAGGCTTTATATAACGCCAGCCCTGCCGGCGACAAAACCATGCTCACCATAGCCCATGCCAATCACAACGATATTTTCATGCAGGGCTTTGCCGAATATCTGGCGGCCCTCAAAGACCTGGCGGCCAGAATCAGAAAGGCCTGACGCCGAATCCGCCACTCTCAGCAAAAATATAGCGTTTGCCCAAAATTTTTTCCTCTAATTCCCTCTCCCCCCCGCGGGGGAGAGGGTCAGGGTGAGGGGGGCGTAGGAAAAGCCTTTGGGCAATTACTAGAAGACGCCTTGCGGAAAAATCTTCCGGGCGCAAGATTTTCCGGGAAAGATTTAGAGGAAGCGCACAGAAATTAGAACCCGGACAGCCGGGAGATACGGGCCATGACCGCCGCGGTCAGGGCCGGGGCCTGGCGGGGCGCGGCCGCGGTCAGCGGCGCCCCCAGCTCGACGTGCACGCTATAGCCCCAAGTCCGGGGCGCATAGACCACCCCCACGGGCACAAAGGGCAGGAAACCCAAACCGTCCCGGCCTTGCAGCTTGAGGAGCAGTTGAATCAGGCGATGCCGGCCGGGCCCCATCCGGCCCGCAAAATAGGTGCCCTCGGGAAACAGCACAATATAGGCCCGGTGGGCCAAGAGCGGCAGCAGGCGCTTGAAGGATGACAGGGTGGCCCGGGGGTTTTTCCGGTCCAGCGGCACCCCGCCCCAGGCCCCTAACAGCTCCCGGACGACGGGCTGCTGGAACAGCTCCACCTTGGCGATATAGTGCAGGGGCGGGGGCAGGGCCATGCCGATGAGGGGGATGTCTTCCCAGCGCTGGTGCTTGGGGCAGATAATCGCGGGCCCCGCCTCCGGCAGGTGCTCCAGGCCGCTGACCCGGAGGGAAAAATAGCGCCCGATGGTCTGGTGGCAGAGCCAACGGCCCAGGCGGTAGAGATTGGGGGAAAGTGAATGGCTCACGATCAGTTTAAAATGAGGCTGGACTTTTCTCTAATCTTAGCGCCTGTCAAGAGTCTGTCAAGCAGAAGGTACTTACGGACAAGCCGAGAGGGAGTCAGGATAAAATCGGACCCGTTATCAATTTAGCTTGAGGCAAGCCAAGATATCGGATATATTATATCCACAAATTATTGCCGGGGAGAAAGTCCATTGAAGGTCTTGGTTTCCTTGTCAGATGACTTATTTGCCAGGATGCAGGCCGTGATTCCGCCTCGCCAACGCAGCAAGGTCGTAGCTGCCCTGCTGGAAAAGGAAGTCCGCCGGCGGGAACGTGAACTCTATGAATGCGCCCTGGCCGTGGAAAAAGATGAGCAACTCCAATCCGAGATGGTTGACTGGGACGTAACCGTTGGTGATGGAATCGAAACTGAAACGTGGTAGCGTCTACTGGGTAAATCTTGACCCCACTCAAGACGCGGGGATTAAGAAAGTCCGCTCCTGCGTTCTGGTGGGCGCGTCGCCACTTAATCAGGCTCGCAGAACAGTCCTGGTCATCCCTCTCTCCAGCTCCGGAGAAGCGAAGCCTCCCCTTACGGTAAAAGTCCGATGTATGGGCCAAGAAGTGCGGGCGGTATGCGATCAAGTCAGGGCGTTGGATAAAACCCGTCTGTCCTCCTGGATTGAAGAGATGTCCAAAGAGGATTTGGAAAGTATCAGCGCGGCACTTAAGCGGGTTCTGGCACTTGCATAAATTCCCATAAATGAACCCAGGAAAAGGAATGCCATGATCTACCTGGACTACAACGCCACCACCCCTGTGGCCCCGGAGGTCTTTCGGGCCCTGGAGCCCTTTCTGACCTCGGAATTCGGCAATCCCAGCTGCGATTACCCCTCAGGCCAGCACGCCCGGCAAGCCATACACCGGGCTCGGGGGGAAGTGGCCGGGCTGCTGGGTTGCGCCCCGGACGAGGTTGTCTTCACCAGCGGCGCCACCGAAGCCAACAATACGGTGCTTAAAGGCGTGGCTCGCCACCACAGCCGCGGGCATCTCATTACCGCGGCCACGGAGCACCCTGCGGTGCTGGCCCCCTGCCGGTTTTTGCAGTCCCAGGGGTTTGATGTGACCGTCCTGCCGGTGGACGGCGCCGGCCGGGTGGACCCCGGCGAGGTCCGCCGGGAATTGCGCCCCGATACCATCCTGATCAGCATCATGCATGCCAACAACGAGACCGGGACCATCCAGCCCATCCGGGAAATCGGCGCCCTGGCGCAGGAAGCGGGTGTTGCTTTCCACACCGACGCGGCCCAGAGCGTGGGGAAGATCGCCGTGGACGTGGAGGAGTTGCAGGTGGATTTCCTGACGGTGGCGGGTCACAAAATCTACGCCTCCAAAGGCGTCGGCGCGCTGTACGTGCGGCCCGGGGTCCCCTTTACCCCCCTGCTCCATGGGGCCTCCCAGGAAGGCGGCCGCCGGGCCGGCACCGAAAACGTGCCCTACATGGTGGCCCTGGGCGAAGCCTGCCGGCTGGCCCGGGAGCGCCTGGCGCGGGCCCCGGGTCACTTACGGGACTTGCGGGACCGGCTCTATGAGCTGCTGCGCGCCGGGATCCCCGGCCTCATCCTCAACGGCCCCGAAGCCGAAGCAGAGCGCCTCCCCAATACCCTGAACCTTTCCTTTCCGCAGGTGGACGGCTGCTATCTGATGGGCGGGTTGCCGGAGGTGGCGGCCTCCCTGGGCTCGGCCTGCCATACCGGCCAGGAAGCCATCTCTCCGGTGCTGGCGGCCATGGGCCTGCCGGACCCGGTAGCCCGGCGGGCGGTGCGCTTCAGTGTGGGCTTTCCCACCACCAGGGAGGAAGTGGAGCAGGCCGCGGCCTTGCTGCTTAAACGCTGGCGCCGGCTGACCCATGGATAGACAGGAGTACACCTGGGTGTGCTCTTATTACTCAGTGCAATAAATAAATTAACTTATGTAAGTATCTATGCTATAGATATTGCATGCAAAAGGTCGATGCTCGCTCCATATCGCCAAGTGCCCAAGAACATCTTCGCCAATTAGCGGTGAAGGCGGTTTTGGGCGGTAAAAAGCAAAAGGAAGTTGCTCAACTCCTTGGAGTTACATCGCAAACCATCAGTAAATGGATGAAAGCGTATCGCCTCCAGGGCCAAGGAGCGCTCAAATCAAAACAGAAAGGCCGCCCACAAGGAGGCAAGCTCAAGCCCTGGCAGGCTGCACAAATTGCTAAAACGGTCATTGATCATCACCCGGAACAACTCAAATTGCCCTTTTACCTCTGGACTCGGGAAGCGGTAGCGCTTCTCATTAAACGTCGCTTTGGCTTACAGTTGTCAGTCTGGACCGTGGGCCGGTATCTCAAACGCTGGGGCTTTACCCCGCAAAAACCGGCGCGGCGGGCCTGGGAACAAAATCCGGAACAGGTCCAGCAATGGCTGGAGAAGGAGTACCCCCATATTCGTCGCCAGGCCCAGAAAGAGAAGGCTCAAATATACTGGGGCGATGAAATGGGGCTGCGCTCCGACCATGCCGTGGGGCGTTCTTATGGCCTCAAGGGTCAGACGCCCGTGATCTTGGCCACTGGTCAACGTTTCGGCTGCAACATGATTTCTGCCATCACCAACCAGGGGCGCTTAAACTTCATGGTTTTCAAAGAGCGTTTTACTGCCAAAGTTTTCTTAGAATTTCTCCGACGCTTGCTCCGTCAAAGTGATCGCCGGGTATATCTGATCATCGACCGTCACCCGGTCCACCGTTCCCGTAAGGTGAAAAACTGGGTAGAAGAAAACAAGGAACACATTCGGTTATGTTTTCTTCCCAGCTATAGTCCGGAAATCAACCCGGACGAGTTGCTCAATCAAGATGTCAAAAGCAATGCCCTGGGTCGACAGCGTCCGGGTAATCAATCGGAGTTGATGAGCAAGGTCAGAAGCTACCTCTGGAGCCGCCAACTCAAACCGGACATCGTTGCGAACTATTTCCAAGGGGAACACGTTCAGTATGCCGCGTAAAAAGTTAATCAGTTAAATGCTCTGAGTAATAAGTAAAGATTTAATACGTGATTTAGGAAGCTGAACGGGACGATGAATAAAAGTTATAGAAATTTGGGAGAAGCCAGTAACCATCCCTTGTTCGCTGTATTGATGATCAATAGTTCCCCAAATTGCTACTACACCGCCAGTCCTCCGCAATATATTATTTGCCTCTGATGCGGAACTGATTGATAAATTTGGAGAAAGTCTTTTGAGATCAAAACGAATTCCTAATTCATAAGATTTGATTTCTTGTTTAAGGTGAACAAAGAGCCTATCAATTTCTTGCTCTATTTCCTGGTCAAAATCAGGGGCAAAAAGAATACCAAGTTCTTGCTCAGAAAACCTTGGAAATGATCTTATTCTACACCAAAAAATAACAGGCAAC
>JARRQO010000105.1:0-17424 GCA_037381685.1 Deltaproteobacteria bacterium | reverse complement strand
TATCGTGGCCGCCGGGCACGTCCTTGAGGCTCTTGGCTGTGTGCACCGCCCAGGGGTCGCAGACCACGGTGGGGCTCAAGGCGTCCATGTAACAATCCTCACAGAGTTCCTGCCCGTGGAATTCCTTAATTTCGTCGACGTCAACGGCAGCGCCGCACTTGGCGCAGGCTTTATTATCCGACATATTCGGCTACCTCCTGATTATTAGAGTCTTGAAATCCCCAGGAGTTAACGGCCTTGGGAAAATATTCGGCTGCCCCAAGACCGGAAAAAGGGCGGTAAGGATACCGCCCCTTGGTCCCCGCAGCCGGGTGAAGGCCGGAGCCGGCGATTCGGCGGCCGGCTAAAGTTCGTAGTTCCCCTCCATTTCCAGAACAAATTGGCCGTGTTTTTCGGAGGGCTTCACCGTGAAAGTTCCGGCCCCCTTGAGGGTGCTCAACTTGCCGATGCCTTTGTAGACTTCCCATTTACCTTTGGTCATGGGGCCGTGCTTTTCTCCATTGAATCGGGAGTAAACCGCACCATGCTGAAATATGGTGGTGGCATAGCCGGTTATGGGGCCGTCGCCTTTGATCCGGTCATGGAAACCGACGCTGCGCCGGGACACGAACTCCCCGGCCACCCCGGGGGTGTAATTAATGGGCTCACCCTCCATCTCAGTAAGCATCAGAGTGTGGTCCGGGGTATCCCCGACATAAAGCATTTCCCTGCGGGTAACAACAATCCTAAAGCTGGCTTTGCGTTGCATGGTGTTACCTCCTTGGACAGGCGGATATCTGGATGCAAGCCGCGGTATCGCTCTTGATCTCTTCCCAAATGTTAAATATCCAGTTCATTCAATTCAAGTACGTTGTTCTGAATAAAATCACGCCGGGGCTCCACCTTATCGCCCATCAGGATGGTAAAAATCTCATCTGCGGCCACTGCGTCTTCGATGTTGACTTTAAGCAGGGTACGGGTTTCGGGGTCCATGGTGGTCTCCCAGAGCTGCTCCGGGTTCATCTCCCCCAAGCCTTTGAAGCGCTGGATATTGATGCCTTTTTGGCCTTCCCCGATGATAAGCTCCACCAGCTCCTCCAGGTTGGCGAATTCCCAGGTCTTGTCCTTGCCTTCCAGGAGGTGAGGCGGGGTTTTGAAGTCCGCCAGACTCTGATCCAGCCGCACTAGGGCCTGGAAGTCGCTGCTGCCCATCAGTTCCCAGTCCAGGCGCATCTCCGCGAAATCCCGCTCCGGAGAGGAGACCAGCACGGCCCAGGAGTCGTGCTCTTCGTCGGGGGTGAGCTGGGCCTGCAAGTGGTCCGTGGCATTGAGGGCCGCCACCAGGTCCTCCAGGCGCTCCGGCTGGCGCAGCATATCTTTGCCAGTCACGCCCTGGGCTAGGAGCAGTTTCAAGACCTTGCGGGCCAAGCCCCGCTTTTCAAAGCGCTTCAGATACTCCTGATAGGCCGTGACTTTTTCCAGGGCCTGGGCCAGGGGGGCGCCCTCCAGGGTCCGCTTGGGGCCCAGGCGCAGGCGCTTTTTTTCAATGCCCCGCTTCAGCAGGTATTTCTTAAATTCATCGTCATCCTTGAGATAGGTTTTTTCACTGCCCCGAGTCAGGCGGTACAGGGGCGGCTGGGCGATGTAGAGGTAGCCGTCTTTAACCAGTTTCTCCAACTGACGGTAAAAAAAGGTCAGGAGCAGGGTGCGAATGTGGGCCCCGTCCACGTCCGCGTCCGTCATGATGATGACCTTGTGGTAGCGGAGGGTATCCATGCTGACTTCTTCCTGGGAGAGATCGGACCCCAAAGAGGAAATCAGGGTGCGGATTTCCGGGTTTTCCAGCATTTTTTCAAAGCGGGCCTTTTCCACGTTGATGATCTTGCCTTTAAGCGGCAGGATAGCCTGAAACCGCCGGTCCCGGGCCTGCTTGGCGGAGCCGCCGGCGGAGTCCCCCTCCACCAAGTAAATCTCCCGGCGGGTGGGGTCCCGTTCCTGGCAGTCGGCCAGCTTGCCGGGCAGGGTCATGTCCCCCAGGGCGCCTTTCTTGCGCACCAGTTCCCGGGCCCGCCGGGCCGCCTCCCGGGCCCGGGCGGCATCCAGGAGTTTGGTGAGGATGCGCTTGGCCACCGCCGGGTTTTCGCCCATAAAGGTCAGCAAATGCTCGTATAAAAGATTTTCCACCAGACCCTTGACTTCGCTGTTGCCCAACTTGGTCTTGGTCTGACCCTCGAACTGGGGCCGGGGCAGCTTGACGCTGATCACCGCGATGAGCCCCTCCCGGACGTCCTCGCCCTGGAGGTGGCCGTTTTTGAGATTTTTGGGCAAGTCGCCGCTGGTGCTCAAGTATTGATTGATGGCCCGGGTGAGCCCGGCTTTAAAGCCGGAGAGATGCGAGCCGCCTTCCCGGGTATTGATGTTATTGGCAAAGGAAAAGATCTGTTCGTTATAGGTGTCGTTGTATTGACAGGCGATCTCCATCTGGATGCCGTTTTTGTCCCCGGTTAAATAAATGGGCTCCGGATGGATGGGAGTCTTGTTGCGGTTGAGGTACTGGACGAAAGAGATGATGCCGCCTTCGTAGAGAAATTCGTTTTTGCGGCCCGAAAGCTCTTCATGCAGGAGAATACGCACGCCGCCGTTGAGGAAGGAGAGCTCCCGGAGCCGCTGGGCCAACAGATCGTAACTAAAATAGCTCTGGGAGAAAATCGCGACGTCCGGAAGAAAGGTCACCGTCGTGCCCCGGCGCTTGGTCTTGCCGGTAACATTTAAAGGAGTGACGGTCTTGCCCCGTTCATAGCGCTGGTGGTAGACCTTGCCGTCCCGGCGGATTTCCACCTCCAGGTATGCGGACAGGGCATTGACCACCGAAACCCCGACGCCATGCAGGCCGCCCGAGACCTTGTAGGCCCCGGAATCGAATTTGCCGCCGGCGTGCAGCCGGGTCATGACCACTTCCACCGCGGGCAGATTTTCCGTGGGGTGCTTGTCTGTGGGGATGCCCCGGCCGTTGTCCTCCACGGTAACGCTTTGGTCGGAATGGACGGTAACCTTGATTTCATTGCAATGCTCGGCCATGGCCTCGTCAATAGAGTTGTCCACCACTTCATAGACCAGGTGGTGGAGGCCTTCGGGACCGGTATTGCCGATGTACATGGCCGGCCGCTCCCGCACGGGCTCCAGGCCCTTGAGGACCTGAATTTTCTCGGCGCCGTATTCCGAGTCTTGGGTGAGATTAAGCTCCACACCTCCTTCAGTCTCGTAAACAGGACCAGCCAATTTGGTACTCCTTTTTGTGGTTAAAAATCAAGGCTCGGAAGGTCTTCAGAAAAGCTGTGGAAGAAGCACTCGCAACCCACGCATTAATGCCTCCCCCAAACGCTATAATTTTACCAAAAAATTCTTGTTTTATCAATAAAATAAAAGCTCTGAGGAGGGGTGAAAATCGCCCTGCAAAACGGCAGGTACGGAGCCTTCTGGTCAGTCCGAGACAGCCCCTTGATGATGGCGCTCAGGTTCAATGGTTTGTTTTGAGGAGATAGCTCGCAAAAGCCCGTCTTTTGGGCATATTTGCCATTTGGGGAGGTTATTTCAGTTGTGTATCTGTAACCTGCTTCTCTTTTTGGGGAAATTCTTTGTCGTAAATTTCCAGTTCCTCTTGGTCTAGCTTAAAAACCTCATCTTCATAAAACCTGCCTGAAATACCCTGCAGGCCGCCATCATAAAGTTCTAAGGTCATAAATTCGGGAAAGTTTGCACCCCACGAGGTTTGAATGCCATAGGCTTCGGCGTTTACGAAGCCGAAGCGCTGATAATAATGTGGGTTTCCAAAAAGAATTACGGCCTTATGTCCCAACCGCCTGGCCTGTTCGATGGAATGCTGCATTAATAAAGAACCAATCCCTTGGCCTTGATACGCGGGCAATACGCCAATGGGTCCCAGGCACAGAACTTCAAATTCTTGCTGGCTCTCATTGATTACTTTGGCTTTTGAATAGATTACATTGCCGACGATTTTATGCTCATTGACCGCCACAAAACTCAATTCTTTGACAAAGGCGGGCACTTTTCTCAGTTTATGAACCAGCAGATGTTCATCGCACCCCGGCTTGTAGACATTCCAAAAGGCTTCTCTGGTTAAACATTCCACCTTTCTATAATCATCTGGTTGTTCTAAGTGGATTAGGTTTGAGTATGCTTCAGAGTCAGACAGAGCAATACTTAAACTCCCCGGTGAAAGAGCTCGCGAGCCATGGGTTTGTGAGTCCCCAGCACAATATTGATATCGGGAAATTCACGTTTTATTAATTTTACATAAGTATTAACGAAGGGACATAACGTTACCAGACAAAATGACAGGTGCAGCGTATCAAGGCGAAATTCAGTCAAGGCCCGCACTTTTTTAAGGATTTTTTCCGGAGCTGCCAAGGTTGGACAGCCAGCGCAATTAATAATACCAATAAGATCCAGTGGTTCATCTTGAGGATACTGCTCAAAAAAGCCCCGTCTTTTTCGCATGTCCGCCAAACATACTACGGAAGCACAGTTAGTCTCCTGGGTACAATTGGAACAGGTAAGAATGCCGATGCGAGCCATGTTTAACCTCTTTGATTTTCCGTGTCGAATATGGAATAGCGGGCCGCAGCCCGGCCTAGCCGCTCCATCTGCCGCATCCAGGGGTCAGCCTGCTGAAAATTTTGCAGGGCCGCCGCGGTGTATCCGACGAGTTCGCCGAAACGTTTGAGAGCTTGGTTTTCTTCCATCAGGGCCTCCCCCCCTGCCAAACCCAAAACCCTTTTACAGGCTCATGGGCATAATGATGCTGAAGTAATGGGGGTCCGTCTGGTCCACCAGCCGGCAGGGCCGATCCTTATCGTTAAATTCCAAGATCACCATGTCGCTGTTGATGGCGTTTAAAGGCTCCAGAAAATAGCGGGCATTGAAACCGATTTCCATGGGCAGCTGCTCCGGGTCGCCCTGTTCCAAAATTACCCCCATCATCTCCTGGCCTTCCCCCACCTCCGGGTTGTTAAAGGTGACTTCCAGGTGATCGGGCAGGAGCTTCAGAATTACGCCTTTGAAGCGTTCGGTGGACAACAGGGAAATCCGGCGGATGGTATCGAAAAGCAGCCGGCGGTTGATGGCGAAACGATAGGCGAAGCTGTCCGGGATAATGCGCCGGTAGTCGGGGAATTTTTTATCCAACAACAGGCGGATAAACAGAAAATTGCCGTCCGCCTTTAAGGCCAGGCTCTGCTTGCCCAGGCCCAGGTAAACCTGCTCTTCTTCGGCCAGGAAGCGGATCACTTCGGCCATGCCTTTGCGAGGAATAAGGATGCCTTTTTCAATGGCAAACTGGCCGGATTCCTTCAGGCGGCGTTCGATGAGGGTGAGACGGTGGCCGTCGGTGGAGATCAACCGCAGCCAATAATCCAGGTCGGGTTCGGTTTCAGCGCCTTCCTCCGGGGTCGCTTCGGCTTCCGGCCCGCCCTTGGGAAACCCCACCCGCTCCCAGAAGATGCTGGAAAGATGGTACTGTAGATCGTCGGCAGAGACCGAAAAGATGGTTTTTTCGATCATGTCCTTGACCATGTGGCTCTCCACCTGGACCAGCTCCTGGTCGGTAATCTCCGGCACCGGGGGAAACTGATCCGCGGGCAGGCCATGAAGCTGGTAGCGGGCGTCGCCTTCGGTGATTTTGAGGTTGGAATTTTCCGTGCCGGTAAGATCCAGAGTTTCTCCGGGCAACTCTTTGATCAGGTTATAGAGGTAATGGGCCTGAACAGTCAGGGCGCCATGCTCCATGATTTCCGCAGGGTAGAAGCCTCGAAAGCTTACTTCCAGATCGGTGGCGGAAATGAGCACCCGGTTTTCATCGGTCTGCAGGAGAAAATTAGCCAGAATGGGCATGGTGCCGCGACGATCCACCACTCCCAGGGTTCGTCCCACTCCCTTCAACAAGGTTTCCCGATCAATCTTCAGGCGCATAAGCATTTTCTCCTAAAAGATAAAAGATTTAAAAGCTGTAATAAGCTGGGGGCAGCTTGTTAATAATTAAGTTAATTACCTTAAAATACTAACTATTTTATTAACAAACAATCTAGTCAGATTTGAAGATATGGCCAGGTTATTCTCAGAAGGAACCGGGATGCCCTGGAGTCATGTCGAAAAGTAAATTGATTAACCTAGGTACGCGCCAAGGTCATGTCAAGAAGTCCAGAGGATTTCATCTTCTTTTTCCCTGGTTCAACCCGGGAAGGAGGAAATCAACCCGCGCCTGAAAAACCTGGGAACAAGAAGATGACCAGCTTATTTATAGACCGCGCCCTGACTGCCGGAGCTCACTGCCCGGCTGTAGCGGGACAGGAAGCCGTGCTTGATCTTGGGTTCCGGGGCGCGCCAGTTTTCCCGACGTCGGGCCAGCTCGGCCTCGTCTACCATCAGCGTCAGGGTCTTTGCCGGGATGTCGATTTTGATGCGGTCGCCCTCTTGCACCAAAGCCAGGGGGCCGCCGTCCGCGGCCTCCGGCGAGATATGTCCGATGGCCGCGCCTCTGGTGCCGCCGCTGAAGCGGCCGTCGGTCAACAGGGCCACTTCCTTATCCAGACCCATGCCGGCGATGGACGATGTGGGGGTGAGCATTTCCCGCATTCCGGGGCCGCCCTTGGGGCCTTCATAGCGGATGACCACGATGTCGCCGGGTTTGATTTTGCCATCCAGGATCGCCTGGGTGGCCTCTTCTTCCGCGTCAAAGACCCGGGCCCCGCCTTCATTGAACAGCATCTGCGGGTCCACAGCCGATTGCTTCACCACTGCGCCGTCCGGGGCCAGATTGCCCTTGAGAATGGCGATGCCCCCCTGGGTGTGGTAGGGGTTGGTCAAGGGATGAATGACGTTTTCGTCCAGGATCTTGACCCCGGCCAGGTTGTCGGCCACGTGCCTGGTGGTGACGGACAGGGGGGAGCCGTCCAGCAGGCCGCCCTCCATCAGAGCCTTCATCACCGCGGGAACGCCGCCGGCCGCATCCAGGTCCTCCAGGTGGTGGGGTCCGGCCGGGCTCAGGGAGCACAGGTGCGGGGTTTTGATGCTGATCTCGTTGAACAGGTCCAGAGGCAGGTCGATGCCGGCCTCGTGGGCGATGGCCGGCACGTGGAGCACGGTGTTGGTGGAACACCCCAGGGCCATGTCCACGGCTATGGCGTTTTTGAAGGCCGCAAGCGTGGCGATCTGCCGGGGCAGGATCTGCTGGTTCACCAGTTCCATGATCTTGAGACCAGCCTCTTTCGCTAAACGAACCCGGGCCGCGTGCACCGCGGGGATGGTGCCGTTGCCGGGCAGGGCCAAGCCCACGGCCTCGCTCAAGCAGTTCATGGAATTGGCGGTGAACATGCCCGCGCAGGAGCCGCACCCCGGGCAGGCGCATTCGGCCAGTTCCTTGAGATCGTCTTCGCAAATCTTGCCGGCCTTGACCCCGCCCACGCCTTCAAACACGGTGATCAGGTCCACGGCCCGGCCTTTATAGCGTCCGGCCAGCATGGGGCCGCCGGAAATCAGGATGGCGGGTAGGTTGAGGCGCAGGGCCGCCATGAGCATGCCAGGGATGATCTTATCGCAGTTGGTCACTAACAGGAGGCCGTCCACGGGATGCGCCGTGGCCATGATCTCAATAGAGTCGGCGATGAGCTCCCGGGAGGGCAAAGAATATTTCATGCCCGCGTGGTGCATGGCCAAGCCGTCACACACGCCGATGACCCCGAACTCCAGGGGGGTGCCGCCGGCCAGGCGGATCCCGGCTTTGGCCGCCTGGGTAATGGTGTTCAGGTGGATATGGCCGGGGATGAACTCGTTGAAGGAATTGGCCACGCCGATAATGGGCTGATCAATTTCCCGGTCAGTCAGCCCCATGGCCTTGAGGAGTGACCGGTGGGGGTATTTTTCCAGCCCCTGTTTCATTAAATTACTGCGCATACCACTGCTCCTTTAACTCGGCTAGGGATTGTGCGGTTCAGGGTGAGGCACCAGGGTTTCCTGAGGTTCCTGAGGCTCTGGCGCTTCCTGGCTCTCCGGCGTGGCCTCCGGGGCCGTGGTGGTCTCCGGCGCTTCCGCTGCGGCCTTTTTGGCGGCCGCGGCCTTGCGGGAACCTCGCCGCCGGGAAGAAGGGCGCCGGGATTTACCTTCCGCCTTGGCTTTGGTTTCCGCCGCAGGTTTGGCTTCCGCCGCGGCTTTGGGTTCGGGCGACGCCTTGGCTTCCGGAGCCGCTTTGGCCTCAGGCGTATCCCGTTTGAGGTAGTCTACCTGAATGTCTTCGGGCCCCAGGTCTGCTTGCAGGGTCACCCTGATCTTAAGATCATAACGCGCTTCCAGGTCGAGGATTTCCTGGCGCTTGTTATTTAACAGGAAGGCGCCCACTTCCAGGGGGGCCACAACCCGGACTTCCTGAATGTGGTTTTGGACCGCGTGGGAGGAGATTTGCCGCAGCAGGCTTAACCCCAGAGAATCCACGCGTTTAACCCGGCCCCGGCCATGACAGGCCTGGCATTCAATGTAGGCGCTGACTTCCGCGGTGGGCCGCAGGCGCTGGCGGGAGAGTTCCAGGAGGCCGAACTTGGAGAGGTGCCCCACGGTGACCCGGGCCTTGTCCTTTTTCAAGCTCTGCTTCAGGGCCTGCTCCACCTCCTTCTGGTGCTTTTTGTCCTTCATGTCGATGAAGTCGATGACCACCAGGCCCCCCAGATCCCGGAGGCGCAGTTGCCGGGCGACCTCGTCGGCGGCCTCCAGGTTGGTCTTCAAGGCCGTATCCTCCAGTTCCTTGCCGCTGAGGCAGCGCCCGGAGTTGACGTCGATGGACACCAGGGCCTCGGTGGGATTGATGACAATGGAGCCGCCCGATTTCAAGGGCACGCGATCCGCATAGATGCGGTCGATCTGATCTTCCAGCTGGTAGCGGGTAAAGATGGGTAAACTGTCCTTGTAAAGCTTCAGGGAGCGCACATGCCGGGGGGCCATTTCCCGGATAAAGCTGCGCAGGGTCTGGTAGACGTCTTTGTTGTCCACCATGATGGAATTGATATCCGGGGAAAAATAATCCCTGACGGTGCGGGTGATCAGGTCCAGGTCCCGGTGCAGCAGGCAGGGCGCGGGTTGGGCCCGGGCCCCCTGTTTAATGGACTCCCACAGCTTCAGGAGATATTTCAGGTCCTTGGCCAGGTCCTGGTTTTTGCTGGTTTCACCGGCGGTGCGGATGATCAGGCCCATTTCCGCCGGCAGCCCCAACTTCTGGGCCAATTCTTTGAGGCGCTGGCGCTCTTCTTCCTTTTCGATTTTGCGGGAAACTCCGAGATGACTCTGATTGGGCAACAGCACCAGGCGGCGCCCGGGCAGGGAGATGTAGGTACTGAGATAGGCGCCTTTGGTGGCGGATTCCTCTTTATAGACCTGGACGATGAGCTCCTGGCCTTTGCGCAGCACCCGCTGAATCTTGGTCTTGGCCTTACTCTGGGGTTTTTCCTGGTAGCAGTCGGGATGCACTTCGGACAGAGGCAAAAAACCGTGGCGCTCCCCGCCGTAGTTGATAAACGCGGCCTGGAGGCTGGGTTCGATGTTGGCCACCACCCCTTTATAAATATTGGCCTTGGTGGGCTCCCGGGAGGAAGACTCCAGGGCCAGTTCTTCCATCTGGCCTTCTTCGACGATGGCGACCCGAAAGACCTCGGGATCCGCGGCATTGACGAACATCTTGCGGGGCCGGCTCATAAAGACCCCTCGCGGCACCGTTGGACGAATTCCTTAAACCCGGGCTGCCGGTCCTGAGCATACATGCGATTGACGGCCAGGGGCAGGGCGGCGGGACTTTTCAAATTGCGGATGGGGCGCATCTCCTGGCGGCGGAAAAAAGCAGTCGGCACCAAAAAATTGATATCCCCCTGCACCGGCGTGTAATAGAGGAACCCGTCTTTAACGGTAATGGGCATGGGCAGCCCGTTTTCCCGGAGACGGTCCCAGCTTACCTGCGGCCGGGGATAGTGATTGAAATTGCGGTTCAGGAACTTGATGTCCTGATTTTGGATATCACCCAATTGGAAGCTTTCGATCATGACATCGCGGTCCATCTCAGGGTCCCAGGCCAGCATGCCGCCTTTCTGGGGTTTGGCGGGATTATTGGCCATCACCTCCATGACCATGTTAAACCCCTGATCGCCCAACTCCAGGGCCAACCCCAAACCGGCAAAATCCAGGGAACCGGTCAAGTAATCCAGGTCCTCTATATTATACGATATCTTATCGGCAAATCCTTGCAGCCAGTCGGCAACTTCCGCTTGCGCATGGAAACGCTTTTCCCAGGGATGGCTCCCCTCCAGGGAGAACATCTGCCGGTCCAAGGCCTGCTGCATCACCATCTGGCCGTGATTATGCAGGCGGCGGGGGGAACTGACATCATAGAAAAAGCGGCCTTGCTTTAAATTGAGGCCGTGAAAGCTTTCCTGCACCATGAAAAAGACCTGGGCGGGATTGAAGCCGAAAAAATGCCACAGGTAGAAATCTTTTTCAATGTGGGCCAGCATCTCCCGGCCAATGATGATTAACAGGTGCTGGCGCCCCAAGACCTCCCGGGGGGATTCTTGCGCCTCCCGGGCCAGCCTCTCCAGGTCGAAGGCCAACTGGAGCATATGGCGGGCCCCCAGCGAAAGGGGCAGGAGCTCCCCGGGCCCGCATTCCAGGAGGGCCGCAATCTCCTCGGAAGTAATGACCCGGCCGGCTTCCTGGCTCATGAGGCTGGCGATGCTGCCGACGGAATGATCCTGAGTGATATCCAGGAAGTATTTGGGACCCAACATCAGGCGGGTGCCTTCGCCTGCGGCCGCGTGTTCAAAGAGAATTTCTCCCCGGAGCACGGCCTCCCTGGCCCGCGACAGGCGCGCGCTGCCGCCGTCATGCTCATCAAGAACAAGGATTTGCCGCGGTGGGGCCAGGGACTCCAAACGGGGGTAACGGTTGAGGTCTTTTTGCCTGGCGGCAATTTCGCTTAAAGAGGAGAAGCGGCCTAATTTCTCTTGGGCCAGGGCCACGCAGGAATTGATGTAAGGTTCGAGGGCGTCCAAATCACGAGGGGCTTTGGTTGATAAGGGCATGAATGTCCTGTAATATTGCCAAGTTAAAACAAATTACTATCATGGGTGCTGGCGATTGTCAAGAATCATTATCTCTTCATGGTGGGGAAAAGAGCGGCTCTCCGCCAAGGGAAACTGTCAAAAGGACTTCAGGCTGAATCGGGTTCGCTCCAAGGCCGGCACAGTCGCGACCGGGATGGCCGGCATACATTTTGCCCCGGCCGAGCTCCGAGTCCGCCCGCGCTGCGGGCCCGGAGCCGCGGCCGTCTTACTCGGCCAGTTTATCCCGGTAGACCAGGACCGGGCGGGTGGACAGGCGCACCAGATTAAGGGCCTCGTCGCTGATGAGCTTCAAATATTTGGGCTGCTTGTGCCCGTAGGCCCCCAGCACCAGCAGGTCATAGCGCTCCACGGCCACGGCCTTGAGGATTTCGTCCACAAAGTCGCCCTGGGCCAGCTTTTTCCGGGGAGTGACGCCGTATTTTTTTAAGGTTTCTTCCCCGGTGAGCAGACAGGATTCGGCGAATTCCGCGGTTTCGCCCAACTCGGTTTCCTGGACGTGGAGGATGGTGATCGCCGGTTTGGTCCTGGCGAACAANNNNGGTAGGCCACCAGAATTTTCTGCACGGGCCGGAAATTGCGCATCAAAAGAACCGGTTGCATGGCATGGTGGAGAATCTTGGCGTGAACCGATCCCAATAAAAAGCCGCGGACGGAGGAGCTGCCCTGGGAGCCCAAGATGATCAGGTCATACAGGCCTTCATTGGCGGTGCTGAGGATCTCGTCGGCAGGGTCGCCCACGGCCACCAGGGGCTCACAGGGGACCTTGCCCCCAAGGCAAATCTCACAGGCCTCGAAAATTTCCTCCACGGTTTTTTCGGCTTCGGCTTCGATGGATTTTTCCACGTCCTTGCGAGTGGTGAAAGGAGCGTAAGAGGTGTCAGGCACTGACTCCACCACGTCGGGTTTGACGTACAAGGCATCTACGTCGGCGTCGAAATGTTCCAGCAAGTGACAAGAATAACGGAGAGCCTGCTGCGACTCTTCGCTTTTATCCACTGCGACCAGGATTTTCATCGGATCACCTCATGAGCAAATGTTACATTTTAAGTTTTAGGAGCAAGGGCCGCAAGCAAAACCTCTTTAAGCGCCTTAAATCAACCCTACATCCTTAGCGCATCACCAGCACCGAGGTCTGGCATTTGCTTACAAAGCGCCCGGCCCAATCCTTGGGGAAGAACCGGTCCAGGAGGGATTTTTTCCCCATGAACAGGGCCAGGAGATCCTGCTGCAATTCTTTGTCCAGCAAGTTTTCAAAATCGACGATCTCGGTTAAGCGGGTGCTCACCTTGATCTGTCTGTCCTCATAGTAATCCCCGATTTCGATGAGCCGGCGGTACACGTCTTTTTTCATGCCGCCTTCCTGGGACAGGCCGATCAACTCCAGCTGGGCCTGGTGCAGGGTGGCCATTTGGTTGATCATTTCCAGGGAATCCTGGCTGATGTAACTCTGATCCAGACAGGCCAGAATGCGGCTGATGGGCTGCTCTTCTTTGACCAGGAGCACCGAGCAGTCGGCGTCATTCACCACCTTCTGGGGCACCGGGGCCGAGCCTTGCCAGATGCACTGTCCGCCTTTAGTGCACCCTAAAACGATGAGATCGCTCTCCTCGTCCCGGGCTTCCGCCAGAATCTCCTGGGCTTCGTTGCCCCGGCGCAGGCACACTTTCACGTCTTTTTTGGCTCCCCGGCTCACCAACAGCTCTTCCCACTGGCCGCCTCTAAGGGAGACCCACTCATAGCGCGAAGGCCCCATGGCGTAGGGCGAGCCCTCGCCGCCGGCGCTGGCCAGAAAGTCCTCCCGGTAGCGGTGTAAGGCCTGGGCCAGAGGCTGGTCTTCCACGTCCCTGGCGGCAGCTTCGGCCGGGGTCACCGCCAGCAGGGTCACATCGGCCCAGGTATTGGTGGCCAGCCGGACCACTTCATTTAAAGCGTAGGCGCTGTAGGGATGTTCATCTCCGGCGAATAAAATTTTCATGGTCCTTCCCCTTTCTGGCGAAAAGTTCAAAGTTTAAGCGGCACCAGGCCTGAAAAAATTCCTTCGCGACGGTGCGCTCACCGGCGCCCGGCCCGGGCCCCGTTAATCCCCCAAGGCTTTCTTGACGGATTTTTTTAATTCGTCGATCTTCACCGGCTTCGGGAAAAAGTCGTAGATGCGCTCCCGAATGGCTTCGATGGTGGCATCCAGGGTGGCGTAAGCCGTGAGCATAATCACCCGGGTACTGGGGTAAAGCCGGTTGACTTCTTTTAAGATATCCATACCGCTGACATTTTCCATTTTCAGATCGGTAATCACCAGGTCGAAGGGCTGGCTTTGGATGCGTTCCAGGGCCAACTGACTGTCGACAAAGGTCTCCACTTCGTAGCCTTCGGCTTCCAGGATCTTTTTAGCCATATCACAGACAATCTTTTCATCATCGATCACGATAATTTGCTTGGCCATGATTACTCCCTTTATCATTGTCCTTAGCAGGAATCTTTATAGTAAACGTGGTGCCCTGGCCTTCTTCGCTTTCCACCAGGATCTCCCCATGATGTTGCCGGATAATGCCGTAGCTCACGGATAACCCCATACCCGTGCCCTTGGTGCTCTTGGTGGTGAAAAACGGATCGAAAATATGGGGCAGAATTTCCTTTTTAATGCCGGTGCCGGTATCCCTGACGCTCAGGTTGACCATGTTCTGCTCCTGATCATAGGAGGCCTCGATAAATAACTGGCCGCCGCCATCCATAGCCTGGATGGCATTGATGAACAGATTGACCAGCACCTGCTGGATCTGGGAGGGGGCCACGGAGATTAAGGGCAGATCTTCGGCGATGTCGAGATGATACCTGACCTTGGAAATTTTTAACTGGTTGGCCACCAGGCCCAGACTGCGCTGTACCAGGTCCCCTACCTGGGTGTCCTTCATTTCCTGTTTCTTTTGCCGGGAAAAATCCAGGAGATTTTCGACAATCTTCTTGATGCGTTCGCTCTGGGTATAGACATCACCCATATAATTTTTCTTTTCTTCATCGCCCAGCATATCGTAAAGACTCAAATAGGTTTGGGCGATCAAAGAGATATTGTTCAAAGGATTGCCCAGCTCATGGGCCACCCCGGAGATCAAGATGCCCAGGGAGGCCAGCTTGCCGGATTGCATCAGTTCCTGCTCCCGCTTTTCCAACTCCCGGGCCATATCCGCGATGGCTTGAACGGCTACCCGGATTTCGTTGCTGGGCGCGATGGTCTTGACGGCCACCTCATGAAAACGCCCTTCAGACACCATCTTGATCATGCGCTCCATGACGCCGATCTCTTGCAGAATAAATCGGAAAAAATACTGCCAGAGCACCACCTGGATGATAAAAATAACCCCCAGGGAAACCAGCAGCATGATGAGGCTATAGCTGACGATAGAGCTGACCGTCTTCCGTTCCCGGGCCAGGAGGGTGGCTGATTGTTCGGTAAGGTTATGGCCCAGGGTCCTGATTTCCTTTTCCAAAGGCGGCGGCACCTTTTTATTGTAAAGAGCTTGCTGGATCAACTCCAAATAACGCTTGAGGTTATGCAGCAACCCCGTATATTCCTGATTACTTAAACCGTGCAAACCGGTAACCAGATACGACCGGGAAGCCTCCAGAACTTTATACCGTTTTGTGCCGATTTGCAGCAATTCATCCAAGGAGCTTAAGTCCTGGTAGAGAAAGTAATTTTTTTCGGCTTTGCGCATTTCCAAAAAGGAAATATTGACGTCGTCGATGATCTCAATGGACTGCAATTTGGTCAGGATGGTGTTAAAAGAGACATATCCGAAGGCGCAGATCAGGCAGATGACGATGGCCTGAATGACTGCGGCGATAATGATTCTTTTTCTGATGGTGATCGCGGTACGGAACAACAGCTCAACCTTTACACGGCTTAGGTAAACGGACCGAATTTATGTGACCGGATGGACTCTTCCACCCGGTTTTCCACGGCTTCCGGAGCCAATTCCTTCTCCAGCCGGATCGTCATCTTGCGCTCAATCCGGTAGGATTTGATCCACAGTTTGATGGCCGTGCCGATACTGAGCACGCCCACCGAAGTGATGATTGCGTCGACCGCGGACCAGGGGCCCAGCCCAAAGAGCCGGGTGAAAAAGGTGCCCAGGGCGATGAAGGCAATACCGGTGCGCAGGAAGGCGAGCTCGGTGCGTTGCTTCGCCAACAGGGTGCGGAATTGGGCCAGATTGGTCCGGGATTGGGCCAAGCCGGTGCGGGCCCCGCTCATGCGGGTGCGGATTTCCGCCAGCTTGTTGCGCATCTCGGCCCATTCGGTCCGGGACTGGGACCAGTCGGTGCGTTGTTTGGCCCAATCGGTGCGTTGCCGGGCCAGATCGGTGCGGCCTTCGGCCAACTCTGTTCTTTTATGGGCCAGGCCGGTGCGATCGTTGGCCAAATTGGTGCGGTCTTCGGCCAGCTCCGTACGCTTGGTGGAAAAGCCGGTGCGTTCCTTGGCCCAGGCCGTGCGGTTCTCGGCCAACCCCGTGCGTTTTTCTGCCAGATTGGTGCGGCCTTCGGCCAGGGAAGTTCTTTTATTAGCCAGGTCGGTGCGGCCTTCAGCCAACCCGGTC
Organism: Deltaproteobacteria bacterium; assembly: GCA_037381685.1. Lineage (GTDB taxonomy): Bacteria > Desulfobacterota > Desulfobaccia > Desulfobaccales > 0-14-0-80-60-11 > 0-14-0-80-60-11. The sequence goes on along the minus strand of JARRQO010000105.1, from coordinate 1,682 downwards.
CTCTTGTTAGCCAGTTCAGTACGGTTGTTGGCCAACGCCGTGCGTCTATCGGCCAGACTGGTCCGGCCGTCAGAGAGTTCGGTTCTTTTTTCAGCTAGCTGGGTCCGCCCCTCCGCCAGGGAAGTCCTTTTATGGGCCAGATCGGTGCGTCCCTCGGCCAACCCGGTTCTTTTATTGGCCAACGCTGTGCGGCCTTCGGCCAAATTCGTGCGCTTATTGGCCAGACCCGTGCGATCTTCGGCCATTCTGGTGCGGAATTGGGCCATGGTGGTGGAGTCTTCGGACAGGGGGGCCCGGCGTTTGGCCCATTCCTGCATGGCCTTAAGGAGCTCTTCGCCCTCAAGAGAACTGATTTGTTTTTCTTCGTCTTCAGGCATAGTTAATATAATCCCTTATTCAAAAAGCTAACCCCCGGCGCCCCAGCTCAATAGAGCACCAGCATCAAAGGGTTTTTCACCTGGGTCAGCCATTGCAGGCGAATATGGTCTTTTTTGGCGTCCCGTTCCACCGCCACCGCTACCAGGCCGTAGTCTTTAAGCATGGCCGGATCCGGCCCCCCGGAGGACCAGTCGGCCACTTCCTTGACCGTCACGTGGCACTCCGCGGCCTCTAAAGCTTCCAGGGCGCGGCGGGCCTCCTGGCGCAGGGCGTCGCCGGGACCGCCATAGCCCTCCTGGGGCGGCAAGGCCAGGTGCACCGGGATGGAACAGCCGGCCCAGAGCTTTTCGATGGCTGGCATTAGGGCCCGGGCGCCGTTCAGATCCGGGCAAACCGCCAGGACTTGTTTGATCTTCCGCAAAACCCGCAGCCAGATTAGCGGGCAGGACAGCTTCTGGTAAAACTTGGAGTTCAGGCGCCGCTGAATGTTCAGGGGATTAAAGGGGTAGGGCGCGCCTTCCACGTACAGATCAAAAGGCTCCTGGCCGACAATCTTGAGGAGCTCATAATCCCGATCCCCGTAAATCACCCGGGGCTCCTGCAGCCGGGGGCAGGATTCCTGCTCGGAGGCCAGCATTTCATGGATCTCCTCCTTGCCCATGGCGACGATCTCCCGTTCCCAGGTATGCCGCACCCAACCGGTCCCGGTCACCGGCACTTCCGGCGGCGGCGCTTTGACATAGACCGGAAACAGTTCCATGGCAACGAGATTTCCCAGATCACAAGCATAGCGGATGGCCATGGACGAAGCCAGGTCCACTTCGATGGCTACCAGGGTCTTGGTCATGTGCGATTCTCCCTTCAGTAAGGCGTGGTGTGGGGTAAGCTGGAGCAGGCCGAATTTAGGCTGCGGTGCCGCGCAGCTTGGCGGCCGCCCGGGTCACCACGTCCTGAATCTCACTCAATTTGAAGGGCTTGGCGATGAAATCGAAGACGCCCTTCTGGAATGATTGTTTGGCGGTTTCCATGGTGGCGAAACCCGTGATGACGATCACCTCGGTTTGGGGATTCTGCTTCTTGGCTTCCTCCAGAAACCGCATGCCGTCGATCTCTTTCATCTTAAGGTCCGTGATAACGATATCGTAGTTGGCCTGCTGAATCTGATGCATGGCCTCGACGCTTTGGGTGAAGGAGGCTCGGTCGCGGGTGCGAGGTCGGGTCCGTTGGGTCCAGGCAGCGGATCCGCTCGAAAGACCTTCCGGATCAGCTCCAGCGCCTCGTCGCGGTCGAAGTCTCCCATCAAG
>JARRQO010000104.1:0-7557 GCA_037381685.1 Deltaproteobacteria bacterium | reverse complement strand
GCAGGCTTAAACCCGGGGACCCTTTATCAGGGCCTCAGTCAACCTGCGGGACCCCTGGAAGTCGTGGTTTCCCAGCCGGGAATCCTGGAATTGGATGAGGCCTGGCACTTCCTGTTATCCCTGGGATGTGATCCGATTCACCTTTTGGTAGTCATGGCGGAGCCCGACCGGCTGCGCCCCCTCTATCCTCTGGTGCGTCTCACGGGCGTGAGCCGGGGGGTGCAGGAACCGGTCGCGGCCTCCTTGCCGGGGAGGGTGCTCCATTGAAAAAACCGGTCTTCTCTGGGGCGTGGTTATTTCTGTTATCAATGTTCTTCGGTATAATCCCCCTTTGGGGGCAGGAGGTTGACAAACCGGTGCAGGTTTTAGGTGAAATCGTGGTTACCGCCACCGGCACCGAGGTCCCGTTAAAAGATAACAGCACCTCCACCACGATCATCACCAGGCAACAGATGGAGGCCCGGCAGATTCCCCGGGTGGAAAATTATCTCCGGGATGTGCCCGGGGCCACCATCTCCCAGGCCGGCGGCCGCGGCGGCCAAACCTCCCTTTTCCTCAGGGGCGGCAACAGCAATATGAACCTGGTCATGCTCAACGGCTTTCGTCTCAATGATATCGGTGGGGCCTTTGACTTCAATAAATTGACGGTGGACAACCTCAACCGCATCGAAGTGGTGCGGGGACCCATGAGTTCTTTATATGGGAACGACGCCATGACCGGGATCATCAGCCTGATGACCCGCCAGGGCCGCGGCCCGGCCAAGCTCACCCTGAGTACCCAGTGGGGCGGCCATGCCGAAGGTCACAGCGCCAATAACCTCATCGACGAACAACGGGTCAACCTGGAAGGTTCCTGGAAAAAATTTTCCTATTCCATGGCGTACGGCCATTATGATGATTCGGGGATTCTCTCCATTAACAATCGCTTCGCCAGCAACGTGGTGAACTCCCGGTTCGACCTGGAACCTTCGGATAAACTGAAACTCACTCTGACCAATTATTATGTGGACACCTATTATGGCTTTCCCACCAGCAGCGGCGATCGCTTCGACGCCAAAAGCCTGGGCGGCAACGGCCTGGACCCCGCTCAGAACCAGAAGACCTCCACGGTGTTAACCGGGTTGACCGGGAATTTCTGGCCCGTTTCCTGGTGGCAAAATGAACTGCTGCTGGGATTCCTCAATCTCGATTCCCGCTATAACAATCCGGCCAATCCCTTCTTTGTAAATTTTCAGACCACCAATTATTATAGCCGGGATATTGAAAAACATTGGACCCTGAATTACCGGTCCAATTTTTTCTGGGGCGCGCCAGAGAATCTGACTTCCGTGACCACGCTGGGGGTGGAGACGCGCCATGCCCAATGGAAAGGCTGGAATAACAGTTGGGATTGGAATACCATGGGCTATAGCGACTACATGACTAAAGCGCGCCGGGGCAGTTTCACCTGGTACGTGCAGGAGCAGGTGGGGGCGTGGAAGCGCTTTTTTCTCACCGTGGGCGGCAGCCTCGAGGACAATAGCGCCTTCCAGAAGCTGGAGTTCTGTCCCCGGGCTTCCGCGTCCCTGCGGTTCCCGGAAACGGACACCACTTTGCGGGCCGCAGGCGGCAAGGCGGTAAAGGCGCCGTCCTTCACGGAGACCAATTCCCTGGATCCGTTTTTTATGGGGAATCCCGCGCTCCTGCCGGAAAAAAACGTCAGTTGGGAAGTGGGCCTGGACCAGTGGCTGTGGCATGACCGGTTGCAGGGGGGGATGACCTATTTTGAAAATCATTTCACCGATATGATCCAGTACACCCAGACCAGCCTGACTACCGGCAGTTTTTTCAATATTGCCGCGGCGCGCACCAAGGGTTTCGAATTCTATCTTAAGGCCAAACCCTTTAAAGGGTTGACGGCGCGCACGGCTTATACCTATCTGACCGAACTCAAGGTGCTGGATGATGGCGGCCTGGTGAATATCAATATCATTACGGGCCAAAACCTGCTGCGCCGTCCCCGGCAGTCCTGGAACTTCGACCTGAACTATGTCTACGGACCGGTGGAAGTAAATTTTCACGGCTACTATATCGGTCCCCGGGCCGACCGGCGGCCGGGCAACAATCCCCCGTATTATGCTTCGCGGCTGGTCAACGGCGGCTTTTTCACCGCGGACCTGGCGGCCTCCTATACAGTGATTCAAAAATGGGGCTACGTGAGGCGCCTGCAACTCGTAGCCCGGGCCCTGAATCTCTTCGATAAAAAATATGAAGAGGTCTTCGGGTACTCGTCCCCCCGGTTTCAGATTATCGGGGGCCTTAAACTGGAAATGTAAGGCCAAGTGCGGCTTCAGCTTGTGAGGAAATGGCTTATGCGCCGGCGGGTTTATCCAATTCTTTTAGTGTCAGCCCTGTTGGCAGGCTGGCTGATCATGCCGTCTGGGGCTCGAGGCGCAGCCGGAGTCAGCCTCACCGACGTTTACGGCCACCCGCTGAGCATCACGCAGCCCCCCCGGCGGGTCGTGTCCCTGGTCCCGGGGGTCACGGAAATGCTCCTGGCTCTGGGGGTGGGAAATACCGTGCAGGGGGTGACTTACTATGACCGCGTGCCCCCGCAGACGGGCAAACCTGCCGTGGTGGGCGGCTTTTTTCACCCCTTAATCCCGCGCCTTGCCCAATGTCAACCTGATTGCCTCTTTGTGGCCGATTTCCATAAAGGGGTGCAAAAATACTTCCAGGGCTCAGGCGTTCCGGTGCTTAACCTCAAGGCCCATACAGTCGCAGACATTTTGGCCAATCTGCGGTTGCTGGGGGCCATATTTCACCGGGAGGAGCAGGCGGCGGCGCTTTGCCGGCAGATGCAGGCAAAACTTGACCTCATCCGGGAAAAAGTTGCCCGGGTTCCCGATTCCCGCCGGCTGCGGGTGGTAAGACTCATGAGTGCCCGGCGGATGGTGGTCCCGGGCGATGATTCTTTACAGAATGACTATATCCGGCAGGCCGGGGGCATTCCTCCGACTTGGGGGAAAACCGGGGCGGTGGCGCCCGTTACCCTCGCGGAATGGCAACAATTCAATCCGCAGGCCATCTTTACCTGCGGCCATGACCTCAAGCCGGTGAAAAAATTGCTGGCGCAGCCGGGCTGGCGGGAAGTTGAAGCCGTGCGCCAGGGGAGAATCTACCGGTTCCCCTGTGAGTTGACCTGCCGCGCCTCGGTGCATGCGGGCGATTTTGTGGCCTGGCTGGCCGCCACGCTCTATCTCAAGGACTTTGCCGACCCGAACCATAGGATACGGCCGGATGCCGTGCTGGCCAGTGAACCGCTGAGTCTGGAGCTCCCTTATGTGAGGCAGGCCCGGGTTACTCATAGCCGTATTCTGGACTTCGAACATAAGTCGCTGGTCATCGACTTTACCACCCCGGTGGCGGTGCTTTCCACCCTGGAAGGCCCCCGCCAGGGCATCCGCACCGTGGGGAATCATTACACCCCGCCGCCGGCGTGGGGCATCCTCCGCGTGTTGGGGCTGGCCCAGAATCGAGCCCTGACCTACCGGGTCCTGAAAAAGAACGGCAACAACACCAGTTTCCTGTTCACCGGGGCCGATATGGCCAATCTCGCGGTGCAGGAATCAGCGTTTAAGGACCTGAAAGTGTATGCTCTGGTCACCGCCGGGGTGCAGAGCAATGCGCTGCGCCTCTCCCGGGATGAGGGCAGATTCTATGAACCCGGAACCATCAATATCATTGTGTTGACCAACCGCCGGCTTACTCCCCGGGCCCTGAGCCGAAGCCTGATCACCATTACCGAAGCCAAAACCGCGGCGCTTCAGGATCTGGATATTCGCAGTTCGGAGCATCCCCTGAGCTATCAGGCCACCGGTACCGGAACGGATAATATCATCGTGGTGGCGGGCCAGGGCGCGCCCCTGGATAATACCGGCGGGCATGCCAAGATGGGGGAGTTGATCAGCGTGGCGGTCTACCAGGGAGTAAAGCAGGCCGTGGCCCGCCAAAACGGGATTACCGCTGACCGCGCCCTTTGGCCGCGACTACAAGAGCGTCGCCTGGGGCTCTATGAACTGGTGCAAAGCCTCCCGGAGACTGTGCAAGCTCAGATTCTGCCGCTCTGGGAGAGCGTTCTGTTGGAGCCACGCTATGTGGGCTTTCTGGAAACGGCTTTCGCTTTGAGCGATGCCTATGCGCGGGGACAAGTGGCTGATTTGACCGCCTTTACAGCCTATTGCCGCTCGATCGCGCGGGATCTGGCCGGCAAACCGGTGACCGCCTGGCGCCCTTTGTCCTTTTCGCCGGAACTGCCCCGGCCTCTTCACCTGGCCTGTGAAGCCTTCCTGAACGGGCTGGCGGCGCGCCGGTCGTCAGGCAACCAGATAACCCGGCCACCGATCAAGCCGGCGGCGCCGGTACCAGAAAACAGAGACGCCCAATGAAATTTTTCCGGGACATGAGAATATTAGCCATTATCGGTGTCCTGGGGCTGGTGGCGGGGTGGTTGCCTGGGAGCGCTTGGGCCCAGGTCCACGTGGATCAATCAGGACGCCGGGTTGACGTTCCGGCTTCTCCCCAGCGCCTGGTAACTTTGGCTGCCAGTCTCACTGAAATGGTGTTCGCCCTGGGCGCGGGCAACCGGATCTGCGGCGTGGAACGCTTCAGCGATTATCCTCCCGCCGCCCGGGACTTACCTAAAGTGGGCTCGTATATCTCCCCGGATCTGGAAAAAATCGTGGCGTTGCGGCCCGACCTCTGCCTGGCCATCAAGGACGGCAACCCTCGCTACGTGGTGGACCGCCTGCAAAGTCTGGGTATCCCCGTCTATGTGGTTGACCCCCACAAGGTGACGGGAGTTATTGCCACCCTTAAGGAGATCGGGCGCCTCTTAAACGTGGAGGGCCGAGCCGGGAAACTGGCCGCGGCCCTTACCCACCGCTATCAACGCATCAAAGGTCTGGCGGCGCAAGCCGTCCGCCGTCCCCGGGTCTTTTTCCAAATCGGCATCTCGCCCATCGTGTCCGCGGGGAGCCACACCTTTATCGATGAATTGATCACTACCGCCGGGGGGCTGAATCTGGCGGCGGGGAAAGTTCCCTATCCCCGTTTTTCCCAGGAACAAATTTTAGCCCTGCAACCGGAGCTTATCATCATCACTTCCATGGCCCGGGGCGGCGGCTTTGAACAGGTCAAGGCCGGTTGGGAGAGCTGGCAGACTTTGCCGGCGGCCCGCCATCACCGCATCTTTCTGGTGGATTCCGACATCATGGACCGCCCCTCTCCCCGCCTCCTGGACGGTCTGGAGTTGCTCTTTCGTTTGATCCATCCTGAGTTAGCGGGTGAGTTATCGGGGAAGCTGCCATGAGTTGGAGCAGCCTGTCTTTGGGGCGGCGCTTGCTGTGGGTGGTGCTTCTGGGGACCTTGCTGTTGGGGATCAGTCTGGTTCTGGGGCTGTGTCTGGGGTCCACTCCGGCTGGCTGGCGCCGGAACCTGGCGGCGCTTTTGGGCTTAAGCGGCCCCCATGACGTCCTTGCCACCATCATCTGGCGAATTCGCTGGCCCCGGGCGGTTTTGGCAGGGTTGGTGGGGGCCACTCTGTCTTTGGGCGGCCTGGTGTTTCAAGCCCTGCTGCGCAATCCTTTGGCCGATCCCTATATCCTGGGGGTCTCCGGGGGGTCCGCGGTGGGAGCTATTGCCGGGCTGCTGGCGGGATTGGCGCCTTTCCCCGGCGTGGCTCTTTTGGCTTTTATGGGAAGCATGGGCACCCTGATGCTGGTCCTGGTGATCACTGCCAGCGAACCGGGGGCCAGAAAAAATTCGCTTTTGCTTGCCGGCGTTATGGTGAACGCCTTTTGCTCCGCGGTGATCATCTTCCTGGTGTCCATCACCCAGGATGCGCGCCTGCATAACATGCTGCATTGGCTGATGGGTGATCTGTCCATAGCCGCGCCGGGTCAGACTACGCTGTTGATCTGCCTTTTAATCCCCTGTTTTCTGGCGATTCTGGCCCTGGCCCGCCCCTTGAATCTCCTGCTCATGGGAGCAGAGACGGCCTCGTACCTGGGCTTGAACGTGGCTTTGACCTCCCGGATCTTGCTGGTCGTCACCTCTTTGATGGTGAGTGTGGCGGTCTGTCAATCCGGCCTGGTAGGATTCGTGGGACTGGTGGTGCCGCATCTGTTCCGGCTCAGACTGGGGCCAGACCATCGGCTCCTCATCCCCGCCTGTGTACTGGGCGGCGGAAGCTACCTGATAATGTGCGACGTGGTTTCCCGGGTGTTGCCCTCCCAAGGGGAGATGCCCGTGGGGGTGATTACCGCTATGGTCGGCGCGCCCCTGTTCGTGCTGCTGTTAATGAGGTCCAGGTGATGCCTGCCGCAGTTTCGGCAAAACATCTGCAGGTCTCTTATAATGGGCAGCCGGTTCTCCGCGACCTTTGCCTGGAGGTGCCGGCGGGGGCATTTTTTATCATTATCGGTCCCAACAGCTCAGGGAAAACCACCCTCTTGCGGGCCTTGGCCGGGGCGGTGCAACCTCAGCAAGGCCACGTTGAGATCTGGGGCAAACCGATAAGTCATTTTGCCCCAAAATCCCTGGCCCGTCTGGTGGCGGTGGTGCCGCAGCGGGTGGCTACGGATATCCCGTTTACCGTCCAGGAAGTGGTGCTGATGGGGCGCTCTCCCCACCTGGGCCTGATGGGCCTGGAACAGCCCCGGGACCTGGAACTGGCCATGGAAGCCATGACCGTTACCAGGGTGAACCACCTGGCCCGGCGACCCTTGATGCAACTCAGCGGCGGGGAATTGCAACGGGTCATTATTGCCCGGGCCCTCTGTCAGCAGCCCCGCCTCCTGTTGCTGGACGAGCCCACCGCGGCCCTGGACCCGGCCCACCAGGTAAGCATCATGGACCTGATGGCGCAATTACGGGCAGAACGGGGCTTGACGGTGGTCATGGTGTCCCACGACCTGAACCTGGCTGCCATGTACGGCCAACAACTGCTCCTGATGCAGGAGGGAAAATCCATGCACTCGGGGCCGCCGGCGGAAGTGCTGACTTATGAGAAGCTGGAGCAGGTTTACGGCTGCGCCATGCTGGTGGACGAAAACCCTCTGGGCCGGGTGCCCCGGGTCACCTTGGTGCCCAAAAGATTTCTTGGACCGCCCTTGGGTTGATGCCTTGGAGAAAAGTTTGTTTAACGAACCGAAGCCGCAGGGATCGGCGAGGGAAGGCTCTGATAATACTGCGGAAACTTCTGAGCCAAATACGGCGTCAATCGGGCGGCAATGATGTCGGCCACCTCTTGGGCGCCGGAATTGGTGTAATGCATCAGGTCATAATAATAGCGGGAATCCTTGGGCATCCGGCGGGCCAGGTCGATGACCAGGACGCCGTGTGCCCGGCCCACCCGGCGGGTCACATCATTATAAAGTTCTAAGACTTCCCAGGCCGTGGCGCCATTCATATCTTTAGCCACAAACTTGTGAGCCAGATCGACCCCAGTGGCGGGATCAACCTTATTGCCGTAAAGCACCGGCTGGGTCACCAGTACGGGAGTGATATGGTGCTGCC
>JARRQO010000103.1:0-7942 GCA_037381685.1 Deltaproteobacteria bacterium | reverse complement strand
CTTCTACGAATATATCTGGAGAATCAGTTTATCTAATTAAAACGTATTTTATCACCGGCGGATAGCCGCTCCATTTTCGCAGTAAGGCCTCATCCACTTCCACCTTTAGCGGGGTTTTTTCCACGATCGGGATGCCCTGGGGGTTTTCCCCTCCCAAAACCCGCCGGGCCAAATCGCCAATATCTTGTCCCAGTCGGCCGTAATCCACGGCCACCCGCAACGCCGCGCCCTTCTGCGATCCTTCGGGATAGCTGCTCACCACCCGCACCTTCATCTCCCGGCCCCAAGCCAACACCAGGGGGGCATAGCGCGTCGCGCTGGCCGCAGGGGGCAGATAGATCACCCGCGCGCCTCGCTTTATCAGGCGCTTCAACCCTGGCCCGTCGGTGGCGGCCGTGGAACTGGACTCAATCAAAGGCGTAACCCCGAAGCGCGGCGCCATTTTCTTAAAGCGTTGGGCCAGGTCCGCGGCCACCCCGTCCGTGGGATCATAAAGCAGCCCCCAGGGCTCCGCCCCGAAAAGGCTGACGCCGTGTTGCAGCGCCGCGCCCAACGGCGCCGGGGTGACAATGCCGGTGAGGTTTTCCTGGTGAATCTCGGGGTGGGCCGGATCATACACGGCCCCGGTAAAATATGGATTGGCCACCAGCCCGAATACCACCGGAACTTTTTTCACCGCCGGGGCCACCCATAGCAGGGCCGGGGTGCCCAGCACTATTAGAAGCCGGGGATGTTCCTGCCGCAGCCGGCCCAAAATTTCCCGGCCGGCAGACCCGAATTCCGAAACATAGACCGCTGCCCCCGCCGCTTTCCCCAGCTTGGTCTGAACCTGCGCCACCGCCTGGCGCATCCGGGGCGAATCCGGCGAAGCGAAGATGATGACGGGGCCGGGAGCCCGGCTGCAGGCAGCCGCCAGCCCCAGGATAATCACCAGGACCAGGAATTTCCGGTTTTCATAGGCAATTTGGGGCCTTGCATCTGTCGGCATTTGGTCAGGGGATCGTTGGAAAAGATGCCTGTGGATCAGGTCTTGCCGCCTAATGAATAAGCCTGCCGATGCGGTTCCACCTCACACTGAAGTCCTTGGTATTCCAATGCAAATGATAGATTAAACCTTTTAAACCCCCGGCGAAGGCCTGCACAAAAGATTCATTCGGCGGCCCCTTCCAGGAAAAGTAGATGATCAAGGCCTTGCCCAGGAAGTTTTTCATGGGCACGAACCCCCAAAACCGGCTGTCGTAGCTGTGATCCCGGTTGTCTCCCATGCAGAAATACGAGTGCGCCGGCACCAACACCGGACCCATGTTATCCCGGGGTGATTCCGTGGGGCCCTGGGGCGCCGGAATAATCGTCGGGTCGTCATAAACCGCCTGGGGGGTCACATACAGCTTGCCGTTGATGAAAACTTTCTTGTTGATAATCTGGATGCGGTCGCCAGGCAGCCCGATAACCCGTTTAATGTAGTCCTTGGTGGGGTCCTGAGGAAAGATAAAGACCACCACGTCCCCCCGGTGAGGCTTGCCGATGGGAATCAAGACCTTGTTGGTTAAAGGGTTGCGGATGCCGTAGGCGAATTTGTTTACCAGGAGATAGTCACCGATCAGCAGGGTGGGCTCCATGGAACCCGAGGGAATGGAAAAGGCCTGGATCAGAAACGCCCGGATTATCAGGGCCAAAATGATGGCGATAACCAGGGATTCCCCGTAGTCTCGCCAGAAGGGCTTCTTTTGGGAACGGGATCGCGAACCCGAGTCTTTTTTTACCAGTGGCATAATTAAGTTAATTTTCGGAACGCCGCGAGCGGCGCTCCATTTCATGGCAGGTTTAATCTACCGCGACAAATTGCTCCTTGCCGGCTCCGCAAACGGGGCAGACCCAATCCGGCGGCAATTTCTCGAACGGGGTGTTGGGGGGGACATTATTGTCCGGGTCTCCTTCGGTAGGATCATAGATATAGCCGCAAACCTGACATTGGTATTTCTTCATGGCTTCCTCCTCGCTTAGGGTTTGGGGCCGCGGGCCAGGGTCCGAATCAGGTCGGGCCCGGCGGCGAAAGATTCCAGATAATAGTCCGCACTCAACCGGGGATTGCGGTAGGCCACAAACGGCACCCCGGCATTGGCGGCAAAGAATTCATCCACTTGGGAATCCCCGATGTAAACGGCTTCCCCAGGCTCCAGGCCGAAGTGCTCCAAGATACGGACAAAGGCTTCCGGGTCGGGCTTGGGGCGGCTGACATCCTGGGCTGAAACCACCAGGTCAAAGTCATTTGCCAGCCGGTGAAAATCCAGCACCGCGTGGGTGGTGGTGGTCCGGTTGGTGGCCAAAGCGGTGTAGCGCTCGGGGCGCAGGAACTGCAAGAACTCCCTGAGATGCGGCTCCTCGATCATCATGGCGATAAAGGGGCCGTAATCGAAATTCCGGGCAAAATCGCAGGCCGCCGCCAGGTCCGGGTGGCCCCGGAAGATGAATTCCAGGGATTCCCACACCGTGTGGCTGTGAACATAGTCCACGGCTTCGGGACTCAGGGGCGCACAGTTGAAATGGGCAAGAATGCCGTTATAAAAAGCAATGTTGGCCGGACGGGAATCGAACAGGACCCCATCGCAATCAAAGGCTACCAGTTTGACCAAGTAGTGGTTCTCTCCCGGGTGACCGGCGATGGATTTCCCTGCCTGGCCCCAGGGCCAGGACCGAGAGCGCCGAATATTCTTTGAAATATATATAATACCAAATTTTTAAGCACCTAAAAAGAAAAAAGCTAAATCCAGGCCGCCGTCAACGTGTAGGGCCGCGACCCAAAGACGGGGCCGTCCTGTAGTCCTTGCCGGTTTTTTCCTTGATTTTCCCTCCCGGTTCTCCCAAAATCATAATTTATGATTATGACTGATACCGTGACCTCACCCCTCACGGCCCTCCGGGAACTTTTTTCTGCCCGCGAGATTGACGCCCTGCTGGTGACCGGTCCTGAAAACCGCCGCTATTTGAGCGGGTTTACCGCGGATGACCCCTATGCGGACGCACTGCTGATTACCGCCCGGGCGGCGGCGCTCCTCACCGATTTTCGCTACCAGATCTGGGCCCAGCAGGAAGTCAAAGATTTTGACGTGCTCATCTACTACTTGGATGCAGCCCAAGCCCTGGCCGAACAACTCCAGAACCTCAAGGTGCAGCGCCTGGGTTTTGAAGCGGCGTATTTGACCTCCCAGCGCTATCAGCAGTTGACCAAAAAAGTGGCCGACGCCGGGCTTAGGGTAACCTGGCAGCCCACCGAAGACCTGGTGGAAGGCCTACGGCAGCACAAAACCCCGGAGGAACTGGCGGTTATGCGCCGGGCCTTGGCCTTGACCGAAGCCGTGATGCGTCAGGTCGAAGGCCAACTCACCCCCGGCCTTACCGAACGCCAGGTGGCCTGGGAGGTCGAGAAACGCCTGCGGGAAGGCGGGGCCGACGGCTTGGCCTTTCCCCCTATTGTGGCTGCGGGCCCCAACAGCGCCCGGCCTCATCACCACCCCGGGGATTATGTCCTGCAGCCCGGGGAACCCATCATCATCGACATGGGGGCCCGGATCGACGGCTATTGCTCCGATATGACCCGCACCTTTGTCATCGGCCCCCCGGATGACCACTTCCGGAAAATCTATACCCTGGTGCGCCGGGCCCAGGCCACTGCTGAGGCCGGACTTAAGTCCGGCATGGACAGCCTGGCGGGGGACGCTCTGGCCCGGGAGGTCATCGCCGCGGCCGGTTACGGCGAGGCCTTTGGTCATTCCCTGGGCCACGGTGTGGGCCTGGCGGTGCATGAAGCCCCGGCCCTGAGTCCCTCCGAGGCCAGGCGGGTCGAATTGCCGGAAGACTGCGTGGTCACGGTGGAGCCGGGCATCTACCTCGCCGGCTGGGGCGGCGTCCGTTTGGAGGATATGGTGCGGCTCACTGCCGCAGGGGTCGAAGTGCTGAATGCGCCCGGGTATTTTTATGAATGGTAACCCGCCGCGCTCTGGACTCCCTTTATTCGCTTACACTCCCGCTGATCTCCCACGGACTGAAAAATTCTAATCCCACCAGGAAACGTCCCGGCTTGGAAGGGTGGGACAAAACCCAAATTACCTGCCCCCGGCGGTGAATCTCCTTGGCTAAATCAGGCAGGATAAAGCTGAATTCCACCGGGTCTCCGGTGTCATATTTAAACGGGGTGTCCAGTTTCGCGCCGTTCTCGCTGATGTTCAACAAGTAGGCGTCCCCAATAGGCTGACGGTTAATCTCTTTGATTTTCAAAGAGACTGCAATGCGCTTGGACCGGCGCCGCTCTGGCCTGGGTTCCTGATCTCGGTTTTGCGTCATAATCCGGCTCACCTCTTGCGGTCTAGGGCCTGGACGTCACAGACCATCACTACCAGATCGCTGCTTCGCCCCGCCGGGTCTTTGACCAGGTCTTCGAACACGGCCTTTACGGAAAACCCCGCCTTTTTAAAGGCGTTAAAGGCCCCCAGCGCCTGGAGGTGAATTTCGGCCACCAGCTTTTCCAGGCCGAATTCTCCGGCCAGTTCGACAATTTCGTTAATCAGCAACGTGCCCAAGCCCCGGTTCTGGTAGTCTTTGGCCACCACTATCCGCACGTTGCCCAGATGGCGCTTCCATCCCACCTTGCGCATGTGCAGGGTGATATCCCCCACGATGCGGCCCTCGGCTTCCGCCAGCAAGGGATAGACCCGGTTGTAATCGATATGGTTCACCCAATGATCGATCACGACCGGGTCCCGGATGTCATTGCGCAAAAAGCTTATTTCCTTGCTATCAAGCCCTTGAAAGAAGGCCAGCAGTTTATCCCGGTCCTCTTTGACCATGGGCCTCAGAATCACCCGGCTGCCGTCTTTCAGCACCCCTTCTTTGTGGTATACCATGACCTCCCCCTTTTTGAGCCATAAACAGCTACTCCTGGCGGTCTGCGCAGGGTTGATGTAACCACGGATTGCTGCCCCTCAAAATAATGAGAAAGGCGTCTTATGGCCTAACCTGAAGGGCCAGCGTCTCGCCCCCTACGGTTTATAAAACCAAGTATTAAAAATTGCTACAATTTTAGGCCCTTCGGAAATCACCACCGCTTACCAACTGCTAACTGGTAACTGCTAAACATGTCCTCACGCTCCCAGGGCCAGGCGTTCCGCCAAGAAAGGCGGTAGCCCTGCAGCCAAGATGCGCCGTTGCGCCCCCAGGATATCATAAGGCACGGACTTGAAATGGATACTAAATTCCTTATCGTCATAGATGGCATAGGCTGCTTCCGGATTACCGTCCCGGGGCTGGCCCACACTGCCGGGATTGATGAGATAATGCTCTTCCTGAGATAAAGTAACCTTGGCGGGGGAGATCGGCCGCAAGGCGACTTTCCCGCGCATATCCCGGTACCACAAGGCCCGCCGGTGGGTGTGGCCGAAAAAACACACCCGCGTCTGCGGGCAAGTCAGCAGGTGTTTCAGGACCCGCTTGCCCTGGAAGTGATAAGAGATATAGGTATCGGGGCTGGCTGGGGTGCCGTGGCAGGCCAGAAACGAGCCCGGCTGCTGGCGCACCAAGGGCAAGCCTCGTAGAAATTCCCGGAATTCCGGCCGGAGCTGCTCCCGGCACCACATCAAGGCCTGGTGGGCGATGATATTGAAATGTTGAGCCCGTTCCGCATCAAACAGGGCCAGATCGTGATTACCCGCCAGACTCCAGACATTGCGGTCCTGCAGCAACTCCAGGCACTCATTGGGGCTGGCGTTGTAGCCCACCAAATCGCCCAGGTTCAGGATAACTTCCACCCCTTCGCCGTCGATGGCGGCCAGGACGCTTTCCAGGGCTTCCAGATTACCATGTATATCGGCAATAACGGCCAATCGCATGAGAAAGGTTTTAAGTTTCCGGTTTTCCGTGTACCGAGACCGCTTGGCCCGGTTCGCACTTAAAACCAGATTATTCTTACTCAAATAACGTAGATAATTTATTGGGGCGCACCTGGGTGTACGAGCTCAAACGGGAAGTCCCACGGCCCGCCCCCAAAAAAATGCCACCTGATTTTGAAAAGAACATCTAAGACATGACCTTAGATTACCAGAAAGTAACTCTCGCGTCAGAGTTTAAATGGCGGGCCCACTGAAAACCGAAAACCTAAATCCGGCCGCATTGACTTTTCCGGGAATTTTGTTACCTTTGGGCCACATGGAACCCGGCGATATTGTCGAATTTTTCGAAGAAAAGCGCATTTTCTGCGCTGTCGTGTTGGACCTGAAGGGCGAGCGGCTCCAGGTTTTGAGCCAGTCCAGCCGCGAAATGACCCTGGCTCCCAAGCGCATCATTCACGCCGGTCCCCGCCTGCCCATAGCTGATCTATCCCGCCAGGATCTGCTGCGCCACCTGGAGGATACCGCCAAAACCCGTGAAACTCTCAAAGCCGGCATCAACCTGGAAGAACTGTGGGAACTTCTGGCCACAGAAGGCCAGAGCCTCCCGGTGCCCGAGATGGCCGACCTGTGGTTCGGCAAGACCGATCCTGACCGAGTGGCCGCCACCGGCCGGCGCCTGAGGGAGGACCGGTTTCTCTTCAAGCTGAAAGACGGCCTTGTCATTCCCAACCCTCCTGAAGTTGTGGAACTCCTGAAGGAACAGCACCTGCGGGAATTGGCCCGGCACCAGGAGCAGGAAGAAATCAGCGCCTGGCTCAAGGCGGTCGCAGAAGGTCAGATGATTGCGGCCGGTCCCTGGAAAGACCGGGTTCTGGAGCTCTTGCGCCAAATGGCGGTGTGGGGCACCGAGGCCCCGGATTTTGCCGAGGGCAAGGCCTTACTCAGCAAAGCCCGGCTTAATCCGATGACGGCCCCTTTTCGCCTGCTGGTGCGTCTGGGGGTCTTTCAGGAAGATGAAGATCTGGACCTTCACCGCCTGGAAGTCCCGCGGGAGTTCTCCCCGGAGGCCCTGAACCTGTCCCGGCAACTGGCCCGCACCCCGCCCCCTGATCTCTATGCCTCGCAGCGCCGGGACCTGACCCACCTTGAGATTATGACCATTGACGGGGAGCGCACCCGGGATTTCGACGACGCCTTGAGCCTGGAAGCGCTGCCGGAGGGCTGGCGTCTGGGGGTTCACATCACCGACGTCTCGGCCCAGGTCTTGCCCCAAACTGCCTTGGATTTGGAGGCCCAGGCCCGGGGCACCTCCATCTACCTGCCCGAGCGCCGGCTGCCCATGCTGCCGGAGGAACTCTCGGAAGAAACCGCCAGCCTGCTGGTTCACCAGGAGCGCCTGGCTTTAAGTTTTCTGGTGACCCTGAGCCCGGACGCGGAGCTCATTGACTGGGAGATCGTCCCCAGCCGCATTATGGTCCGGCGCCGTCTAACCTACCATGAAGCGGACGCTCTTTTGACCCATGATCAGCAGCTCATCACCCTGGCCCACCTGACCCGCTCTACCGCGGCCAACCCGAACCCCGGGAGCCCATCAAGCCCGACGCGCCCAAAGGCCTCCTGGAACTCTGGCAGGACCGGCGCCGTTTAAGCCGGGTGGTAATGGACTTAACCCCCTCGCCCCATTGGGGTCTGGGGCTGCCCTGCTATACCTTTGCCACCTCCCCCATCCGCCGCTACCTGGATTTGGTGATTCACCGCCAACTCCTGGCGGCAGTCAGCGGTCACCCCCCTATCTATTCCCCAGATGACCTGGAGCAGATTTTAATCATCATCGAGCCGGCCATGCGCCGGGCGGCGCAGTTGAAAACCCGGCGGCTCCGTTACTGGCTCCTGAAACACCTGGCGAACCGGGTCGGCCAGAGGCTGGAGGCCCTGGTGCTGGAGAGCCTGCCGCACCGCTACCG
Organism: Deltaproteobacteria bacterium; assembly: GCA_037381685.1. Taxonomy (GTDB): domain Bacteria; phylum Desulfobacterota; class Desulfobaccia; order Desulfobaccales; family 0-14-0-80-60-11; genus 0-14-0-80-60-11. The sequence goes on along the minus strand of JARRQO010000103.1, from coordinate 96 downwards.
TCTCATCCTGCCGGACATCCTCCTGGAGTTCTTCATGACCGCGCCGGCTTCCTTGAAGCTGTCGCCGGGAGATATGGTCCTGGTACGCCTGGACCG
>JARRQO010000102.1:5316-13660 GCA_037381685.1 Deltaproteobacteria bacterium | reverse complement strand
AAAGGAGCATCTGGCCCTGGTGCGGGGCCAGGTGAACGGCCGCCGCAATGTCTTGGTGCGGCTGCACTCCGAATGTTTTACCGGCGACGTGCTGGGTTCCCGGCGCTGCGACTGCGGCGAGCAGTTGCAGTTGGCCATGCGGCGGATCGCCGAAGCCGGCGCGGGCGTCATTCTCTATCTGCGCCAGGAAGGCCGGGGCATCGGTCTGCTCAACAAGCTCAAGGCCTACAATCTCCAAGACATCGGCTACGACACCGTGGATGCCAACCTGCTGCTGGGCCACGAGGAGGACGAACGGGAATATTCCGTGGCCGCGCAGATTCTCCGGGACCTGGGAGTGCGGTCCATCCGGCTGCTCACCAATAACCCCCGGAAAATCGAGAGCCTGGATGAACTGGGGGTGGAAGTGACAGACCGCGTCCCCTTGCAGGGCGTGGTCCATGCGGACAATGCCGCCTATCTGTTCACCAAGGCCCGGCGCATGCAGCATCTGCTGTTCCTGAACCCCGGGTCGGGAGCCGCGGCCTTGCGCCGGGGAGAAATCAGGATCATGGACGAGGTCCGGTCCGTTCTCGGGATGGCCCCGGAACATTGCCGGCGTACCGGCCGCCCCTTCGTCACTCTCAGTTACGCCCAGAGCCTGGACGGGAGCATCGCGGATCGTCCCGGCCGCCCTCTGGCCCTCAGCGGCTCCCAATCCATGGCCATGACCCACGGCCTGCGGGCCTCCCACGAAGCCATCCTGGTGGGCATCGGCACGGTGCTGGCCGATAACCCCCGCCTCAACGTCAGGCTGACTGCCGGCAAAGACCCGCAACCCGTGGTGGTGGACAGCCGCCTGCGGTTTCCCCCCTACGCCAACCTGCTGAAAAATGGCCGCAACCCCTGGATTGCCGCCCACGAAAGCGCGGACGCCGAGCGGCAGCAGGCGCTGGAGGCCGCGGGGGCCAGGGTCTTGCGTCTGGGCGGGAGCAACGGCTGGGTCGATCTGGCCGGGCTCCTGAACTACCTGGGGGCCGCGGGCATCAACAGCCTGATGGTGGAGGGGGGCGCCCAAATCATCACGAGTTTCCTGGCTTCCCGGTTGGTGGACCAGGTAGTCCTGACCATCGCCCCGCTGCTCGTGGGCGGCCTCCGGGTGGTGGACCAGCCGGGGCCTTCATCCTTGCGGCGGTTTCCGCGCCTGCGCAATCTGAGCTACCAGCAATTGGACGAAGATTTGGTGCTGCGCGGCGAACCGGACTGGAACAGTTAAATGGAACGACAGGTTTTGTATTTTATGGCTCCGCAGCAGGTGGCCATACAGCGCGAACCCCTGCCCTCCCCTTCTTTCGGGCAGCTTCTGGTGCAAACCATCATTTCCGCCATCAGCCCGGGCACCGAGTTGTTGATTTATCGGGGACTGGCGCCGTCCGATATGGCCAAGGATGCCACTATTGCCGCCCTGGGCGGAGGCTTCAGCTTCCCCTTGAAATACGGTTACGCCGTGGTGGGCCGGGTTCTGGAGGTGGGCCGGGGGGTGGCACCCGGCTGGGAAGACCAACTGGTCTTTGCCTTCCATCCCCACGAAAGCCATTTTCTGGCCACGCCCGATGAACTACTCAAGGTGCCCGAGGGCCTCACCCCTGAAGATGCGGTGTTTTTTCCCAGCATGGAAACCGCGGTGACGTTTCTGCTGGACGGCCAACCGCTCATGGGGGAACAGGTGGTGGTCTTTGGACAGGGCATTGTGGGGCTGCTCCTCACCGCGCTTTTGAGCCGCTGGCCCTTGTCGTCCCTGGTGGGCCTGGACCTTTATCCCCGCCGCCGGTTACTTTCCGAAGAATTAGGAGCCCACGTTACTTTCGACCCGTCGGAGGCGGAGGCCATGGAGCGGCTGCATGCCCATCTACAGAAGGCTGGTCCATATCCGGGAGCAGATTTGTGTTATGAGATTTCCGGCAATCCCGTGGCCCTGGACCAGGCCATCGCGGCTACCGGATTCTCCGGCCGGGTGGTCATCGGCTCCTGGTATGGCCTCAAGAGGTCCGACCTTAATCTGGGAGGCCGCTTTCATCGCAGTCGGGTGCGGCTCATCAGCAGCCAGGTCAGCAGCCTGGCGCCCGAGCTGACCGGCCGCTGGAATAAAACCCGCCGCTATCAGGTCACCTGGCAGATGCTGGCCCAGGTGCAGCCGGCCCGCTTCATCACCCACCGGTTTCCTCTCGATCAGGCGGCCCGGGCCTATGAGCTGCTCGACCAGCACCCCGAAGACGTGGTCCAGGTGATTTTGACGCATTCAACCCCATAAGAGAGCGGGCTGAAGTAGGGCGCGGCGCATCCTAACCCAGACCCTGGCGCGAGTCTGGGCCACCAAGTTCTTTACATTCCGAGGAATTTTCTGGGTTAACTGACTTGGAACCTTAAATTTTGAACTTTAAATGATTTTTTCCAAGCAAGCAAAACCTTAAAAATCAGGGCAATTTTTCTCTAAGCAAGCCCGAAGCGAGGAGCTGGTCATGCACAGGTACACGCTGGCGGTGAAACAAGACTTTGTAGCGCGCCATTATCTCGTGGGCGGGGATTGGGGCGCAGAAAACGAACTCCATTCCCATAATTACCAGGTCGAAGTGCAGTTGGAAGGAAAAATTCTGGATGAACACGGCTACCTGGTGGACATCGTGGCCGTGGAGGCCCACCTTGAGGAACTGGCGGCGTATTACCGGGACCAGACTCTGAACGATCTGCCCGAATTTGCCGGGCTTAATCCCAGTATCGAGCACTTTGCCCGCATCCTGGGCCAGGAGATTTTGAGCCGGATGAAAGAACCTCTCAGCGCCGTCACGGTGAAAATCTGGGAAAACGACATCGCCTGGGCGGCCTATCGCGAGGAACGTTAGTGCATATAGGTCTTCTCATTTACGGCAGCCTGGACACCGTTTCCGGGGGCTTTGTTTATGACCGCAACCTGGTCCGGTATCTTCAGGAGCAGGGGGACCGGGTGGAGGTCATCTCCCTGCCCTGGCGCGCTTACCCCCGCAGCCTGGCCGACAACCTAAACTCCCTGCTGCAACGCCGCCTGCGCCAAGCCGATTTCGACGTCCTGCTTCAAGACGAATTGGTCCATCCTTCCTGCTTCTGGCTCAACCAATGCCTGCGGCCCCGGATTAACTACCCCATCGTCGGCATCGTGCACCACCTGCGCTGTCGGGAGCGCCGTTTTGCCTGGAAGAACCGGCTCTACCGGAAGGTGGAAAAGCGCTATTTGGACTCCGTGGACGGCTTGGTCTGCGTCAGCCACACCACCAAAAAGGACGTGGAGGATTTGGTGGGGCCGGGCCGGCCCCTGGTGGTGGCGTCTCCGGGCCGGGACGGCCTGCCCGGCGCTCTCACCACACGACAGATCAGGGCTCGAGTCGAGGCCTCCGGACCTTTGCGCCTCCTTTTTGTGGGCAATGTGATCCGCCGCAAAGAGCTGCACACCCTGCTCGCGGCCCTGTCGAGCCTGCCACGTAACAACTGGCGGCTGACAGTGGTCGGCAGTCTGGATATGGAGCCGGGATACGTCAAGGCCATCCGCCGACGGATCACCTCCTCCGGTTTATTCCTCCGGGTTGCGCTGCTGGGGGCCCTGCCCGCTCCGGAACTGGCGGTGCGCTGCGCCGCAAGTCACGTGATGGCGGTGCCCTCATCGTATGAAGGCTTCGGCATCGTTTACCTGGAAGGCATGCATTTCGGCCTGCCGGCCATCGCCTCCACCAGGGGGGCGGCCCGGGAGATCATCACTCATGGGCAAAACGGCTTCCTGGTGGAACCGGGGGACGCCAGGGCCCTGGCCCAATGCCTGGAGGCCTTGATGACCAACCGCGCCCGGGTGCTGGAAATGAATCTGGCCGCGCATCGCTCGGCCGCGGCTCACCCCACCTGGAACCAGAGCGCCGCCCGGGTTCGGGCCTTCCTTCAGGATCTTTTGGGTTTATCCCAAAGTTGTCCACTCAATTTTTAACGATTCAGACCCATAGAGAAGGCAAAGTCCAGTGCCCCACAAATGGCACTGTTTTAGCCGAGGCGGCAAGACACCGCTCATACCAGTGCTGCAATCCACAGAATTGGGTTAACTCATGGCCGGACCGTCTGCTCCAGATTATATCCGCTATCTTGCGGCCAAAAAATCCCTGGATGACCGTTCCTTGAACCGCGGGGTATGGGATCACCTTACGCAGGCGGTGCGGCAGCGCCCCCAGGCCGCGCCCCTCAAGGTCCTGGAAGTGGGTTGCGGCACCGGCGCCATGGCGGAGCGGCTGCTGGATTGGGGATTGCTGACCCGGGCGACTTACACCGGCATTGATCTGGAGGTGGAGTTCATCCGGGAAGCCCGGCGGCGCCTCCAGGATTATGGCGCTGGTGAAAATTCCGCAATGGCTGCACCGGTCGGCGCGCCCCTAATTTTAAAAACCGCGGACCTAGATGTGCACGTAAGCTTCGAAGCCGCCGACCTGTTTGACTTTCTGGACCAAAACCAGGGCAAATCCTCCTGGGACCTGCTCATTGCCCACGCCTTCCTGGATTTGATCGACCTGCCCGCAGCCCTGCCCCGGCTCTTGTCGCTTTTATCTCCCGGCGGGCTGTTTTATTTTACCCTCAATTTCGACGGGGCCACTATCCTGGAACCGGTCATAGACCCGGAGCTGGACCGCCGCATCGAAACCCTGTATCATCGCACCATGGACGACCGCCGCCGCGGGGGGCGGCCGGCCGGGAGCAGTGTTACCGGCCGCCGCCTGCTGGCAGGTCTTGGAAGGGCCGGGGCCCGGCTGCTGGCGGCAGGCAGCTCCGACTGGGTGGTTTTTCCCGGCCCCGAGGGCTATCCGGGGGATGAGGCCTACTTTCTGCATTACATCATTGACACCATCGGCGGGGCCCTGCGGCGCCACCCGGAATTGGAGGCCGGCCGCCTCCAAAACTGGCTTGAGTTACGTCACCGCCAGATCGAGGCGGCCGAATTGGTTTATATCGCCCATCAACTGGATGTGCTGGGTTATATTTAAATAGGGTCCAGGTTAAATGAAATTGCCATGAGGGGCGCAGGCCTGCTTTAAGAAACCAGATGTTCAAAGTCATCATTTATGACTGTGACGGGGTGCTGATTGATTCCCGGGAATCCAACCGGGCTTTTTACAATCACATCCTGGCCCGCTTCGGGCTCCCGCCTTTGACCGACGCGCAGTTGGAAGTGGTCCACGTCAGCACCGCGCCGGGGGCCATTGACTATCTTTTCCAGGGCCACCCCAGCCTGGCCGCAGCCCAAGTCTATCAGAGGACCATCAACAACGATCCCTTTCTGGCCCTCTTAAGACCGATGCCCCACATCCGCGAGGTGCTGGCCCGGCTGCGGCCCCGGCATCGCACCGCCATTGCCACCAATCGGGGCAAAAGCCTGCCCCCGGTGCTGGCCCAACTGGACTTGGCCGCCCTTTTTGACCTGACCATTTCGGCTTATGATGTAAGCCGGCCCAAGCCCCATCCGGAGTGCCTCTTAAAAATTCTCTCCCACTTCAGCACCGAGCCCGGCGCAGCCTTATACATCGGGGACGCGGCCCTGGATTTGGAAGTGGCCGCCGCCGCAGGAGTGCCCTTCGCGGCTTACAGGAATCCCGCCCTGCCGGCCCGATACCACCTGAAGGACCACCTGGATTTGTTGGACTTCTTGAAACTTTAAGGGTAAGGGCCCCGGTGACAAAGCCGCATTTCCGCGCCTGCCCAAGACCGGCTATTTGGCCTTCGGGTTGGACTTTTTGGCTTTTACTTCGGGAGAGCCGAGCAGGGAGAAAAAACGGATTCGCGCCGGCCGCAACCGTTTGCCCATGAAATTGAGGAAGGCCGGGAGAATGCTCAAGGAAGCCAACAACACGGACAGGCTGCCGATGGTGGCCAGCAGCCCCAGGCTGAAGGTCCCCCGGTCCCCGGAGACCATGAGGCTGCCGAAGCCCACGGTGGTGGTCAAGGCAGCCAAAGCCACCCCTTTGGCGGTGCTGGCCGGCAGAGTGATGTCCCGAGCCGGTTTTTCCATCTGCCAGCGGGTCAGAATAATGATGCCGAACTCGATGCCCTCCCCTAAAATCAGCGGCAGGAACAGGACATTGGCCTGGTTGAAAGGCAGGTTGGTGAGCCACATCAACAACAAGGTCAGGCTGGCCCCCACCCATAAGGGAATCAGGGCCAGCATCGCCATCTTGAAGGAATGATAAAAAATCGCCAACATAACCGCAATGAGGGCGACGGCAATGCCGCTCGCCCAAAGTACGGAATTGCGGAAACTTAGGGTAAAGACGTAGAGCAAAATCGGGTCGCCCACGGCATTCGGGTCCACCTTCCAGAGACTGTACACAAACTTTTTCAAGGGCCCAAAGTTCCAAATATCTTGGGCTGGAAACGCCTGGATCAAATAGGTCCCATGATAGATATAGCGCTCCCGGACCGCTTGGGGCAGGTCCGCGGGGGTCATGGGCGGCAAGGTCAAGGCGGATTTTTCGTATCTGCGCAACAGATTCCATTTGTCATGCAGATCGGCGAAAAATCGACGCTCAAAATCCCGCAACCGGGGAACGGCTCGGGGATTAGAGGCGGGGTCAAGCAGGGGGATAACTTGATTGATCAGCAGGTGCGTTTCTTCAATCTGGGCCTTGGTGGCGGCCTTTTCCTTTTCCAGGTGTTTGGCGGCTTCAGCCATTTTGAAGTTGATTCTGCCCAGGATGTCGGCCACTTGCTGGGGATTGGAGAAAGCAGAAATTTTCCGGGGAAAGTTTATGGTGTTTAGAACTGGCGCCATCGCCTCTAACCAGGGCCGCTTTTCCTGCACGTGGGATGGCAAAAAGGACAGCACCGAATCCACGTGGGCGACCGTGGGCAGTTGTTCGAGACGCTCGCTTTTGGTCTTGAGTTCCGCTAAGGATGAAGCGGTCAGAGGTCCGAAGGTGGTGGCATATCTGGATTCCTCCAAGAGCTTCATTTCCCAGATCACGGATTGACTATGGGGATTTTGAAGGTGCAAGGGGTTCAAGTCGAACCGCACTTGGTGAAGGCTGAAAATCCCCAGCCCCACGATAAGGGCTCCCAGGGCCACGATAACTCCCGGCCGGGCCCATCTGAGCCGCAGGAAGGCATGCGTTGCCCCCGGACATTTGTGAGGCTTCCCGGTGGAAACACATTTCTGGGTGGCCAGGACCAGGGAGGGGGCCATCACCAGGGTAGCCAGAAGCATGACCATGATTCCCAGGGCCAGGATGATGCCCAGCTCCGACAGGCCCCTGAAGTTCACAAAGGCCAGGGGCAGAAAAGACAGCATCGCGGCCAAGCCGGCGTAAGCGATACCCGGCAGGGTCTGGCGAAACGAACACGACAGGGCCTCAGGAGTGCATTTGCCTTGACCAACAGAGTCCCACGACCAGCGCTCAGGTTGCTGGAAATGAGCTGTTTTCGGCTGGTTTGAACAGTTAAATGGGTAAGGGTGTAATAGACGGACGCGGCGCTAAGCGCCAGCGCCACTAAAATGATGAGCCAGTAATGCTGCTGGACCCAGCCTATAAACCTCGTGGAGCAGCGGCATAGCTTTTCATTTTCCGGCATCGTGGTTCCCCGGGGTCAGCACCTGTCCTTTAACGAGCAAATTGTCGGCCCGGAAAAGGCTCGCAGGAACTTTCCCCGGCTACCATGATTATCAAAACCTCATCGTCTCCCTGTCGAAACGTTGCTCCTTAAGGCTTCTTAGCCAGCAGGGTGGCGATCTCCACTTCGTGCTGGGCGATGGTGCTCATGCGATCCATCAGGGCCAGAAAGATAGGGGCCGCCTCAGGCATGCAAAGACCCTCGATCATGCGGTCTTCGTGCTCCGTGGCAAAGGATAGCGCGGCTTGGCCCAGTTTCTGGCCTTCCTCCAGAAGGTACTTCTTCAGAAAATCATTATCGGTTTTGACGATATCCAGCACCGAGCGGATCATGCCGGCGTGCTGATCGAAGAGAAAGTTGGCCTGGGTCACGGCTTTTTCAGAGAACAGGACCCCGTCCCGAATTTTCTGCTTGAGAGGGTCCGCACACCTGCCGATATTGTCGCCGATGATCCCCAGGTGATTGACGACGCTCTGCAACCGGTTCAGGACTTGCTGTTCGCTTTCCGATTTTCGGGCGCTTAGTGATCTCAATTGCCGGCCCATGTCAGGGAAGTCCTGCGCCACGATCTCCTGGAAGGAAATCAATTCCAGGAGGCTGGCGCGGCTATGACGATTGAAGGCATCCCGGGCTGCTCCCATCATGGTCAGCAGCTTGTCAACCATAGGGCCCAATACTTCATTCTGTTCTTGGTCAAACC
>JARRQO010000102.1:0-5269 GCA_037381685.1 Deltaproteobacteria bacterium | reverse complement strand
GCCGGAAAAACCAGCCTGAAAGCTCAGATAACTTGAGGCCGGGTCAAAGTACCTTTAGCCCGCTTCATTCAGGGCGCCATGCAGGTGGGAGAGGCCAGTGGAGGAAGGTTCCACCCAGATAATTGACGGTAGGTCTGGTAGCTGACGAGCAAGATGTTTGGGTAACCGGGCATGTTGAAGCCTCCAAGCCATTTGAAAACTTCAATTATGACCAAGGTGTCATTCTGAGCGATGCGAATCTCGTTTCCAATATTTTCAGATTTTCACTTCGTCAAGGCTGACAGAGAATACCGGTGTTGCAATGGCTTGTCGTGCCCAAGATCGCCTGGGACGATTGCGTCATCCGGAGGGCCATAACACGGGTGCACCCTGAGCCGGCCTCGAGAGTGCAGGGGTAACGCCGGCCGGCCGGAATAACGGGGCAGGCAGCCCGGGCCGCGAAGCCACCGTCAGGCGCACGGTCCGTTCACCGGGGTAATGGGGACGGCCCGCCGGAAAGGTATCTTGGGCAACGTGGGAGGCCTGGTGCGCAGCCTGGTCTACAGGCTCAAGGCCTCCAACACCCAGAGGTATTCCCGGTGGAGGGAGTCCAGCAGGTCCACCTTGAGTTCCGGTGGCAGCCATTCCCAGGTGTAGGTTTCGATCTCCAGGTGGCGGCAAAACATCCGGTTTTTGAGCAAAGCCAGGACCGTTCGGGTGTCGTTCCAGGTGGAGGCCAGGTGCTGGTAGTGTTCCACATAAAGGGGCATATGGTAGTGGATGCGCCAGTGGCGGCCTCCGTTTTTGGCCAGGTAGGATAGGGCCGGGGCCAGGTCGGGAAACCGGACCTCCTGGCCGCCGAGGTGATGCCCGATGGCCTGGTGCAGGTAAGGAGAGAAGGTGAAGGGCTCCAGTTGCCGGGTCAGGGCTTCCCGTTTGTCCGCTTCCGAAGGCAGGTCCACCTGGAGGCCCGCAGTGATCTGGACCTTGCCCACGCGGATGCCGTATTCCGCCAGGTTGGACAGGGCGGTGACCGGGTCCTCGTAGGCCACTGCCAGATGGCAGGTGTCCAGGCACACCTGGAGATGCTCAAGCAGAAGTTGGCGGGCGGAGCCCAAGTCGATGCGCAGGTTTTGCGCCAGAAGGTGGGCGCCCGCGCCAAGCAGCCACTCCCGGAAAAAATCCGCCACCTCCTCACTTCTTTCCAACAGGCAGTCGGGCTCCGGCTCCAGGTCCAGGTGAATGAGCTTGCCTTCCTCCTGGTTAATCTGGGCCAGACGCGCTACCACCCGCACCAAATTCCGGGTCATCAGGGCCCAAGCCTCTTGGTCCGCTGGGGTTATCCAGGCCTTATAAGACAGGGGAATGGTGGAAATAGAGCCTTCGGCGGTGGGGGGCAGCAGTTGGCGGAGAATCTCGATGAGGTCCAGGGTGTAGAGAAATCGGGCCTCGGTGCGCCAGTCAGGGGCGAAAATTTGGGATTTCACCGTAGGACCGGTCAAATCGCCGTAGGGAAAGCCATTGAGGGTAAAAACGTAGAGGCCGTGTTGCTCCAGGAAATCCTGGAATTCCGCCAGGCGGTCTGCGGCCAAAAGCTCCCGGCTTTCCGCGGCGGACAGGCGCAGCCCCAGGCCGAAGGGTGCATGGGGGGAGAGCCGGGTCTTCAGGGCCGGGGCATAGCCGCGCAGGTTGGCCAATAATTCCTTCCAGCCGTGGCCGGGATGAATCTTGGTACAATAAGTCAGGTGGAAAAAGCCGGCCGGGCCGATTTGCACGGGTTGCTCCTTGAAGTTTAAGGGTCAGTAGTCAGTAGACAAGTTCGACCAGAGGTTAGCCTTTTTTTGCTGATAGTAAATGATCTTGCCGGAGTTTGGTAGAGGCCAAGGGACGCAGCCCCGGCCGATGAGCTCCCTGCACCGCAATCCGGGCCCCATAGCCGGGAGAGGCCGCCGTGGTATCCCGCAAAACTGTCAGGCTCTGGCGCATCAGATCCAGGTCGATATCATTCACTTCAATCCCCTGGCCGAGATCCCAGAGAAGCATGATGGTGAGGCGGCCGCCCAGGTGCTCACGAAATTCGTTGAGGCCCTCCAGGAGTCCGTGCCGCTCATCCAGCCAGGGGTCGTAGAGGTCAAAGCCCAGGGTTCTCAGGGTGGTGAGTATCCGCTGCCACTGGTTTTGGGGGAGAAGTCCGGAAAGATAGGCGTAGGTGGAGTCCAGGGCGATGCCGATGGCCACGGCCTGGCCGTGTCCCAACTCGTAGCCGCTCAAGTGCTCCAGTTTGTGGGCGGCCCAGTGGGCGAAGTCCAGGGGGCGGGAGGAGCCGGATTCAAAGGGGTCGCCGCCGTGAGCGATGTGATCCAGGTGAAGTACGGCGCAGCGGTAGACTACTTGCTGCATGAGGTCCAAATCCCGTTCCGCCAAGGCTTCGGCGTGCTCCTCCAGGTAAGCAAAGAAAGGTGCGTCTTTGATCAGGGCTACCTTGACGGCTTCGGCCACGCCCCCGATCCAGTCCCGCTGAGACAGGGTGGGCAGAAAGTCGACGTCATTCAACACCGCCACCGGCGGGGCGAAGGTGCCGATAAAATTCTTTTTGCCGAAGGCATTGATGCCGTTTTTGACGCCGACGGAGGCATCGGCTTGGGCCATGACCGTGGTGGGCACCCGAATCAGCCGGATGCCCCGGTGCGCCGTGGCCGCGGCAAAGCCAGCCAAGTCGATGAGCGCGCCTCCACCGATGGCGACCACGTAGGAGTGGCGGCAGAGACCGGCGGCGTGGATGGCCTGCTGGACGATGGTGACGTAAAGGGGGTCGTTTTTGATCTGCTCGCCCCCTTCGAAAAGGACGGGAGCCCCCGCCAGGGTGATGGTTTCGGAATGGCGCCGGCAGTAGGCCTCGATTTTGTGCAGAAGCTTGGGATGATGCCGTTGCACGCCCCGATCCAACACTACCATGAGTTTGCTGGGCGCGGTGGCGGCATCCGAAGCCACCGTGTTCATAAGCACGTGATTGTCAGGGGCAAACAGGTCCCGGGTGAAATGCACTGTGTAATGAAAATTTACCTGAAGATTTTGTTTAATGGTGGTCAGGGGTGGCGGCATGGCCCTGTCCTCCAGAGTTTTTTGCGGCCAAAAAAATTTTTCTTATCCCCGGCAAAAGGTAATAAGATGTGGAACCCTTGGCTAATTCCTAGATAAGAATTTAATCAATATTAAATTAATCACTATTTGGGCTTTGGGTACCCTTGCACGGAAATAAAACCATCATCAGTGCAGGGGTAAGATAATCACCGGGGTTTTTTCTTTGGTTTCCTGATCCCCAGGCACTCGCCTTAAGGGGCGCGTTGGGTGGATGGATCGTGCGCAGGGCGCACCTTAGCTACCCGGCTAGGGGCCTTTAAGAGATTCTCCGGTCGCAAGGCTCCCTCAGAATGACAATGATTATGAAAGGCGGGCTGGGTCAGAAAGGACGCTTTCACGACAAAGTTGATCATTATAAACCCGGCGACAAGCGGCAAGGCAGGGGGTGGGGGCTGGGAATTTTATCGCGTTTGCCAAGAGTTTCTTCCTTTTATCCCGGGGGGAGAGAGTGAGAGTGAGGTGGGTAGGAAAAAACTTTTGGCAAAAGGTATAAATATTTCGCCTCAGCCGCGAAGGTGATATGATGCAAACCGGAAAGAAACTGGGACCGGCAACCTTGCCGGATGAGCGGAAAATGGTTAACAATAAAGCAAAGAGGTCTATTTTGCAGGAGTCATTGAATTTTTTGGGACAATTTAACCAATTTTCAGGTTTAGTAAGGGAGGGGCGGCGATATGGCGTTTAAAGAGAGAATGTATCTCCGGAGTTTTCAGGAGATCAGCAAGATTTTGAGCTCCACCCTGTCGGTGGATGAAGTGCTGGACCATATCGTCCGGCAGATTACCGAGGTTATGAATTTAAAGGGGGCCACCATCCGGCTGGTCAATCCCAAGACCAACCGGCTGGAGCTGGCCGCGTCCCACGGGTTGAGCGAGCGGTACCTCAGCAAGGGCCCGGTGGACCTGGACAAGAGTGTCACCGAGGCGTTAAGCGGGCGGCCGGTGGCCATTTTTGACGCGGTCAACGACCCCCGGATGCAGTATCCCCAGGAGGCCAGGGAAGAAGGCATCGCCACCCTGGTGGCCATCCCCATGGTAGCCAAGGGCAAGGTAATCGGCGTCATGCGCCTGGTGACCGCGGAGCCCCGGGAATTTACCATGGAGGAGGTGGATTTTGCCTGCGGGGTGGCGGAACTGGGGGCCCAAGCCATCAGCAACGCCATGATGTATGAATCCCGCACCCGGGAACTCAACTTCCTCAAGGGCTTACTGGAAGTCTCCAAGGCGGTCAACTCGGCCCTGGATGTAAAGAAGGTTCTCAGTCTCCTGGTGAAAACCGTGACCACCGCCCTGGATATCAAGGCCGCGGCGGTGCGCCTGCTGGATGAAAAGCGGCAGCAGATGGAACTGGTGGCCTCTTACGGCCTGAGTGACCGGTACATCACCAAGGGGCCGGTGACCACCGACAAATCCGTCACTGACGCCATGATGGGCAAGGCGGTGTCCATTTATGAGGTGGACAGCGATCCCCGGGCCTCCTATGTCAAGGAGTCGGTGGAAGAGGGGATCAAATCCATTCTCTCAGTCCCCATTACCCTCAAGGGCACCGTCATCGGAGTCATGCGTATCTATACCAGCGAACCCCGGGACTTCAGCGACGATGAAATTACTTTTATCTCCTCGTTGGCGGAGCAGGCGGCCCTGGCCATGGAAAACGCCCGCCTCTACCAGAAGCTCAAAGGCGAATACGAGGAGTTGATGGGCGACCTGTACCGGTTTACAGGCTTTACCCGGTTTTAACCGTTCCGGGCCCGGTGGATTTCCGGGCCCGCGCCTTCACTAGCCGAATCTTGCCGCCACCCCCGGAGTGCGGGGAAGGGTCCAGCTTTAGCACCGCCTGTTCATCGAGGAGAAAATGTCGCACTACTACGAAGAAAACGATCTGGAACGGTTTGGCGAGATCGGCAAATACCGGCCCGATCTCTATGATATTTTCATGAACTACTACCAGGGGGTGATGAGCGCCGGGGCCCTGACGAGCCGGGAAAAGGCCCTCATCGCCCTGGCGGTGGCCCATGCAGTCCAATGCCCCTACTGCATCGACGCCTATACCCGGGGGTCCCTGGAAGCCGGCTCCAATATGGAGGAAATGACCGAGGCCATTCACGTGGCGGCCGCCATCCGGGGCGGCGCCACTCTGATTCACGGTC
>JARRQO010000101.1:0-14860 GCA_037381685.1 Deltaproteobacteria bacterium | reverse complement strand
GCCCAGCCAGAGAATGCCCAGGAGGATGACGGCGCAGGCCAGGCCGATGGCCACATCAGGGCTGGGCAGGCGGCCCCGATGATGACGTTCGTGCATATAGAGATGAACGACGAAATTTATATAGTAGTAAATGGAAAGGATGACGGTGAGCATACCCACCACGGCCAGGGTGATGAAGTTGGCGTGGAGCACGGCCCGGAAGAGCACCAGTTTGCCGATGAAGCCGGCGGTGGGAGGGAGGCCGGTCAAAGAGATGAGGCAGGTGGCCAGGATGGCGGCGCGCCAGGGATGGGAATACCCCAAGCCCTGGTAGTCCGTGAGCTTTTCCAGGTCGGTGGGAGTCTTGGAGAGGGTGCCTTTAATGCCGAAGGTGGGAGCTTTGGAGAAGGTGCCGATAATGCCGAAGGCTCCCAGGTCCATGATGGCATAAACCGCCAGGTAAAACATCACCGCGGGCAGGCTGCCCTGCTTGATGGCCACCAGGGTCATAAACAGGTAACCCATCTGGGCAATGGAGGAGTAGGCCAAAAGCCGCTTGGCGTGGGTCTGATACAGGGCGGTGAGGTTACCCACCGCCATGGTGAGCACCGCCAGGGCCCAGAAAAACGGCCAGGCGTAGTCCCAAACCGGGGGCGCTACCAGCAGGCAAAAGCGCAGCAGGGCCGCGAACAGGGCCACCTTGGAACCGGTGGACAGAAAGGCGGTGATGGGGGCGGGCGAGCCCTCGTAGACGTCGGGGGTCCAGAGGTGGAAGGGCACGATGGAAATCTTGAAGCCGATGCCCACCATGAGGAAGGCCAGGCCGATGAGAATGACCGGCAGGTGGTCGGGATAGGTCTGGGCTGCGGCCAGGGAGCCGGCGATCTGGAGGTTCCCGGTCATGGCATAGAGCAGGCCGAGGCCGAAGGTCAGGAAGGCCGAGGCCACCGCGCCCATGATAAAATATTTCAGGGCGGCCTCATTGCCGTAAGGTTCGCCCTTTCTGATGGCGATGAGCACGTAAAGGGCCAGGGACAGGAGCTCCAGGCCCAGGAAAAAGATGGCCCAGTTGGTGGCGATGGCGGTGAAGACCATGCCCAGGACGGAAAAAATCAGCAGGGCGTATAATTCATCGCCGGAAAAGCCGTGGGTGCGGCTGTACTGGCGCAGGAAGAGCAGGGTGACGATGGTGATGAACAGCAACAGAAAGATGAAGAACCGGCCGTAGCCACCCAGGTCCAGTAGACCCGCGAAGTTGGGGCGGGCCGCGGGCAACAGGAAAGTCACCACGCTTGCGGCCAGCGCGGTTAAGAGGGCCAGGGCAAAGAGCAGGTCCCGGGGCCGGCTGCGCCAAAAGGCGCCGACCAGGAAGATGATGACGCCTCCGCTGGAGAGAATGATTATGGGGAGGAGGCCGATCCAGTCGGTTGCCATGAGGTCCTCACAAGCAGTTCAAGGTTCAAAGTTCAAGGTTAAGAGTTCGAGGTTCAAGGTTCCCGCGGGTACAGGTTGGTAAGCCTGGGCTACCGGGGATTTTAGCCTTTGAGTTTTCGGGCCACTTCTGCGACCCGGCGGCCCAGGGCCTGGGCGATCGCCAGGTCCTCCGGGGCGGGGGTCAACTCATTTTTGGACCCGGCCACGGTGGTGGCCGCATACGGAGTGCCGCCCCGGCCCTCGGTGTGGAGCATGCCCGGAACGGAATAGGGCACGCCCACGATGATGAAGCCCAGATGCAGCAGGGGGACCATCATGGTCAAGGCGGTGGTCTCCTGGCCGCCGTGAGTGGTGGCGGTGGAAACCACCAGGCCTGCGGGCTTGGTTTCCAGGGCGCCGGCCAGCCATAGATCGACGGTTTGGTCAAGGTACTGTTTCATTTGGGCGCACATATTGCCGTAGCGGGTGGGGGTGCCGAAGATGACCCCGTCGGCGATTTTCAGATCATCCAGGGTGGCGATGGGGATGTCCTGCTGTTGGGCCAGGGCCTCCTGGGCGTGCTTGCTGCTCTGCACCTTGGGGAGGTTGTATGGCAGGTCTTCGACCCGGCGCAGCATGATTTCCACTCCGCCGCCTTCGATCTTGGCGGCCCCCGCCGCGGCGGCCCGGATCAGCTTCAGGACGTGGCCGTACATGGAGTAATAAACGAGCAGGATTTTCATGGTTTTGGTCTCCTAAAATGCCCCATTACATTCCCGTGGCAACGGTGGCGATGGCGCTGAACTGGGTCAGCAGATGCTGCACCGGGTGATCCAGGAGGCGCAAAACCGGTCCGGGATGCAAACCGATAAACAGGATAGGCAGGGCCAGCAGCACCAGGGTGAATCCTTCCCGGAAGTCCAGGTCAAAGAGCACATGATGGTGCTCTTTGACGGGGGTGCCGAAGATCGTATCCTGGACCATTCTCAAGATGTAAATCACGCCAAAGACCAGGCCGGCGAAACTTAAGATGCCGATGACGGGATGGACCTGGAAGGTGCCGATGATGATAAGAATTTCGCCCACGAAGTTGTTCAGGCCCGGCAGGCCCAGAGAAGCCATGGCAAAAAACAGGAAAAAGCCGCTAAAGACCGGCATTTTGTACCAGAGGCCCCCCAGGTTTTCGAATTTCCGGGAGTGCAGGCGTTCATCAATCATGCCCACCATGATGAACAGCGCGGTAGTGGACAGGCCGTGGTTGATCATTTGCAAAATGGAGCCGCTCAAAGTCATCATATTCCAGACCGCCACGCCCACGACCATGATGCCCATGTGGCCGATGCTGGAGTAGGCCACCAGGCGCTTGACGTCGATTTGGGACAGGGCCAGCCAGGAGGCGTAGAACAGGCCCACCAGACCCAGGCCGATAAGAATGGGCAGGGAGGCCCGGGCCGCGTCCGGAAACAGGGGGAAGGCAAACCGGAAAAGGGCGTAAAACCCGGTCTTCAACAGCAAGCCGGCCAGATCCAGACTGCCGGCGGTGGGGGCATGGGTGTGGGTGTCCGGCAGCCAGGTATGGAGGGGAACCACCGGGATCTTGATGGCAAAGGCCAACAGAAACGCGGCGTAGAGCCAGAATTGGGCCGTGGAGCTCAACTGGGTCTTGATCAACTCGTTATACGCAAAGGTGTACACCCCGGTCTGGGCCCCATGCAGGAGGTAGAGACCGATGATAGCCAAGAGCATCAGGAGGCCGCCGCACAGGGTAAAGAGGGCGAACTTGATGGCCGCGTGCACCCGGCGTTCGTGGCCCCAGATGCCCACCAGGAAAAACATGGGAATAAGCTGGACTTCCCAGAATAGATAAAAGAGAAACAGGTCGGTGGCCAGAAACAGACCTATGACGCTGGATTCCAGAAATAACAGGAAGAAGTGGAAGGAACCCACCCGATGGATGATGGACCGCCAGGAGATGAGGACGCAAAGCACGTTGATAAAGGCGGTGAGCACTAAAAGCAGGTAACTGATGCCGTCCATGCCCAGGCTGTAGCGCATCCCCAGGCTGGGAATCCAGGTGTGACTTTCAACCAGCATCCAGGTGCCGGTGGGTCCGGCCACGGGGTGGGGGTTTATCGTAGCCAAGGAGATCACCAACCCCAATTCGGTCACGGCGATGACCAGGGCGATGGACCGGCACAGGAGTTGGCGGTTGCTGGTAGCCAGGCAGAGGAAACCAGCGACCAGCGGAAAGAAGACGACGATGGACAGCAATGGAAAGTTAAGCATCATGGCTGGTTACCAGTGCCAACTAAGGATCAGGACCGTCAGCATGGCGGTCAGACCTAGAAGCAGCATAAGCAGATAGGTGGACAATTTGCCATTGGTCCACAGTCCCATTAAGCTGGAAAGGACCTTGAAGCCGCCGGCGGTATTTTCAAAACCAGCATTTATGCCCCTTTCATCCACGTCGCGCCACAAAACCGCAGCGAAGCGCTCATAGGGCCGGGCAATGAGGTTAAGATAGAGCCAATCCAGGTAAAAGGCGGTGAACAAGGTCTCATTAAGCGAGCCCCAGAAGTCGGGCCGAGGACGCCGGAAGACAAAATAGGTCAGCGTCAGTACCACGAGCACCAGGGCCGCGTCGCCCAGTCCCAGGCCCCAGGAGACCGCGGCGGGCGCGCCCAGGTCCACCCGGGCGCCGGGCACCGCGGCCAGAAATTTGGCCAGCCCGTTACTGATGGGGCCGAAGGGCAGGTTGAGGAGGCCGTCGCAAAAGGCCAGGATGGCCAGGGGCCAGAGGATCACTGTCATGAGCCGGGGGATGGGCTTTATTTCGTCGGCCGTGCGCCCGTCGGGGCGGTCCAAAAAGGCCGTGAAGAACATGCGGAAGGTGTAGACCACCGTCAAGAGGGCCGCGAGAAAGGCGATGGCCCAAAAGGCCTTATAGATGGGGGCGGGATGGATGAAGGTGGCCTCCAGGACGCGGTCTTTGCTGAGAAAGCCGCCGATCATGGGGAAGGCCGCCAGGGAGAGGCAGCCGATCAAAAACGGATAGTAGACATGGGGCAACAGGCGACGCAGGTTGCCCATCTTGAAGATATTATGCTCTTCGTCACAGGCCTGGATGATGCAGCCGGCGCCTAAAAAGAGCAGGGACTTGAAGAAGGAATGGGACAGCAGATGGAAAAAGCCGCCGACGAAATCCCCGGCCCCCACTCCCAGGATCATATAGCCCACCTGGCTGATGGTGGAGTAGGCCAGGACTTTTTTGATGTCCACCTGGGCCAGGGCGGCAAAGGAGGCATACAGCGTGGTGATGGCGCCGGTGCCGGCAATGACCAGCATGGCCATATGCGAAAGATGGATCACCGGAAAGAGCCGCATGAGGAGATAGGCGCCGGCGGTGACCATGGTGGCGGCGTGGATCAGGGCCGAGACCGGGGTGGGACCGGCCATGGCGTCGGGCAGCCAGACGGTCAGGGGGAGTTGGGCCGATTTGCCCATGGCCGCCCAAAGGAGCAGCAGGCCGAAAACGGTGGCCATGGTGACGCTCAGGGTGGTGGCGTGGGCATTGATGTATTGCAGGGAGAAGCTGTGAAAGAAATAGAAAAACAGGGCCAGGGCGATGCCGAAGGTGACGTCGCCGATGCGGGTCAGGATGAAGGCCTTGCGGCCGGCGAGGGCATAGTCCAGGTTGGTATACCAGAAACCGATGAGGGCGTAGGAGCAAAAGCCCACGCCTTCCCAACCCAGATAGACGAACAGGAGACTGTCCGCCAGGGCGATGACCAGCATGGAAAAGACAAAGAGATTCAGATAGCAGAAGTAGCGGACGTAATCGGTATCCTCCCGCATGAAGGCCACGGAATAGATATGGATGAGACTGGAGACGAAGGTGACCATGAGGATCATGACCGCGGCCAGGGGATCGTAATAGACGTCGAAGGCCGCGGAAAAGGTTCCCACCTTGATCCAGTCGAAAAAGATGAGATGCAGGGATTTCCAGCCGCCCAGGCCGAAGGCGATAGCGGCCATGACAAAAGCTCCTACCACGCCCAGGCAGGCGATTACCTCGGAGACCCTCCGGGGCAGCAGCCGGCCGATAACGGCGTTGATGACACCGCCGGCCAGGGGAAACAGCAGCAGGATGAAAAGGATGACAGTCACGTTAACCCTTCATGAGATTATAGCGGTCCGCATTGATGGTACCGGTGCGCCGCCGGGAATAAAGGATTAAAGCCAGGCCAATGGCTACTTCGGAGGCCGCCACGGCCATGATGAAGATGACGAAGGCCTGCCCGTCCAACTGCTGCCAGCGCATAGCGGCCCCGATAAAAACCAGGCCCGCGGCGCTGAGCATTACTTCCACGCCGATGAGGATCATGATGAGATTGCGGCGGGCCAGGGCGCAAACGGCCCCCAAGAGAAAAAGGATGGCCGCCAGGACAAGCACATGGCTGAAAGGCACGACGTAAGCCATAAATCAGCCTCCGGTTTCTTCGCCCCGGCCCAGGTACAAGGCACCCACCAGGGCTACGAACAAGAGGTAAGAGGCAATCTCCACCCCCAGCCAGTATTTCTCGAAGAGAAACCGGCCAAAGGCCAGGGGCGAAGCCATGACCATGGGCAGGGTGTGGCTGCTGCCCGAGGCGAAGATGAGGTACACGAATATCACGGCCAGAGAGATTCCCATCAACGACAGAGGCCAAAGCCAGGGCCGCAAACCTGCCCACCAGTCTCTTTCTTCCGGCTCGATTTCCAGCATCATGACGATGAACAGGAACAGGACCATGATGGCGCCGGCGTAGATGACCACTTCCATGATGGCCAGGAAGGGCGCGCCCAACAGATAGAACAGCACGGCCGTGGCGATGAAGGAACCCACCAGGAAAACAATGGCGTGCATCAGGTTGCGGCGGGTGATGGCCATGACCGTGAAAGCCACGATCAGGACTCCCAGGATGTAAAAAATAACGGCATAGATGTTCATGACGGGTTCCCGGCCGCGCCCAGGGCGCGTGATTCCTTCTCCTTAAGGAAGATTGGTTTTGAGATTCACCGGCGTGGCCTCATTGATGTGGGTGCCTTTTTCACCCACCATGGCCACCCCGGCATGGCGGTAAAAATTGTAGTCGCGATGCTTGCCGCCGTGGTCTACCAGTAAATCCTCTTTTTCCGCCACCATGGTGAGGAGGTCGGCCTCGCAAAATTCGAAGAACGGGGTCAACTGGATCGCCAGGGTGGGGCAGGCCTCTTCGCACAGGCCGCAGTAAATGCAGCGGGCGAAGTTGATGCGAAACCACCTGGCCCGGCGGCGGCCGTCGGCCCGTTCTTCGCCTTCCATGGAGATGCAGGAGACCGGACAGGCCGCGGCGCACAGGTAGCAGGAGACACAGCGTTCCTCACCGTCAGGGTCGCGGGTCAAGATGATCCGGGCCCGGGTGCGCTCCGGCAAGGGGCGCTTGTATTCGGGGTATTGCTCGGTGACGGGCCGGCGAAAGAGATGCCGCAGCACGATGGTAAAGCCATTCCACAGTCCGACCACCGCCCGGCCACTTCTCTGCATCCAGTTGCGTTTCTCTTGCATCGTTGGATTTCCCGGATAAGAATCCTCTTTAAGATTTAAGGAACCATCACGGCCTTAAGGCCACAACGAAGCATTAATATCTCTGTGATGACTTTTTGTACACACCCAGCTGATCAGCAGGGATTAGGGCTTATACCCCAACGCCAGCATGGCCCCGCCGGTAACGATGATGTTGAGCAGGGCCAGCGGGATCAAGACTTTCCAGCCCAGATGCATAAGCTGATCGTAGCGTAAGCGGGGCAAGGTGCCCCGGATCCAGATAATGACAAAGGCCACGATCCCCACCTTGATCAGGAACCACAACAGGGGCGGCAGGTAAGGGCCCCGCCAGCCTCCCAGGTAAAAGACGGCCACTACGGACCCCAGAGTTACCATAGTGACATATTCGCCCAGGAAATAGAGGCCAAAGCGCATGCCGCTGTACTCCATATGATAGCCGGCGATGAGCTCGTTTTCCGCCTCGGGGATATCGAAAGGAATGCGCTTGGTTTCGGCCACCGAACTGATAAAGAAGATGACGAAGGCCACCGGCTGGAACAGGATAAAGGGGTAACGGGCCTGGGCGTTGACGATGTCCACCAGGGAAAGGGAATTGGAGGCCCAGCCTCCCAGGGCGATGCCGTAAACCGCCAGGGAAGACAGAGCATAGACATAGAGCAAACCGACGTTGAGATCGACCACGACCGCGGGAATGGGGCGTCCGTGGAAGGTCCAGCCCCGTCCGAAGGGGATCACGGCAAAAATGAGGATGGCAGTGGCGGCCACCACCACGGGGGCAAAAAGAAAAATGTATTTGTCCGCGCCCGTGGGCATGAAATCTTCTTTGACCAAGAGCTTGATGGCGTCGGCGAGGGGCTGCAAAATTCCCTGGGGACCGGCGCGGTTGGGCCCCAGGCGGATTTGCAGAAACCCCAGGAGCCGGCGTTCCACCAGGATCAGGTAGGCGGCGATCACAAGCAGGGCCACCAGCACCACCAGCAGTTTGACGATCAATAAGATGATTCCGGCAATATAGATGCTCATGGGATCATCCCTGTACCTTGTCGATGTGCTCCGGGGTCAGATAAACCGGCATCTTTGAGAGTTTGCGCCAATCCAGCCGGCGGTGCCGGGGCAGTACCGCCACCCCCGGGGCCATGGCGGCCGTGACTTTCACCTTGACCGCGAAGGAGCCCTTGGGGAGGTGGAGGGCGGCCCGGTTGCCGTCCCGCAGCCCTGATTTCTCGGCATCCTGGGGATGCAAGGCCAGCTCCGGCAGGGCTTCGGCCTCCTGGAGGATGTCCGAGTAGGCGGCCAGTTCTTCGGTGCCGAAGGTCCAGTCCACCAGCAAGAGTTCCACCTGGCCGGCAGGCGGGGTTTCGGGTGGCTGCAGGCTAGCAGCAAAATCGGACTGGG
The DNA here is from genome assembly GCA_037381685.1 of Deltaproteobacteria bacterium. Lineage (GTDB taxonomy): Bacteria > Desulfobacterota > Desulfobaccia > Desulfobaccales > 0-14-0-80-60-11 > 0-14-0-80-60-11. The sequence goes on along the minus strand of JARRQO010000101.1, from coordinate 6,486 downwards.
AGCTCGCCTCCGGGAGCAGGCGCAGACCTTCGGGGTGGGCGTCCAGCGCGGCCAGCCGGCTAAAGACGGGGTTTCCCCGGGCCAGCCAGTCCCAGAGGTTCACTTGGCCCATGGTTTGGAGCCGGGTGGCGGCCTGGGTCAGCTCTCGGAAAATCTCGGCCGGGGTGAGGGGCTCGCCACCCGGGACATAATTAAGATAATCCCGGGGCGGATGTAACTCGGGGCTCATCTGGGACAGAGGCATACCCCCGAGAAGCACCGGCGGCGCGGTTTGGGCCCGGCCCTCCTGATTGACAAAGACCGCGGGGGTCCGCTCGAACAGGGGGAGGGTGGGCAACAGCACGTGGGCCCGGCGAGCGGTGGGCGAGGGCAGATAATCCAGGACCACCAGAAGCTCGAGTTTGTCCAGGGCCCAGGCTACCCTCTCTTCATCATAAGACTCCCATAAGGGGTCATTTTCCACCAATACCAGAGCCTTGATCTCTCCCTGGTCAATGGCTTCCAGGATGGCCTCGGCGTTGTCAGCGGGCTGGCCGGGCCCTAAGGGTTCTCCCAAGCCGGCCGCGCCCCAGGGCCAGCGGGCGGCGGGACGCTGAGCGGCGGCTTCGGGGGATTCCGGCGCCAGAATCAACCCGGCCCCGAAGGCATTGGCCCCGGGCAACAAATAGAACAAGCCGGCCTGTTTACCCGCGGCCTGCAGGAGCAGGGCCGCGTCCGCAGCAAAAGCCGGGGTAGTCTCCCGGACGATGTCGGCGCCGCAAACCACCACGGGGTTTTTACTGTGCTGCAGGTCCTGGGCCAGGGTCCCCAGAGGCTCGGCCAGGTTCGGGTCCCCGGGATATTGGTCCGGCAGAGCGTCAAAAAATTTTCGGGCCGGCTCTGGCAAACCGGCGATCTGCTCAGGCGTCAGCGCGCCTTTAACCAGGGCGCCGAGCCCGGCCTCAAGCCCGCCGGGGGCCAGCGCCAGGTGGGTAAAATCGCAGGACAGGAACACCGGCCGGGGGTCCAGAACCACAATCCTGCCGCCTTGCCGGGCGGCTTGGCGCAGGGCCAGAGCCAGCATGGGGGCCTCGTTGATGGGATCGGCGCCGAGGGCCAGGATGAAATCCGCGGTCTCAAGACCCCGCAGGGAGACCGCCAGGCGCTCATCCAGGCGGGCCACGGCAGTCCTGACCTTGCGCTCAAGCCCCGGGTCCCAGAAGAACTGGGGGTCCCGCCAGCCGTGGGTGCGGCAGTAAAGCTTGAGGGCCCCCTGAGCCTCAAGGCTGTTGCGGGGGGAACCCAGGCAGGCCACCGCACTGGGGCCGTGCGCTTCGCTGATGCGTTTCAGGCCATCGGCGGCCGCGGCAAGGGCTTCGTCCCAGGGGACTTCCTGATCCCGCAGGCGGGCGGTGCGGGGGCGGTCGGCATGGTTGGCATAATAGAAGCCGTAGCGGCCCCGGTCGCAGATGAAATAGCCGTTTACGGCCTCATGGAGCCGGGCCTCCAGGCGCACCATCTCCCGGTACCGGGCGCTGCCCACCAGATTGCAGCCCAGGGAGCAGTGGATACACAACGAGGGGCCCCGCTCAAAATTCCACCGCCGGCCCTTGTAGCGGGAGGGTTTGTCCACATAGACCCCGGTGGGGCAGACATCGATGAGATTGCCGGCAAAAGGACTCTCCAGGGGGCCGTCTTGGAAGCGGCCGAAATAAGTGCGGTTGCCGATCCCCATGGCCCCCAGGTCCCGGTAGCCGGCGAAATCCTGGTAGAAGCGGCGGCAGCGCCAGCACTGGATGCAGCGGTTCATTTCGTGCATGACGAACAGACCCAGGTCCTGGTTATGATAGGTGCGCTTGGGGCCCAGGTAACGCCGGATACTGTGGCCGCCGGAGACGGTGGTATCCTGGAGGAGGCAGTGGCCGCCTTCGTCGCACACTGGGCAGTCCAGGGGATGGTTCAGCATGAGCCACTCAATGACATAGCGGCGGAACTCCACGGCCTCGGGGTGAGTGGTGGAAACCACCATGCCGTCTTTGGCCGCGGTCATGCAGCTTATCTCCAATCCCTTCACGGGCCCCTCCAAAAACATGACGGCGCAGACCCGGCAGGCCCCGATGGACCCCAGGGCCGGGTGGTAACAGAACCGGGGAATCATGATGCCCAGCTTTTCGGCGGCTTCCAAGACATTGGTGCCTTCCGGGACTTCGATTTCGCGGTTGTCGATGGTCAGCTTGGGCATGGCCGGGTCTATTCCTCAGGGGGATACCAGAGCTGCCGGGAGGGGCGATCCATCCCCTCAAAGGGGCACTGCCGCTGGCTGATATGCTCTCTGACTTCGTCCTCAAAATATTGCAACATGCCTAACAAGGGCTCTGCGGCGCCGGGGGCAAAGGCGCAATAGGCATGGTTCATAAGGTGGCCCATTTCCCGGAGCATGGTGATATATTCCTCTTTGCCTTCCCCTCGTTCGATGCGCCCCAGCAGGTCCCGGATGTACGGCAAGCCTTCCCGGCAGGGGGTGCAAAAGCCACAGGATTCCCGGGCAAAGTATTCGATCAAATTCAAGGTGGCGCCCACGATGCAGGTCTTTTGGTCAAAGACCATGATGGCGCCGGTGCCCAAGCGGTGGCCGATATCTTTCAAACCCTGGGTATCCATGGGCACGTCAATATATTTGGCGGGCAAAAAGGTGGTGGAGGCGCCCCCAGGGATGAAGGCCTTGAGTTCGGAGCCCGGCAACATCCCTTCGGCGACCTCCTCCAAGATCTCCCGGAAGGGAATGCCCGCGGGCAGTTCATAACAGCCGGGCTTGTTGACCTTGCCGCTGATGCAGTAGAGCCGGTTGCCGTCGCCGTCTTCGGTGCGGGCCAGATTTTTAAACCACTTGCCGCCGTTTCGCACTATCAGGGGGATACAGGCCATGGTTTCAGCATTATTGACTATAGTGGGCTTAGCCCACAGGCCGGTTTCGGTCATGTGCACGGTTTTCTGGGGGTGAGCCCGGTTGCCCATGATGGCGTTGACCATGGCGGTAGCCTCACCGCAGATGTAGCGGCCGGCGCTGCGGTGCACGATGATGTCGAAGGAAAAGTCGCTGCCCAGGATATTGTTGCCCAACAACCCCGCGTCCCGGGCCGCCTGGGCTTCCCGTTCCACAAGCTGGGCGTCGATCTCGTAGGTGGGGCGAATAAAATAGAAGGCCTTCTGGGCCTTGTTGGCGTAACCGGCCAGGGTGATGCCTTCGATGACCAGGTGGGGGTCGATATTGACCAGGGTCCGGTCCTTAAAGGTGCCGGGCTCCATTTCATCGGTGTTGGCGCCGATGTAACGGGGATGGGGGGCATCGGCCCGCAAAAAGGTCCATTTGCGCCAGGTGGGGAAGCCGGCGCCGCCCCGGCCCTTTAATCCCGACTCTTTCAGCATCTTAATCAAATCATCCCGGGTATAGTTCTTTTGCAGGGCGTCGCTCAAAGCCTGATAGCCGCCACTGGCGCGATATTCCTCGAGGGTGGCCGGGCGTCCGTCCTGGCGGTTTTTGAAGAGGACCTGTTCGTATTTCATTGATCTACCTGCACAGCACGATGTCGCAAGGTTCGGATTTTAACTGCTCCAGGATGTCGTCGAGGCGCTCCGGGGTGAGATTGCCGAACAAGCGGCCGTTGACCACCATGGCCGGGGCCGCGTCGCAATAGCCGATGCAGGCGGTGGGCAGCACGGTGAACATGCCGTCCGCGCTGACCTCCCCGGCGCAGACTCCCAGTTTCTGGCATAAGTAATCAAACAAGGTCCCTTCATGGAACATCCAGCAGACCACGCCGTCACAGACGTGCAGGACAAAGCGGCCCACCGGGTCCCGGTAGATGAAATCATAAAAAGTGGCCAGCTCCTCCAGCTCCAGGGGAGTCATTCCCAACAGGGCCGCGGCTTCCTCCAGGCCTTCGTCAGTGAGGTAGCCGTAATGCCGCTGAATTTCATACATGACGTTGATGGCCTGTTCCCGAGGGGCTTCGGCCTCTCTGATTCGGGTTTCCAGCTGTTGTCGCAATTCGTCCGGTATCATAAGTTCTTACCGATCAATGTCCGGCATGACGTAATCAAGAGAGCCAAGAATGGCGATCAGGTCAGGGATGATATGCCCCACGGTCATCAGGGGCAGGGCTTGGATATTGGCGAATCCGGGAGAGCGGATGCGCATACGGTAAGCCATGTTGAGGCCGTCGCTGACCACATAGAAACCCTGCTCACCCCGGGCATGTTCCGTGGCGGTGTAGGCTTCGCCTTGGGGTATTTTGGCCCCCCGGGTGACATTGATGAAATGGTGAATCAGGCTTTCGATATCTTTTAAACTATCTTCTTTCTGGGGGACGGTGTAGCGGTAGTCGTCGGTGACATAACGGCCGGGGGGCATCTGGTCGGCCGCCTGTTTGATAATCCTGAGGCTCTGGCGCATCTCCTCCATGCGCACCTGGTAGCGGCCATAGCAGTCACCGGTGGTGGCGGTGGGGATGTCGAAATCAAAGGCGTCGTAGCCGGAATAAGGAAACTTTTTCCTCAGGTCCCATTCGAGGCCGCAGGCCCTGAGGTTGGGACCCGTCACCCCCCAGTCCATGGCCTCATCCAGGGAGATGACGCCTATGTCCCGGGTCCGGACTTCCCAAATGGGATTGCGGGTAATGGCTAGTTCCAATTCATCCAGGACTTTGCCGAAGCCCTTGACAAAGTCGTCCACCAACCCTTGCCAACCGTCCGGCAGGTCCATGGCTACGCCCCCCAGCCGGAACCAGGACGGGTGCAGCCGCGCCCCGGTGATCAGCTCGACGATGTCCATGATTTTTTCCCGCTCGGCCAGAGCATAGAAGGTGGGGGTTATGGCGCCGGTGTCCATGGTGTGGGTGGAAAACCAGAGCAGGTGGTTGCTCAGGCGGAACAGTTCGGTGAGCATTACCCGGATAAATTGGGCCCGGTCCGGGACCTTGATGCCGGCCAGAGTTTCCACGGTGTGGAGGTAGCTCAAGTTATTGGCCACGCCGGTTAAATAATCGGTCCGGTCGGTATAGGGGATGAACTGGTTCCAGTTCTGACGCTCGCCGATTTTTTCTACGGCGCGGTGGTGGTAGCCGATGTCCGTGTCCAGATCGACGATTTCTTCGCCGTCCAAGGCCAGGATGAAGCGGATGAGACCATGGGTGCTGGGATGATGGGGGCCGACGTTGAGGACGAATTCCTTTTCTCCCAGGCGGCCTTGCATGTACTGGCCGGCGTCCACGGGCTGGTATTTGACCGCGGCTTTCCGGGTGTAGGGCGGCAGATGAGTGGCCCGGTCCGGGTAGCTCTTCCGTAAAGGGTGCCCTTCCCAATCGTGGGGCATTAGGATGCGCCAGAGCCGGGGGTGGCCGTCAAAGCGGATGCCGAGCATATCGAAGCATTCCCGTTCATACCAGTTGGCCGAGGGCCAGATATCGGTGACGCTGCTGACGATGGGGTCGGCGCCGGTCAGGGGGGCCTTCAACCGCACCCGGGTGGGGGGATCAAAGGCCAAAAGGTGGTAGACCAGGGTGAAATCCGGGTAGTTATGGCGGTGGCGCCGGGTGGATTCATCCACCGCGCTGAGGTCGGTCAGGCAGCGAAACCGGGGAGTGGCTTCCGTCTTGAGAAAACGCAGCACCTCTTTGACCCGGTCCGGAGATACCTTAAAGGAGGCCATATCGGAGGTTGCGGTTTCGGGATTAACCGCGTCCCCGAATTTTTCCGTGAGCTCCTGGGCCAGGCTCTTGTCGGCTTCGGATAACTCGATCCGGGCCGGGGGCGGGGTCCACATGTCATCGGAGCGGGACTCCCATCCACCTGGCCGGCGGCAGCCAGGGATATAGAAGTCCACCGGAATTATCTGGTCCACTCCCTGGACCACGCGGTAGCAATCGTACATGCCACCGCTGTTGGCGCAGGAGCCCATGGAGATGACCCACTTGGGCTCCGTCATCTGCTCGTACAGCCGGAGCACCACTGGCGCAATCTTCTTGAAGACCGTGCCGGAGACGATCAGCAGGTCGGCCTGCCGGGGTGAGCCCCGCAAGACTTCGGCCCCGAACCGGGCCAGGTCATAACGGGGCGTTAGGGCTATGGATTCCTCGATAAAACAGCAGGACAGCCCGAAAAACAACGGCCAGAAGCTGTGAGCCCGGCACCAGTTAACCACCTGGTCGATGCGGCGGAGGATCAGGCTTTCGGGTTTGTCCGACGTGATATCGCGGTGGGCCGCCAATCGAGTCCTCCTTTACTCCAGATATAAAGCAGGCTTAAGAGCAGTACGATGATGAAATAGGTGATCTGCAGCCAGCCGCGCCAGCTTAAATCCTCCATGGCTACGGCCCAGGAAAAGACGAACGCGGCTTCCACGTCGAAGATGAGGAAAAAGACGGCCACCATATAAAAGGGCACCGGGTAGCGGAAGCGCGCCCAGCCGGTGGGGATTATGCCGCACTCATAGGGTCGATTTTTTTCCGG
>JARRQO010000100.1:2945-14643 GCA_037381685.1 Deltaproteobacteria bacterium | reverse complement strand
GGTGACTATGGGGGCGTCTTTCTGATAGAGGGCCGAGGCCAGTTCGCCATAGAGGACCCCGCCTGTGCCCATGGAGAGATTCCGGTCGATGACGGCCAAGCCCCGTCTGATGGCCAGGATTTCCCTGAGGCGCTTGCTTTATTATTTTAGAGGAAACAGGAACTAAAGGGAATTTTTTCTAACTCGTCAGAAGACAGATGTAAAGACTTGCTAAGAGGCTCAAGTTGCAGGGGAAAACGCCGATATGACCGAGGCGCACTTTGCAGTGCGCCTCGGGGTTATTGCCGTTTGTGGAGGGCGCCCGGTATCAGGCCCGGAAACCCGAAGCCTCCTCAGCCGGGAGTTGCGTTTCCGGCCGGACTTCCTGGAGAGCGTCCGGCTGGTCTTGGCAATGCACCAAAACGCTCAGCGCCAGTTCCTGTAAGTCCAGGGCCGCCGGGCTGTTTTGCCGGTTCAGGGGAAAAGGCACCATCTGGTTGACCGCCTTTTCAATCTCCGGGTCAAAGGAAAGATGCCCCAGGATCTGGGGCACTACGCTGAGAAAAGAGCCGCAGACTTTTTCGATGATCCGGGCGGCCTGCAGATCCGGGTCTTCCCTGACCATATTGATCACCAGAAAAAGTTGAAACTTCTTCAGGAGACTCATCAGCCGCTTCATACGGTCCTCACCCTCTTCCGGCAACTGAAGCAGCAATTCCTCCACGGAATCAATCTTGCTGTCGGCTGGGCTGGCCTCGCTTTGGAGCACCAGGCGCAACATCTCGTGATCTCTGGCAAACTCCCGGGTGATTTGCCGGTACAGGGCGCTCTTGATGAACCCATAGACATTTTGCAAAGAGGTGGCCTGATTGGTCATAATGCAGATGCGGCCGTGGGAATAATTGAAGAAATCCAGGATATTAAAGGAAGTCCCGGCTCCCAGGTCCAGGAGCACCAGATCGGCCGGCAGGTTTTCAATCTGCTGTAAGATGCGGATTTTCTGGTTATAGGTGGGGTTGGCCGCCCCCAAAATATCATCCGCTCCGCAGATCAGGCCAATCCCTTCCACCCGGGTGTCAATAACGATGTCTTCCAGGCGCTCTACCCGCTTTAACAGAAAATCCTCCAGGGTGACCGGCGGAAAACGCACTCCCATGAGGGTGTGCAGGTTGGCCCCGCCCAGGTCGGCATCCACCAGGATGATCTTTTTCCCCATGCGGGCCAGAGCAATTCCCAGACCCAGGGTAAAGACACTTTTACCGATGCCGCCTTTGCCGCCGCCGATGCTCCAGAGCTTTTTGTTGAAATCCGCAAACATCTCATTTTCCTCCGGCTCTTGCAGTAAAAATTTCTTATCAGGGGCCCTTAAGCCCCACAATTTTCAGCTCTCTTTGGGGATACTGCGCCGGCGCCACCAATGCCACAGACAAGTGCCGGCGATGACATAACTCCCCAGCAAAGCGATGATGATAGCCATGGCGCTGTAAGAATCGGGTAGGGCGACTTTCAGCGCCAGCCCGCCCACCAAAACCCCGGCGCCAACATAAAAAGTGATGCGGCCGTTATTGCCAGCCGGTTTGGTCTGGGACTGGTCCCAATAGGTCCAAAGGTCCGACATATCCTTGGGGCGGGCGATTAAATTTTCCAGGGAGCGGCGAGCCCGAAAGTCGGCTTCTCCCAGATCCAGCCCCAACAGGTAAGGGGACCCGGAATCCTGCTGGCGGACCCACACCACTTTGCTGCGTAGTTGGATCTCCTTGGAAAACCCATCCGGGGCCAGATAGATAGTGCCTTCCTGGTGTAATATTGCCTCACTTTCCAATCCAGGGGGTAGGGCCGGCAATTCCAGGATGACTCCTTCGTCGGCCAGATCTTTCATCCGCACCGGCAAGCGGTAGGACTTGCCTTGACCGTTAGGCTCAATCTCCAGGAAAAAGTCCGAAGTGGCCCCGGGAGTTCCCTGGTTGGGAATTGGCACAGAAGTAGGGCTTTTGGGCGCTTTCATAATTTTCATAAAGTCGGCTTCCTCCGCTCCTTCCCCCATTGCGGGCTAGGAATTTGTCTTCAATAAATTGCGCAGAAAATCCACTTCCCGGGCAAATTGCGCCTCTAATTTCCTATGCAGTCTCTGGTTTATCCGGCGCTCCTGTCGGCAAATTTCCTGCCAGACTTGCAGTTTTCCCAGTTCATAGATCATGGCTTCATAGCGATGCCGCTCGACAATCAGGCTTTCCTGGGAAGCTTGGAATAATTCCTGCCAGCTTCCGCCAAATTCCCAGTTGCCCTGGGTGAAGCCGCTCGGTCGTGGGTTTTGCGGCGGTTGCTCCTCGTCGCGCCAATCTGGGGCTGGGGCTGCAGGCCGGAATGAGGGGCGGCTGCCATTGTCGCCCTCCCTAAGCTGGGAACCCTGGCGGGAATCTACGAGGCGCCGGGGGTTTTCCCGGACAGCCTGAAGCTGGGAGCCGACTGGCGAGGTATCATGCCCCCTTTGATCATCAGGCCCCTGTACGTTAGGCTCCCCAGCCAAACCCTGGCGATGGAGCAATTGCTGGAGATATTGTTGTCCCAGAGGCCGCTTTTGGGCATCGCCCAGAGGAGCATGCCACAGGAGGCCCAGCAATAATTGAGGTTCCTGAAGCCCTCCGGCCAAAGCCGCCTCCAGCAAGCGTTGGTAATAGCTTTCCGAAGAAGGAGCCGGACTCATCAGGGCCTGCAATAAAGTGGGATGGGAGACGATGGCGGGGTAGATTTCTTCCCAGGAGGGGATTTCCGGGGCTGGCAGGCAGGTAGCCGCATCGGGGGCGGCAACCTGGATAATTTTCCTCAGAATGGCAGAAGGCGGGCCGGGAGGGCTGTCCCAGGGAGGCTTGAGCCAGCGCCAGTTAGCCTGGGTCCGAGGTTCCAGGGAAGGCGGCGCCAGTACCAGGTCTCCTTCCCCAAACACTTTGACCTCAAAGGGTTCCAGGACAAAAGAAGGAGGTGGCAGCCAACCTTCAGGAACTTCATAGTAATGGTGCTCAAAAAGGACTCCCGCCTCGGCTACGCAATTGGATGACCAATCTTCGCGCCGGAAAGGCAGCGTCCGGCCTTGCTTGCGGACCTCCAGGATCAACAAACGGGAGGTAGAGCCGGTGCGCACCCCGACATTTACCTCAACGCCATCCAGTCCAAGCTCGATTAATTTTTCGGACCAGCTCTCCTGAGGCTGCTGGAAATTTATCAACTGCTGGACCTGGCTCTGAGAATTAAGTACCGCCAGATGCCACCCCAAACCCAGATAATTGCTTAAGTGTTTGATTAGCATATCGCTGAATTGCAGATTTTTTCTCAAATCCAAAATCCGGGAGAATTCTTCTTCCTGGACTTTGGCGCAGGATCTATTGAGGCAATCTTCCTGGTTATCACTTATGAACTTACTGGTCTTCATGCCGATCTCTCAACTTCAGGTCCGCCAGTCGCAGCTATTGGGGGCTTTCTCCTTTTAAGCTACCGCGACCTCGGGCGGATTTGTCCTCCCGTAGAGCTAAAACCAAAGGGCGCGCTTAAGAGTGAGAAGAATCGAGGGTTATCACCATGACAGGAGCAGGATTACAGAAAGGTAAATTCTTACCACGTCGGCAATCCCGCTACCTGGCCCTCTGCCTGTAGGCCGGAGACTTTGCGCCCTCCCCTTTCGGCGAAGTTTGCCCTTTTCGGTTGTAGTTAATTATTTATCGGCATCTCTGCCGAAAAACTTAACTTTTATCTCGCGGGCGGGGTTGCTTAAATAACTTCGCGGCTTATTGAAACCGGGCCGTGTCCCGGAATTCCTGAAAACATCACCTGAAACCCCGGGCTTTCTTTTGATTAAAGAATCGCAGCTTATTTGCTGCTATAATTAACCAATAATTCTGTTTGATGAACCCTCATGCCTATTCCGCTTTCCTATAGCTATCGCAATCTCCTGGCCCGGCGGCTGACCACCTTTCTCACCGCGGTGGGCATGGCGCTGGTGGTCTTTGTCTTCGCCGCAGTGCTGATGCTCTCCGAAGGGTTGCGCCGCACCCTGGTGGCCACCGGCTCCTATGACAACGTGGTGGTGCTGCGGGCCGGGTCCGAATCCGAGGTGCAGAGCGCCATTGACCGTTCTCAGGCCGGGATCATCGGGGCTCAGCCGGAAGTGGCCCTGGACAAAAAGGGGCGCCGGATGGTGGCCCCGGAGGCCATCGTGCTCATCAACCTGCCCAAGCGGGCCAGCGGCCTGCCGGGCAATGTTATCATTCGGGGGGTGCAGCCCGTGTCGCCGGAGTTGCGGCGGGAGGTGCATCTGGCGGCCGGGCGCTTCCTGAAGCCCGGGTCCACCGAGATCGTGGCCGGGGCCCAGATCGCCCGCCGCTTTCGGGGGGCCGGCCTGGGGGAAACCTTGCATTTTGCTATGCGTAACTGGCGGGTGGTGGGGATTATGGACGCGGGCAACACCGGCTTCAGTTCCGAGCTTTGGGGGGACGTGGAAACCCTGCTGGCGGCCTTTCGGCGCACGGCCTTTTCTTCAGTGGTCCTGCGCTTGCGAGACCCCGGGGCCTTTGAGGCGCTCAAGGCTCGCCTGGAGAATGACCCCCGCCTGCCGGTCCAGGTACTGCGGGAGGTGCAATTCTATGAAAACCAATCCCGGCGCCTGGCTACCTTTATCCGGGTGCTGGGTCTGGTGCTCACCGGGATTTTCGGGGTGGGGGCCATTTTGGGGGCTATGGTCACCATGTACGCCCAGGTGGGGGCCCGGGTCTCAGAAATCGGCACCCTCAGGGCCTTAGGATTCAAGCGCCATCACATTCTGGCCGCGTTTCTGCTGGAATCCATGCTTCTGGGCTTCCTGGGCTGGCTTTTCGGCCTGGTGCCGGCCTCATTGTTGAATTTCCTGACGCTATCCACCGTCAATTGGTCCAGCTTTGCCGAACTCACCTTCAAGTTCGCCCTGACTCCAGGGATCATAGTCAAAAGCCTGCTGTTCGGCGTGGGCATGGGCCTGGTGGGAGGCTTTTTACCGTCGCTGAAGGCGGCTCGCCTGCCGCTGCTGGAAGCCCTGCGGGCGGCGTAAGTCTGGCATTAATGCATTGCCATCAACCCCAATATGCCCACAATTATCAGATAAATAGCTACAACATAATTCAAAAGCCTGGGAATGGCTAAAATGAGAATCCCCGCAATAATGGCGATAATTGGACCTATGTAAGCTTGATGATAAACCATTGCCCGGCCTCCCTCACCCGAAATTAACTGAAATCACAGTAAAGCAAAAATAAGAATTTCGGCTGAGGGTGTCAATCTTGGGGAAAATTTATTTGTAAGCTACTTTACTTAGAGGGGGCAGGCAGTTAGAAAGTTAAGAAAGGGCGCTAATTGAAATATTTTCTCTGAAATCAAAAACTACTGCCGCAAAAAAACCGGGCCCCCAGGCCCGGTTGGTTTGCCTGCGCATCCCGATGTCTCTGGATTATCTCTGCTTCTGCGCCCGTTGGATCTTGGCCCAGGCGTCCTTCAGGGTCACCGTGCGGTTGAAGACCGGGGCGCCGGGGGCGCTATCCCCGCGGTCCACGCAGAAATAACCCTGGCGTTCGAACTGATAGAAGTTCCCCCAAACCGCGTTTTTCAGGCTGGGCTCCAGCCGGCAGGAGGTCAGGATCTGCAACGAAGCGGGATTCAAATCCTGCTTAAAATCCCCGTCGTGCTCCTCACCCGGAACCGGCCTGGTAAAAAGGCGGTCATAGAGGCGCACCTCCGCTGAGATGGCGTGGGCCGCGGACACCCAATGCAGGGTGGCCTTGACCTGCCGCCCGTCCGGGGCGTAGCCCCCCCGGGTGGCGGGGTCATAGGTGCAGCGCAACTCCACCACTTCCCCGGTGGCAGGGTCCTTAATTACCTCCTCGCACTTGATGAAATAGGCGTAGCGCAGGCGCACCTCCCGGCCTGGAGCCAACCGGAAGAACTTCTTGGGCGGCTCTTCCATGAAGTCCTCCCGTTCCAGGAAGAGTTCCCGGGAAAAGGGCACCATCCGGGTCCCCTGGGCCGGGTCCTCGGGATTGTTCACGGCCTCCAATTCCTCCACCTGCCCTTCGGGATAGTTGATCAGGACCACCTTGAGCGGCCGGAGCACCCCCATGACCCGGGGTGCCCGGAGGTTCAAGTCTTCCCGGACGCAGAATTCCAGCAGGGCCAGGTCCACCAGGTTTTCCCGTTTCCCCACCCCGATGCGCTCGCAGAAAGTGCGGATGGCCTCAGGAGTATAACCCCGGCGCCGCATCCCCGCCAGGGTGGGCATGCGGGGGTCGTCCCAACCGGCCACCAGCTTTTCATTCACCAATCGCAGGAGCTTACGCTTGCTCATGACCGTATAGGACAGGTTGAGGCGGGCAAACTCGTACTGGCGGGGCCGAAACGGCACCGGGCAGTTTTCCACCATCCAATCGTACAACACCCGGTGGTCCTCGTACTCCATGGTGCAGATGGAATGGGTGATCCCCTCCAGGGCGTCGGACAGGGGATGGGCATAATCGTACATGGGATAGATGCACCAGGCGTCGCCGGTGCGCTGATGGCTTTCGTGCTTGATACGGTACAAGACCGGGTCCCGCATGTTCAAGTTGGGGGAGGCCATGTCGATTTTGGCCCTGAGGGTCCGGGAGCCGTCGGGAAACTCCCCGGCCCGCATCCGGGTAAACAGGTCCAGATTCTCCTCCATAGACCGCTGGCGATAGGGGCTGTCCTGGCCCGGCTCCGTCAGGGTGCCCCGGTAGGCCCGCACCTCCTCCGCACTTAAATCGCAGACATAGGCCTTGCCCGCCTTGATCAGGTGCAGACCGTATTGATACAACTGCTCAAAATAGTCGGAAGCGAAAAAGAGCCGGTCCTCCCAGTCGAACCCCAGCCAGTGCACATCCGCCCGGATGGATTCCACGTACTCCTGCTCCTCTTTTCTGGGGTTGGTGTCGTCGAACCTGAGGTTGCAGACCCCGTGGTAATCCGCGGCCAGGCCGAAATTGAGACAGATGGACTTGGCGTGGCCGATGTGCAGGTAACCGTTAGGCTCCGGGGGAAAACGCGTGACCACCCGGCCGTCATTCTTCCGGTTTTTCAGATCTTCTTCAATAATCTGGCGGATAAAGTTAGTTGGGGGCGCAACCTCGCTGGGTGTCATAAAACAGGTTCCTTATGCCGCATAATGCCGAACTGCAACTTTCTAACCGGATCAAGTCGTGGATAACGCTCTTTTGGGGCCAGCCGGAGTTGGTCAGTATATACTTGATCTCCGGACATCTTGCAATCACCACGCGGAGCCTGCAAAACGGATCTCCGCAGTAACCTGAATTGGAAAGCTTCTGGAAAATATCGATTTATTGCAGCCCCAAGCTTTAGTCTGAGCGGCCCCGGCCAGGAGCTGACCCGCAAAATTCAAGGTTGAGACCTCTGCGAAATACACCTCATCTGTCATTCTGCTGAAGTCTCAGATTCAAAATTCGGTTAATCTGGCGCTCCGTCTCTGGCGGCGGGCATCAAATGCGGGAAAATTAATGGTAACCGTCCTGCACCGGAAGCCTTTGGGCTTTGCGGCGGTGGACGTCGAGGTCGGGAATGAACCAGAAAATATTCCGGCCTTTAACGGCGTCGAGGTCGGCGGTGGCGTATGGATGGCCACTTTGCTGGCGCCAGCGGCCCTGAGATTTTTTTCTTCCATTTCCATGAGCAACAGGGGCGGGGCCTGGGAGATGAGCCTCGCCGCACCTTTAAGCACGGCCAGTTCCGCACCCTCGGCGTCCAGCTTGATCAGGCTGGGAGGGCGCAAGCCCTCGGCTTCCCTGAACCGGTCCAGGGCCACCGTGCGGCAGACCTCGCGGCCGGCCTCGGGACTGCCCGCCGCAAAAAGGCTGGCGCTGCTGTCGGCAATATCACCGGAAACATGGAGCACCGCCTCGCCCTCGGCGTCGCTGACCGCGACGGGGTAGGTCTTGATATTGCCAAAGACATTCCACGAGATATTTTCCGTAAGCCGGGCGTAGGCATTCCGGCCCGGCTCAAACGCGATGATCTGGCCGCGGCCGGCTAAAGCCGTGGCCGCCACCAGGCTAAAATAGCCCACGTTGGCCCCGATATCCCAAAAGACGTCATCGTTTTCCAGAAGCCGCGCCACCAGATCGGCTTCGTAGCGCTCGTGGTAATGCCCGTAAAAATAAACCTTCAACTGCTCCGGGTCTTTTAGATCCAGCTTCATCCGAAAACCCCGGTCCAGCCGCACCGTGGCAAAGCGCTCGACCGGGGTAAGCCCGGCATGTAGGCGGGCATACAACCAAGCCTTGCCGTCTCGCAGGGGGAATTTGCTGAGATACCCGCGGAAGAGCGAGCGGGCCAGTGATTTAGGCCAACTTTCGGGCATGGAATCCTTTCGCAGAAACCCGCCCCTACCGGGTTCAGCGCAGCCGCCGGTGACTCAGGACCGGCAGGCTCCGGCGCAGGTGCTGCAGCCGTTCGTAATCAAGCCGGGCGCAGATGACTCCTTCGCCGTCCGGGGCCTGGGCCAGGATCGTGCCCCAGGGATCCACGATGAGGGAGCGCCCGTAGCTCCTGAGGCCCGGCGCATGCTCCCCATATTGGTTTGGCGCCACCACATAGGCCAAATTTTCGATGGCTCGGGCCCTAAGCAGCACTTCCCAATGGTCTCGGCCAGTGGCGGCCATAAACGCCGATGGCAGGAGGATAAGATTGGCTCCCTGGTCCACTTGCTGCCGGAAGAGCTCGGGAAAGCGCAGGTCATAGCAAAGGGCCAGCCCGGCCGTAAAAGGCTGGCCCGGCAGCGCCGCGGTCACTACCTCCTCGCCCGGCTGGGTCCACTCCGATTCCCGGTAGACCGGACCGCCGGGCACATCCACATCATAGAGATGCATCTTCCGGTAGCAGGCGATGATCTGGCCCCGGGGGTCTATGAGGACGCTGGTGTTATTAGGCCGGGCCTTGCCGGGGGTGCGCTCGAGAAAGGAGCCTGGCAGGAGAAAAATCCTTAACCTGGCGGCCAGCTTTTTAAACCGGCTCACCAAAGGGCCGTCCAGGGGCTGGGCCGCGGCGGTGGTGTCCGCGACGCGGCCATAACAGGCGCAATGCTCCGGCAGAGCCACCAGTTGCGCACCTTGGGAGGCGGCTTCCTCGATCAAGGCCTCGGCCCGGGCCAGGTTGGCCTCTTGATCCGGCGTGGCCTTAAGCTGCACCGCCGCAACCCACATAAAGTTTCCTAAAAAAATTAGTAGCGGACCTGGGCGTCCGCCTTGGGCGACTTTCGAATTTAGACGTCTGCGAAAAGCCATTTTGTCATCCTGAGCGCAGCGAAGAATCTCGTATTTACTTGTACTTCCTTGTACTTAATAGATTCTTCGGTCGCTTCGCTCCCTCAGCATGACAGATGAAGAGATTTTCGAGAAGTCTCGAATTTAACCTCGACTTTGGGTCTCTAAACTACCATACTCTAGCGATAAAGCAAAGCCGGTTCCGGCCATTCCAGCAGGCGGTCCCTTTCCGGAGGGCCCCAGGAGCCCGCCGGGTAGGAAAGTACCTTCTCCTCGGGCGGGTCCAGGGCCGGGGCGTAGAGGCGCCAGGCCCACTCCACTTCGTCGGCCCGAACGAACAGGGTTTGGTCGCCAATCATGATGTCCAGGAGCAGGGTCTCGTAGGCCTCGGGCAAAGAGACGGACTCTTCGGAGTAGCGATAGCGGAGACGCTTGGTCTTGAGCCGCAGGGGCTCTCCCGGGGTCTTCACTTCGAAATGCAAATCAAAGCCTTCATCCGGTTGAACCGTGAACACCAAGACATTGGGACTGCAAGTGCCTTTGTAGTGGGGCTCAAAGACCCACACCGGCGGGCAGCGGAAAGTCACGGCGATCTGGGTGAAGCGCTGGGCCAGGCGTTTACCGGTCACCAGGTAAAAAGGCACCCCTTCCCAGCGCCAATTTTCCACGAAAAGCTTCAGGCCCACGAAAGTTTCCGTATGGGAATCGGGGGAGACCCCCGGCTCCTCCCGGTAACCCGGCACTTCCCGGTTGTCGAGGCGCCCGGCGGTGTACTGTCCGTAGATCACGTTTTCAGGCCGAACCGGCCCCACGGCTCGCAAGACCTTGGCTTTTTCGGCGCGAATGCTCTCGGCGTCAAAGGCCACCGGCACCTCCATGGCGGTGAGGGTGAGAAGCTGGGTGAGGTGATTCTGGACCATGTCCCGGAGGGCTCCGGTCTGGTCATAATAGCCGGCCCGAGCTTCCACGCCCAGGCTTTCGGCCACGGTAATCTGAACGCTCCTCACCAAATTGCGGTGCCACAGGGGTTCAAAAATGGCGTTGGCGAACCGAAAAATCAAGAGGTTCTGAACAGTTTCCTTCCCCAGGTAATGGTCAATGCGATAAAGTTGGGATTCGTCGAAATACCGGTGGATCTGTTGATTGAGAATTATGGCGGAATCTAGATCCTTGCCAAAGGGCTTTTCCACCACCAGCCGGATCCATCCCGGGGCCTGATTGAGCCCGGCTTGGCCCAGTCCGGCGATGGTCGGCATATAAGCCTGGGGCGGTAGGGCCAGGTAAAACACCCGGTTGCCGGACAGATGGTGCTCCTGCTCCAGCGCCTGAACGCGGGCCGCCAGGGCGCGGAAATCCTCGGGGGACCCTGCCCCCACCCCCTGAAAGAAAAGACACCGGTTGCACCAGTGAGCAGCCAACTCACTTGGCGGTTCGACTGATTTCAGGGCCTCGCGAGCCAGAGCCCGAAAGTCGTCATCCGTCAGCCCGGTTTGCCGGGAAACGCCCAGGATGATCATGGGGGTGGGGCTGATCCCTGCGGCCCGCAACTTGTAGAGAGCCGGCAGCAGCTTGCGCCGCATCAGGTCACTGGTGGCCCCCAGGACCACGAACAGGTGAGGCTCAACTTCTTTATGGGTACGAATGGTGGTCATGAGTAATCCTAATCGCCAAGGTTTTTGGTTCAGTCCGGCCAGGCTTTACTTGAACAGAACCGGGACGACAATCCCGCTGAAGTCCTGTAAGAAATGCATGATGACCGGGGCTAACAGACTGCCGCGCCAGAGGTAAATGAGGGCGAAGATCAGCCCCAGGTAGCCCACGGTGATGATTCCGGCGGTCCCTTCATAACCGTGGCCCAGGGAAAAGATAACCGAAGAGAGCACCGCGGCCGCCAGGGGACCCGTATGGGCGCCCTGAAAGCGGAGGATGAGATAGCCTCGAAAAATGGTCTCTTCGGCCAAAGCGACGATCACCACCAAGGCAATTCCCAGAACGATTTCACCGGTTCCGTGAAGGGACAAAAAGGCAGGCGTGCCGACCGGCGCGGTGAGGCCAACGTGCCGCAGGAATTTTTCCAGGAAATGGGCGGTGTAAGTGAAAGGCACGAACAGGATTATTCCTAAAAACACCTCGCGCCCGCCGTTTTCCCAGGTCCAGCCCAGATCCCGGAGAGATTCGCCGTTGCGCCAGATGAAATAAAAGACCAGGCTGACCAGGGCCAGGTCCCGGACGATGGTGGCGCTGGCCACGGACACGAAGCCCACCATGCCCAACTTGCTCTTGACAAACAGGGATAGGAGCATGGAAGGCACGATGAGAAAGAGAAAAACCAGGACTTCAACTAATTGATAATTCCAGAAAGTCTGGCGAGGCGGTCGCCAATAAGGTTCCCGGGTGAAGCCGCCGGTGTCCAT